>NZ_JCAFRS010000004.1:0-312786 GCF_059368435.1 Stenotrophomonas sp. YJH_SMC_54 | reverse complement strand
GGGAGACCGTGGACCGGTAGTGCCGGCCGCTGGCCGGCAACCGCATTGATTCCACCACACTGGGATGCCGGCCAGCGGCCGGCACTACCGGGCATCAGCCCAGCGCTTCGGCCACGGCGCGGAAGACCTGCTGCATCTGCAGCGGCTTGTGCAGCACATGCACCTCTACGCCGTCCGGGAAGGCATCGGCCGCGACCGGCACTGCCGGGTCTTCCAGTACCAGTGCCGGGCCGCGATAGCCCAACGTCGCCATCTCGCCCAGCAGCTGGCTGGCCGGCAGCAGCTTGGAGCCGGCATCGGCAATCACCAGCGCGGGCATCGCCTCCTGCTGCATCCAGCGCAGCGCTGCCGGCCCATCGGAGGCCAACTGCAGCTGGTAGCCCTGGCTGGACAGCGCATTGCCCAGCAGCGATAGACGCGTGGCTTCGCCATCGACCACCAGGATCGATTGGCCGCTGCCCAAGGCCACCAGCTGTTCGATCGGCTCGCTGCCATCGATGGCCTCGTGCATCGGCAGGCGCAGTTCGAAGCAGGTGCCCTGCCCCGGCTGGCTGCTGACGTGAATGCTGCCGCCGGCACCTTCAACGATGCGCTTGCAGGAAATCAGCCCCAGGCCAGTGCCGTCGGCCTTGGTGGTGAAGAACGGATTGAACAGGTGCGACAGCGTGTCCGCATCCATGCCGATGCCTTCGTCGGCGACCCGTATGTGCATCCAGTCCACGCCATCGCGATGGCCGGCATGGCTGGCAGTCAGGCTCAGGCGACCACCGTTGGGCATCGCCTGTATCGCGTTGAGTGCGAGGTTCAGCATCACCTGCTGCAGTTCGGTGTAGTTGGCGTCGACCACCAGGCCTTCGTCCTGCACCTGCAACTCCAGGCGCACCGCATCAGGCACGTTGCTGCGCAACAGCAGTGCCACCGCATCGAACAGGCCATCGATCTCGATGCGCTCGCTCGGCTTGCGCGAACCGCGCACGAACGACAGCATCGATTCGGCCATCTCATGGCCACGGCGGCCGCACTCGGCGATGACATCGGCCAGGTGGTGCAGCTGCGGATCGTCGGTACGCGCCTTCAGCAGGTCCGGCATGATCAGCAACGGCTGCAGGATGTTGCGCAGGTCGTGGCTGAGCCCGGCTGCGAGCAGCGACAGGCTTTCCAGGCGCTGTGCGCGCATCAGCTCGGTTTCCACCCGTGCGCGCTCGATCGCGCTGCGTGCATCGCGGATCGCACGTGCCACCGCCGACGGCAGGCGCGCCGGCTGGTGCTTGATGATGTAGTCATTGGCGCCCTTCTGCAGCGCCGCCACCGCATTCTCCTCACCCATGGTGCCGGAGACGAAGATGAAGGGTATTTCCGGCGAGGTCTCGCGCACGATGCGCAGCGCATCATCACCGGAAAACCCCGGCATGCTCAGGTCGGACAGCACGATGTCCGGCTGGAACGCGGCCAGTGCCTGGCGCAGTTCGGCCTCGCTCTCGACACGCTCGAAGCGGGCCTCCAGGCCCGCATCGAGCATCTGTTCGGACATCAGCTCGGCATCTTCCGGTGAGTCCTCCACCAGCAGGATGCGCAGCGCCCCCAGGGCGGGACCGGTCAAGGGCATGGGCTCACTCGAGTTCCGGTGCCTGGTTGATCAACGCCCAGAACTTGCCCAGCGTCTGTACGGCGCCGAAGAACTGGTCCACGTCCACTGGCTTGACCACATAAGCATTCACGCCCATGTCCCAGCTCCGGGCCAGATCGCTTTCCTCGCGCGAGGACGACAGGATCACCACCGGCAGGCGCTTGAGCTCTTCGTGTTCGCGGATCTGCCGCAATACTTCCAGGCCATCCATGCGCGGCATCTTGATATCCAGCAGCAGCACCGCCGGCAGGCCTTCCTCGCGGTTGGCGAAAGCACCACGGCGCAACAGGTAGTCCATCACTTCCACGCCATCCTCGACGTGCACGATGGGGTTGGCCAGACGCGCCTCTTCCAGGGCGTCGATCGCCATTTCGGCGTCGGCCGGGCTGTCTTCGGCGAGAAGAATGGTGCGCAAAGTGGTCATGCAGAAGGCCCTTGTTTGTCCGCATCGATCGCGGGAGGCAGGTAGAAGTGGAAGGTGGCGCCGACGTCCGGTTCAGCCTCGGCCCAGATACGGCCGCCATGACGGGTGAGCACGCGGCGCACGCTGGCCAGGCCGATGCCGGTACCCGGGTAGTCGCTGGCCTTGTGCAGACGCTGGAAGACACCAAACAGCTTGCCGGCGTAGGCCATGTCAAAGCCTGCACCATTGTCGCTGACCGTGAACTGATGACCGCCGTCAGGCTGCGGCTGGTAGTCCACGCGAATCTTCGCCGGTTCGCGGTTGCCCGAGTACTTCACCGCGTTGCCGAGCAGGTTCAGCCAGACCTGGCGGATCATGTTCTCATCGCCGACCACGATCGGCAGCGGCGCGATGCTCCACTCCACCTGGTGCACATGGCCACTGTTCTCCGCCTCGGCCTGCAGGTTGGAATCGAGCATGGCGCGGGTATCGGCCACCAGCGACTGCATGTCCACCGCCTGCTGGCGCATCGCCGCGCGGCCCAGGCGCGAGTAGACCAGCAGGTCATCGATCAGCGCCGCCATGCGCCGGGCCGAACTGGAGATCACGTCCAGGTAATGACGGCTCTTGTCATCGGCAGCGTCGCCGAGGTGGCGCGACAGCTTGTCGGAGAATCCGGCGACGTGGCGCAGCGGTGCGCGCAGGTCATGCGAGACCGAGTAGCTGAAGGCCTCCAGCTCGCGGTTGACCTCGGACACCTGCGCGACCTTGCCTTCCAGCTGGCGGTTGAGCTCTTCAACGCGCAGCTGGACTGCGCGTTGCATGGTGACATCGCTGACCGTCAGCAGCACCACTTCATCATCGGTATCGGGCAGCGGCATGCGCCGTGCGTTCAGCAGCATGTAGCGCGCCATGCCGTCGGCGGTGCGCTGTTCGTGCTCGAAATCCCACAGCTCGCGGCCGCGCAGCAGCACGTCGGACAGGCGTTGGCGCACGACGGCGTCCTTCCAGGCACCGTCGCCGACGTTTTCCAGCAGCAGGCCATCGGCGCGTTCGTCCTGCAGCCCGTACAGCTCGGCGAAGGCGGGGTTATGCAACTGCACGCGCAGGTCGCGGTCGAGCAGCACGATGGGTTCGCGCACGGTCTGCAACACCGATGCCGCGCGTGCCGCCGAGCGCAGCGATTGGCGTTCGGCGTGCAGGCGCCGCCCGATCTGCCGCTGCAGGAGCCAAAGCACCAGGCCGAGCAGTCCCAGCTGGATCACCAGCGAACTCCAAGACACCAGCTCGGTCTGCTTGCGCTGGCGCGCCGCCTGCTCGGCCCGCAGTGTCAACAGTTGCTGTTCGCTGGCCTGGAGTTCTTCCACCAGGCCACGGATCGGATAGCGCGTGCTCAGGTCCTTCACCAGCTCGCGTTGATCGCTGTTGGGTTCAGATCTGGCCAGCTCGCGGGCAAGCGCCATCCTTCCTTCCAGCATCGATTCGATACGGCCGATGCGGATCAGCTGGTCGGGGTTGTCGCGGGTCATCCGCCCCAGTTCGGCCAAGCGACCGGGAATGTCGTTGGCTGCGGCCATGCGCTCACGCAGCCCGGGTGCGTCCACGCCCTTGGACAGCGTCAATGCGGCCGATTCGACGTCGCGCACATCAGCCTGGAGCTGCTGCAGGGCCACGCCCACCGCCTGGGTATGGTTGACCCAGGCCATTGCCTGCTCGTTGTCCTGCTGCAGTTTGCGCAGGGTCAACCACGGCACCACGATGATCGCTGCGGCCGCCAGCGCCAGGGCCGGCAACCGCCAGCGGTCCCAGATGTCGTCACTGAAAACCAGCGCCATAGTTCCTCTTCAGCACGGCCGCAGGGCGTCGGCCGGACCCTGTCCGGCTGCGGCGGAACCGGCAATATAGCGCAGGCGGTCACAACGCAGGGGTTTCCCCCCTGGTTGGCTGAACAGGTTCGCAGTCCTCAGACCTGTAGAGCCGGGCCATGCTCGGCTGCCTTGGAGTTCCAGCCGAACATGGCCGCGGCCCTACAGCTCAACGTGCGCCCCGCGAGGGGGCGCCCAACGGGTTCAGCGCTTGGCGGCAGCGCTGACCTTCAATGCGGCTGCATCAACGCGGGTCACGCCCTTGATGCCCTTGGCGGTGGTGACGGCCTTGTCCTTCTCGGCCTGGCTCGCTACGGCACCACTCAGGCTGACCACGCCGTTCACGGTTTCCACCTTGATTTCGGTACCCGGAACGTTGCTGCTGGCGAGCAGGTCGGCCTTCACCTTGGTGGTGATCCAGGTATCGGTCACCGGCTCGTTGGAATCGTGGCGATCAGCATGGGTCGCCGGGTGCGCGCTGGTCGGCGGGCTCTTCGCGGCCGGATCCTTGGCGAATGCGGCCGAGGAGGACAGCGCCAGGCCCAGCGTCAGGGCGGAGGCAATCAGCGTGCGGGTCGTATTGCTCATCGTGTCGTACTCCTTCGGAATGTGCTGCCAGTCTGGACAAACCGGCGTAGAGCAGGCGTGGCGTTGCGGTCATGCCGCTGTGAATCGGGCTACCTGCAACGCCAACCGTTCAGCTTTGGCCCGTGAGCCCGCGTCGTTTACCCTGCCCTTCCCACTGCCGGAGCTCTGTCATGCGCCCCGACCTGCAACTGGCCCTGATCGGCTACGGCCTCGCCGGCCGTGTCTTCCACGCACCGCTGATCCAGCACACACCCGGCCTGGTGCTGCACAGCATCGTCAGTTCGCAGCGAGACACGTTGCTGCGCGCGTTCAGCGACGTGCACGTGCGTGCCACGCCGCAGGAGGTGTTCGACGACCCGGCCGTGGATGCCGTAGTGATCGCCACGCCCAATGAACAGCACGCGCCGCTGGCGATCGCAGCGCTGGCCGCCGGCAAGCACGTGCTGGTCGACAAGCCGTTCGCGCTGGATGTCGCTGAAGCCGAAGCCGTTCTGGCTGCGGCACGCGATGCCGGACGCATCGCCACCGTCTTCCAGAACCGGCGCTTCGATGCCGACTTCCTCACGCTGCAGGCGCTGCTTGCGGACGGGACACTGGGCGACATCGCCGAGTGCCATGTGCATTTCGATCGCTATCGCCCGCAGGTGCGTGACCGCTGGCGCGAGCAGGACGGTCCCGGCAGTGGCCTGTGGTACGACCTGGGCCCGCACCTGCTGGACCAGATGCTGGTGCTGTTCGGCTGGCCCGAAGCGATCGATGCTGATCTGGCCGTGCAGCGCGATGGCGGCAGCGCCATCGATTACTTCCACGCCGTGCTGCACTACCCGCGGCATCGCGCGATCGTGCATTCCGGTTCCCTGGTGGCAGCTCCCACGCCGCATTTCAGCGTGCATGGCAGCAAGGCCAGTTGGATCAAGCACGGCCTGGATGTACAGGAAGCGCAGCTGCGCCGCGGTGTGGCGCCCGGTGCACCCGGCTGGGGCATCGACCCGCGGCATGGCGAGCTGGTGCGCTGTGATGCCGAGGACAACGTGCAGCGCGGCACCGTCGACAATCTGCCCGGTGACTACCGTCGGTTGTATGCGCAGTTCGCCGCGGCCATGCATGGCGACTGCGAAGCCACGGTCGATCCGGTGCAGGCGCTGCAGCTGATGCGGCTGCTGCAGGCAGGCATGGACAGTGCGCGCGAAGGGCGGCGGATCGCGTTGGGGTGATCGGCAGGGTTGCGCCCTGCACCCGTGGTAGTGCCGGCCGCTGGCCGGCAACCTCAACAGCAACGGCAAAAACCGGCAATCCGTGAGATGGCAGGATGGGTCCGGTTGCGGGAGCCGGACCCACCCCGCCTTCGACAGAGTCCCGCGCCCGACGGTAGGTGTCGACCTTGGTCGACACATCGACGTGGAAGCCATCGGAGACGGCTTTGGCAGAGTCGAGCCATGCTCGACTGCCTGCATGGGGTCAGAGCCCTTTCCTACGGAAAGGGATCCGACCCCGGCTTCGTGCTTACGATTTCTTGATCGCGTGGCCGCCGAATTCGTTGCGCATCGCCGACAGCAGGCGGTCGGTGAACGAATTGGATTCGCGCGAGCGCAGGCGTTCCAGCAGCGACAGGGTGATCACCGGTGCCGGCACATCGAGCGCGATCGCTTCGGCCACGGTCCAGCGGCCTTCACCGGAGTCCTCCACGTACGGCGCGATGCCATCCAGCGACGGATTGCGCTTGAGGGCTTCGGTGCTCAGGTCCAGCAGCCACGAGCGCACCACGCTGCCGTGGCGCCAGACTTCGGCCACCTGGGCCAGGTCCAGTTCCATTTCCTGCTTGCGCTCCATCAGCGCGAAGCCCTCCGCGTAGGCCTGCATCATTCCGTACTCGATGCCGTTGTGGACCATCTTGGTGAAGTGGCCAGCGCCGGACGGGCCGACACGACCCCAGCCACGGTCTTCGGCCGGTGCCAGCGTGCGCAGCAGCGGTGCGATCTGCTCCACCACCGCCGCTTCACCACCGACCATCAGGCTGTAGCCTTCCTGCAGGCCCCACACGCCACCGCTGGTGCCGCAGTCGACGTAGCCCAGGTCGTCTTCGGCCAGCGCCTTGGCGCGACGGATCGAGTCCTGGTAGTTGGAGTTGCCGCCGTCGATGACGATGTCACCCTCGGCCAGGTGCGGAGTCAGCTGACCCAGGGTCTGGTCGACGGTTTCGCCGGCCGGCACCATCAGCCACACCACGCGCGGCACCGGCAGCGCGGCCACCGCGGCGGCCAGCGAATCGACCACCTCCAGGCCGGCCTCGGCGGCGCGCTGGCGGGCACCTTCGCCCGGGTCGTAGCCGACGACGCGGTGGCCGCCGCGATGCAGGCGCTGGGCCATGTTGGCGCCCATGCGGCCGAGGCCGATCATTGCAATATCCATTGTTTCACCTTCAGTTGGGGTCTAGGGTCAGGCTGCCTGGCCTGCCGGTAGCCGCGCAGTGGCGCAGCTGCGCCTCGCGCCAACGCCGGTAGAGCGTGGTATGCAGATTGTGCACCGCCAGGTCGATCGAAAAGGGGGTTCGCGGGTTGCGGTCAAGCAGGCGGGCGATGTGGTAGCCGATGGGACGTATACCGCGCGGATGCACATAGATCACGAACTGCTGGTAGAACGGATCGTCCAGCAGGCGGTCCATGCGTGCCAGCGTGGCGTGGTAGCGCGGTTCCAGCCGTGCACGAAGGTCCGGGTCGCGCTCGAACAACAGGCGTTCGAAGTAGCGCCGGCCGATACGCGGGATGTCCTGCGCCAGCGCCCACAGCTCGGCATTGCGCTGGTCGTACCAGGCAAGGCCGCCGTGCGCGGCCAACGCCTGCGCGGCCTCCTCGCCCACCGACACCACCACGAAGTTTTCGGCCTGGTTGCTCAGGTCGTCCAGCGTGCCCTTGTCGTACACATGTTCGATGAAACCAGGCACACCGACGAAGGCCTGGCGGCCCATCGCCGAGGTGCGCACCGCCTTGCCATCGGCGAAGTAGTCACCGGCGTGTGCGCCAAGCAGGATGCTGTCGGTATCGTGCAGCGCGAGGAACGTACCGATCGACAGTTCTTCTGCGGAGAATCCAGCGTCGAAGGCCGCATCGCCATACAGCTCGCGCTGTGTGGCCAGTTGTGCGACCTGGCGACCGACTCCACATTCGGCGCGCACATTGCCGCTGTAGAACGCCTGCAGCGCCTGGCTGTTGCCCGTAATGGGCACGAAACCACGGCCGAAGCTTCGCGTGCGCTGCCAGCCTTGCGCCTGTTCGCCGTGCAGGCCGAAGCCGATCCAACCGAGCTGCAGGCCAGAGAAGCGGAATCCTGCATTGCCCTGCAGTGCAGCAGCGGCACGTTGCGTGGCTGCACCCAGCTGGAAGGCGTAGGCGCAAACCGTAGCCGGGTCGTCCAGCACCTGCTGCAGCAACGCCTTGCGCGCTGCAGCGGGCATGTCCGCCGGCCATTGCACGCGCAGATCGCCTGCCGCCTGAGCCTCCGGCAGCGACGCGCGGGTGCACACAGGGCCACCATGCACCTGCGGTGCACCGATCGCGCGTGTTTCGAAGTGCCACCCCAGGCGCTGCAGCAGGCCTTGTGTACAGTCCAGCGGCGTGGCTGCCGCGCCCAGCGCGGGCAGCAGCAGGGCCACGCCCATCCATCTGCCGCGCACGTTCAATCCTGGTCCGTGCTCGCCGGTGCGGGCTCCGGGGTTGTGGCCACAGGCGGAACGGGCTTGCCTGCCTCCGCCGGAAGGTACTGCTGCAGGCGCTGGAAGAAGCGACGATAGAACTCAGCATCGGTAACCGTGCTGCTGGCCACTTTCACCAGCGAGTCGTCATTGCTGCCGAACGGCAGCGATACAGATCCGAGCGCACCGACGCCAACACTGGCCGAGGTCGGACTCTTCTTCAACGCATAGCGATCCTGCACGGCACTGACGAATACCAGTGTCTGGCTCCCGCGCGGTGCGCAGGAAATACGCAGCACCAGCTGCTCGTGATCGTCCTCGCGCGGCTGGAAGTTCTTGTTGCCTTCCACCTGAGCCGCGTCGGAACGGGCGATGGCATAGCCCTGGCTGAGCAGGGTGCGCCGTGCGGCCTCGCAGGCGTCACCGGGACGGCCATCGACGGTGCGCGAGAAAGTGTCGCCGGAATCAAAGGATTCGCGAAGCAACGTGCTGTCAGCAGCGCGGCCACCACAGGCCGACAGGATCAGGGCGCTGGCGAGCGCCACGGCAACACTGGAAAGACGGGAGGCCCGCATGGGTACTCCTGCGAGGACGGTACCGCCAAGGGTAGTCCTGCGGCCGTGTGCGGCAGGTCGAAAGTACGCCCGCCAGCCCCCGCCGTTGCTGCCGGTTCATGCACGGAAAAGGGGGGACGGAGGGGATTAAGTCGTTTGTGGCACTTCGCCCCGCCACGCATGGCACGGCGCTACCGTGAACGAGGTCCCCCAAACGAAAAAAAGGGCCGGCAATGCCGGCCCCTCGGGTATCACATGCCGTCGCCGGCTCAGTCCGCCCAGCGGCCGGCACCGGTGGACTGCGGCAGCACCTGCGCCGACAGCGGGCGGTCGTTGGCCAGCAGGTTCACCGCGTCGGCCAGGATCGAGGCTGACTCGCGCAGCAGCGGGTCCGGGCGCTTTTCGGCAGCCTTCTCGCGCGCGGCATCCTTGACGATGTCGCGCTCGTTGCCGGTCAGGCCGTCATCGCTGCTGTCATCGGCCAGCGGGTCCAGGGCCAGGCCCAGCTCCTTGCGCTGCACCTGGCGCTCCTTGCGCTGGGTATCCTGGCGCTCGCGCTCAGCGCGACGGGTCGCCTCGTTGAGCGAGATGTACTTCTTCGCCGCTTCGGTGCGGAACTGCTGCACGTCCTCGTTCCACCACTGGAACTCCTTGTCGGTGGCGATGCGCGCGTCGTGACGGGTTTCCAGCTTCGGCAGCAACGGCGCGAAGTTGCCGTACTGGGTGTGCGGCACGGCGGCGATGCGGGTCCACGGCAGTGCGTTGTCGTAGGTGCTCTCGCCGAACTCGGTGGCATCGACGCTGGCCGGGAAGGCCAGGTCCGGCACCACACCCTTGTGCTGGGTGCTGCTGCCGCTGATGCGGAAGAACTGGGCAATGGTCAGCTTGACCTGGCCGAAGCGCTGGGTCT
This sequence comes from Stenotrophomonas sp. YJH_SMC_54, assembly GCF_059368435.1. Taxonomy (NCBI): domain Bacteria; kingdom Pseudomonadati; phylum Pseudomonadota; class Gammaproteobacteria; order Lysobacterales; family Lysobacteraceae; genus Stenotrophomonas; species Stenotrophomonas sp. YJH_SMC_54. The sequence goes on along the minus strand of NZ_JCAFRS010000004.1, from coordinate 303,151 downwards.
CGCCGCTCGGCCAGCGGTCAAGGTCGACGATGTTCTGTACGGTGCCCTTGCCGAAGCTGGTTTCACCGATCACCAGGCCGCGACCGTAGTCCTGGATGGCGCCAGCGAAGATCTCCGAGGCCGAGGCCGAACCACGGTTGATCAGCACCGCCAGCGGGCCATCCCACGCCACGCCCTGGTTGCGGTCGCTGTTGACGGTGACGCGGCCACCGGATTCGCGCACCTGCACAACCGGCCCCTGTTCGATGAACAGGCCGGTCAGTTCGATCGCTTCATCCAGCGAACCACCGCCGTTGTTGCGCAGGTCCAGCACCACGCCGTCCAGCTTGTCGTTCTTGAAGCCGGCCAGCAGCTTGGCCACGTCGCGGGTGGCCGAGGCGTAGTCGGCGGCATTGCGGCGACGGCCTTCGAAGTCCTGGTAGAAGGTCGGCAGCTTGATCACACCGATCCTGCGTGCCGGCTCGCCGTTGGCAGCCGGGATGGTCATGGTCTCCCCCTTGGCGGCCTGTTCGGCCAGGCGCACCTTCTGGCGGGTCAGCACCAGGGTGTGGTGCTTGCCATCGGCGCCTTCGGCAGCCGGGATGAATTCCAGCTTGACCTGGGTGTCCTTGGCGCCGCGGATCTTGGCCACGACATCGTCGATGCGCCAGCCGATCACGTCCTCGACCAGGCCGGACTTGCCCTGGCCAACGCCGACGATGCGGTCACCCGGCTTCAGCGTGCCATCCACCGCGGCCGGGCCACCGGCAATGATCTCGCGGATGACCACCACATCGTCCTGGCGCTGCAGCTGCGCACCGATGCCTTCCAGCGACAGCGACATCGCCTGGTTGAAGTTCTCGGCGGTGCGTGGGGTGAAGTAATCCGTGTGCGGGTCAACGGCACTGGTGTACGAATTCATGAAGAACTGGAAGACGTCTTCGCCCTTCAGTTCATTGACCGACTTCTCCAGCGTCGCGTAGCGCTTGTCCAGCGTCTTGCGGATGTCATCCGGCTTCTTGCCGGCCAGCTTCAGGCGCAGCCAATCGTTCTTCACCGACTTGCGCCACAGCTCATCGAGCTCGGCACTGCTGGCCGCCCACGGCACCTTCTTGCGGTCGTACTCGAAGCGCTCGTCGGTGGTGAAGTCCGGCTCCTGCTTGAGCAGCTTGCGCGCGTACGCCACGCGCTCGCCGACGCGCTGCTTGTAGACAGCGAACACCTGGAACGCCGGCTCCAGCTCGCCGCCCCGGATGGCCGAGGCGATGTTGGCCTCGAACGGTGCGAAGCGCGCCACGTCGGCCTGGGTGAAGTACTGCTTGCCACCGTCAAGCGTTTCGAGATAGCGCTTGAACACGTCCTTGGAGGTGGCCTCGTCCAGCGCGCGCGGGCGGTAGGCGTAGCGGCTGTCGGACAGCAGGCCGTACACCAGTTTGGAGGTGGTCACCTGGTCGGCGGTGGCCGCCGCGGGCAATGCGGGCGAGTCGGCCTTGGCCGCCAACGCCAGTGGCGCGACCAGCGCCAGGGCCATCAGGAATGCGGGGGCTTTGAATTTCATTGACGTGCTCGAAGGCGCCTTGCCAAGGGGAAGACTGCGGGGTGTTAAGACACCACGACAGTGCCGAAAGTTGCCGGGTTTGTCACCCGGCCGCGCTCGGTGGAAAACCAGCCTAGCCGGGCCGGTGTAGCAAATTGTGAATGCAGGCGAAGGCGTGCGGACCAACGGTCCGCACCCACCCGGGAAGAGGTCAGCAGCTACCGGTAGCGCCGGGCCATGCCCGGCGGAAGCGTGCGGACCAACGGTCCGCACCCACCAGTGAGGAGGCCCGCACCCACCTCAGGAGACGCCGGCGCCCTTGGCCTGCACGTCGGCGTGGTACGACGAGCGCACCATCGGGCCGGAGGCAACATGGCTGAAGCCCAGCTCGTAGCCGTAGTCCTCCAGCGCCTTGTAGTCTTCCGGGGTCCAGTACTTCAGCACCGGGTGGTGGTGTGCGGTCGGCTGCAGGTACTGGCCGATGGTGATCATGTCCACGTCGTGCGCGCGCAGGTCGCGCAGGGTGGCCTTGATCTGTTCGAAGTCCTCGCCCAGGCCCAGCATGATGCCGCTCTTGGTCGGCACGTCCGGATGCTGCGCCTTGAAGTTCTTCAGCAGGTTCAGCGACCACTGGTAGTCCGCACCCGGGCGCACGTTGCGGTACAGGTCCGGCACGGTCTCGATGTTGTGGTTGAACACATCCGGCGGGTTCTGCGCCAGGATCTCCAGCGCGCGCTCCATGCGGCCCTTGCCACGGAAGTCCGGGGTCAGCACTTCGATGCGGGTGCCCGGCGACTTCTCGCGAATGGCGGTGATGCAGTCGACGAAGTGCTGGGCACCACCGTCGCGCAGGTCATCGCGGTCGACGCTGGTCACCACCACGTACTTCAGGCCCATGTCGGCCACGGTCTGGCCGAGGCTGGCCGGTTCGTTGGCATCCGGCGGCTTCGGGCGGCCGTGGGCCACGTCGCAGAACGAGCAGCGGCGGGTGCAGACCTCGCCCAGGATCATGAAGGTGGCGGTGCCGTGGCCGAAGCACTCGTGGATGTTCGGGCAGCTGGCTTCCTCGCACACGGTCACCAGGCGGTTTTCGCGCAGCTTGGCCTTCAGGTTCTGCACGGCATTGCCCGAAGGAATGCGCACGCGGATCCAGGACGGTTTGCGCAGCACCGGCGCGTCGGCGAACTGCACCGGCGAGCGGTTGATCTTGTCACCGCCCAGCTGCTTGACCCCGGCCTGCAACGGCGCGGCGGACGGGGAGTCGCCCTGCACGATCTGCAGGGGAATGGAACGGGCGGTGGTTTCAGTCATGGCAGTTCCGGGGGCGGTCAGGCGGCCGCAGAAAGATCGGGCAGTTCGGGGGTGTGCTGCAGCAGCAGGCCGAACTGGCGGGCCAGGTGGTCCAGCAGCACCGGCTTGACGGCCTCCATCCCGGAGGGACCGCCCAAGTCTACCACCGAGGTCACCTGCAACCCCTGATAGCCACAGGGATTGATGCGGTGGAAGGGTTCAAGGTCCATGGCCACATTGAAGGCCAGGCCGTGGAAGGTGCAGCCGCGACGCACGCGGATGCCGAGGGCAGCGATCTTGGCGCCGCCGACATAGACGCCCGGGGCGCCCTCGCGGCGTTCGGCACCGATGTTCCACTCGCCCAGCGTATCGATGATGGCCTGCTCGATGCGGCACACGTAATCGCGCACACCGATGCCCAGGCGCGGCAGGCGCAGCAGCGGGTAGACCACGATCTGGCCGGGGCCGTGATAGGTCACCTGGCCGCCACGGTCCACATGCAGCACCGGGATATCGCCCGGCGCCAGCACATGCTCATCCTTGCCGGCCTGGCCCAGGGTGAACACCGGGTCGTGTTCGACCACCCACAATTCGTCGGCATCGGTGTCGCTGCGCTGGTCGGTGAAGCGCTGCATGGCGCGCCACACCGGCTCGTACGCCTGGCGGCCAAGGTCACGCACCAGCGCCGGACGCGGCGCGCGGTCCTCGGGGGCGGCTTCAGCCGGGCAGCTGTCGGCTACAGCGTCCACTTCACTTCCGGGTGGTCGCGCAGCGCCTGGTGCGCCAGGTCGTACTGTTCGCGGCTCTCAGCCTTGAACACGATGCGGACGGACACGTACTTGCCGTTGGAGGAATGCTTCCAGCTGATGCGTTCATTGACGACATCGATGCCGGCAGCCAGCAGCAGGCGGGGGAGCTCATGTTCCAGGCCGCGGTTGGCCGGGCCCATGGCGCTGAGCTCGAACTGGCCGGGGAACTGGAAGCCGTGGTCGGGGTTGTCGGACTTGATTTCCATGGACCCATTATCGGGCCGCAGGGCAACAAACCCAAGAGTATTCATCAACGTCAAAGACGGCACCGGCGGCCTGCTGCGTTGCAGAGCACCCAGAGGCGCGGGGCGAAAGCCCAACGGCAGCTGACTGCAATCTGCTGTCACGCACTGGCCCAGGCATCGTATGGCGGCCAGTGGTCACCTTCACACCAGACCCGCGGCGCTTGCGCGGGTAACAAATTGTGTCCGCTGGACAATGTTGTTTTCGGAACAGACAAGTGATTCGAACGTGCTCGTTCCGCCGCGCGGGCGCGAGTACCGTAGCGTTGCATACAACGACTGAAAACCGTCCCCTTCCCCATGAGCATTCCATCCATGCGTAGTGTCGCAGCCTTGGGGCTGGCCGGCCTGCTGGCCTCTGCCCTCCCCCTTGCCGCCCAGGCGGCCGAACAATGTGGCCCGGACGCGATGCGCGACCACCCGCCGCAGATCAACTTCCGCGTCGACAACGACCTGTTTGGTGGCCGCCACCAGGACCAGGGCTACACCAACGGGGCGCTGTTGACCCTGGTCTCGCCCAATCTGGTCGACTACACCGACGACCCCTGCCTGCCGCGCATGGCGCGCTGGGTGAACCAGTACCTGGAAGGGCTGCATCCGGGCAGGTTCGAACAGCAGAACATGATCTTCAGCATCGGCCAGGGCATCTTCACCCCGACCGATTTCAGCCGCAGGGACCTGATCGAGGACGACCGTCCTTACGCCGGCGTACTGATCGCAAACTTCGGTTTCAATGCGCGCAGCGGCGACCGCCTGCAGACCACCCAGCTGACGCTGGGCGTGGTCGGCCCGTGGGCACAGGGCAAGCAGGTGCAGAATGCCGTGCACGAAGTGCTGGGCGACGAGAAATTCAAGGGCTGGGACAACCAGCTGCACAACGAGCCGCTGTTCATGCTCACCCATGAGCGCATGCGCCGCTGGCCCGGCGATGCCAGCGTCAATGCCGACGGCTGGGGTTGGGACGCGATCAGCCACTACGGCGGGTCGATCGGCAACCTGGAAACCAAGGCCAACCTCGGCGGTGAAGTGCGCTTCGGCTGGAAGCTGCCGGACGACTTCGGCAGCACGCCGTTGCGCCCGGCCGGCGAGAACACTGCGCCGACCCGCAGCGGCCGTCCCAATGGCTGGTCCTGGCACCTGTTCGCGACCTCGGACGCTGCCTGGGTGATCCGCGACATCACGCTGGATGGCAACACGTTCCGCAACAGTCACAGCGTGGACAAGCGCCATGTGGTGGCCTACGGCGGCTACGGCGTGGCCGTGATGTACGGGCGCTGGAAGTTCGCCGCGGCGCGCTACCACAGCACGCGCGAGTTCAACGGCCAGCGCGAAGCACCGGTGTTCGGCAGCTTCACCATCAGCCGCTCGCTGTAAGCGAGGGGCTGAGGGTGAAACGGGTAGGTGCCGACCGTTGGTCGGCACACCGGTTATTGCATGGCTCGCTGTAAGCGAGGGGCTGAGGGTAGTGCCGGCCGCTGGCCGGCTGCCGGCATATCCGGATGGGTTCATGGGGAGCCGGCCAGCGGCCGGCACTACCCACATCCGGATGGGTTCATGAGGAGCCGGCCAGCGGCCGGCACTACCCACATCCGGATGGGTCCATGGGGAGCCGGCCAGCGGCCGGCACTACCCACATCCGGATGGGTTCATGAGGAGCCGGCCAGCGGCCGGCACTACCCACATCCGGATGGGTTCATGAGGAGCCGGCCAGCGGCCGGCACTACCCATATCCGGCGGGAATCATGCGGAGCCGGCATCCCGAAAACGGAAAAGGCCGGCATTCGCCGGCCTTTTCCTTCACCACGCCAGGGCGTGGATCATTCCGATTCCCACCACATCCAGAAGCTGTCCCACAGGCGCTTGAAGAAGCCTGCCTGCTCGACGGCGGCCACGGCCACCAACGGTGCCTCGGCGATGACCTTGCCATCCAGGGTGACCTTCACGGTACCGATCTGCTGGCCGGCGGTGAACGGTGCTTCCAGGGTCTTGGGCACGTCGATGCTCGGCTTCAGGTCGTTGTAGCGGCCGCGCGGCACGCTGACCAGCATCGGCTGGGCCACGCCCAGCTGCACCTTGTCGGTGGTGCCCTTCCAGACCTTGTGCTCGGCCACGGCCTTGCCCGGCTCGTAGAGGCGGTGGGTCTCGAAGAAGCGGAAGCCCCAGTTCAGCAGGGCCAGGCTGTCATCGGCACGCTGCTTCTCCGACGCACCGCCCAGCACCACCGCGATCAGGCGCTGGTCGCCACGCTGGGCCGAGCTCATCAGGCAGTAGCCCGCCTCGGAGGTGTGGCCGGTCTTGATGCCGTCCACGCTGCCATCGCGCCACAGCAGCAGGTTGCGGTTCGGCTGCTTGATGTTGCCGACCTGGAATTCCTTGATCTTGTTGTACGCGTAGGTTTCCGGGTAATCGCGGACCATCGCGCGGCCCAGCAGCGCCAGGTCGTAGGCGGTGCTGTGGTGGCCCTGCGCGGTCAGACCATGGGCGTTGACGAAGTGCGAGTCCTTCATGCCGATCTTGGCGGCGTAGCTGTTCATCAGCGAGGCAAAGGCCTCTTCGCTGCCAGCCACATGTTCGGCCAAGGCGATCGCGGCATCATTGCCGGACTGGATCGCCATGCCCTTTTCCATGTCTTCCAGGCGCGCGGTCTGGTTGACCGGGAAGCCGCTGTAGCTCCCATCGGTGCCGGCGCCACCTTCGCGCCAGGCGCGCTCGCTCATCATCACCTGGTCATCCGCACGGACCTTGCCGTTCTTGACCTCGGCGGCGATCACGTAGGACGTCATCACCTTGGTGATGCTGGCCGGGGCCAGCTGCTCGTGGATGTTTTCACCAGCCAGCACCTGGCCGGTGGCGTAATCCATCAGCACCCAGGCCTTGGACACGCTTGGCGCCGGGGCCGGCGGAGTGGCGACGGTGGCCGGGGCGGCGGCGGCGGCGGGCGCCGGCGTGGCCGGAGTCGGCAGCGGCGTCTGGGCGGAAGCCAGGCCCACCACCAGGGTGGCGGCCAGGGCGGTGGCGGCGGAACGGAAATTCATTGGACAGCAGGCTCCAGGGGACGGCCGGGAATGGAGGGTGGAACGTAACGGCCATTGTAAGGCCGGGGGAGCATGGGCCGGCAGCACCGGCCCGGGCGGATCAGTCCTTGACGATCTGCGGCGAACCCAGGCCCAGACCGGCGATGCGACCGACAAGTTCCGCCGCACTGGCATGGTCGCTTGCCGGAACACGCAGGCGGAACAGGGTGCGGCCACCGGCGGCGATGTCGCTGATGGTCGCGCCGACGATGCCGGCGGCACTGAGCTGGCCCATCGCGCGGTTGGCGTTGTCGCGGTTGGAGAAGCTGGCGACCTGCACCATCACCGCGCCGACCATCTGCTGCGACAGGCTCGGCGCCGCCGCGGCGGCACGCACCGGTGCCGGTGCCACCGCGCGCGGGGCCGTGCTGGCGACAACCGCCGGAGCCGGCGCGGAGGTGCGCACCACCGGCGCGCTTGGCGGCAGGCTGCTGACCGCCACATCCGGCGCGGTGCTGGCCACGCCCCGGGTGGTGGCCGGCTGGCCGCGCGCCGGGGCGCCATCGGTCGGCAAGCGGTTGACCAGGCGATCGATATCACTGTCGGTGGAAGCACGTGGCGCCGGCACCGGGCGCGCGCTGGCCACTGCAGTGGCGGCGGCCGCTTCAGCCGCACGACGCTCGCGACGCGACGGCTTCTGCGCCATCAGGTTGCTCTCGCCCGGTTGCAGCGCGCGCACCTCGACATTGCCGGTACCGCGTTGGGTGATGCCCAGGCGCACGGCGGCGGCATAGCTGAGATCGACCACGCGGCCGTCATGGAACGGGCCACGATCGTTGACACGCACGATCACCGACTCGCCGTTGTCCAGGTTGGTCACGCGGGCGAAGCTGGGCAGCGGCAGCGTCTTGTGCGCGGCAGTGAACTGGTACATGTCGTAGACCTCGCGGTTGGAGGTCAGGCGGCCATGGAACTTGGCCCCGTAGTACGACGCGGTGCCGCGCTCGACGTAGTCATGAGTGTCGTCGAGCACCTTGTACGACTTGCCCAGCACCACGTACGGCGACTTGTTGCCGATGGCCGAACGTTCCTCGGCGGTCACTTCCGGCTCGGGGATGCAGGCCACGTTGGGAATGTAGTCGGGCGTGCTGTCACGCACGCCCGGCTTGTACAGGCCACCAGCGGTGTAATTGCCGCGGGTGCTGAGGTCTTCCTTGGCCGCTGCATACGGCGAACCTTCCGGGCAGTGCGCCGGTCGCGAACCACGGCCCTGCACCAGCGTGCCGCTGGACTTGCCACCATGGCCGGCCGTGGCCGGCTTCTTCGGCGCGCTGCTGCAGGCCGCCAGCGCGAAGACGATCAAGCTCGGGACCAACCATCTGATGTTCATGCCGGGGGCAGCTCCTGTCCGGCGATGGCCTGGGACAGCTGGAACACGGCCATCGCGTACATCTTCGAGAGGTTGTAGCGGGTGATCGCGTAGTAGTTCTGGAAGCCCAGCCAGTACTGCTTGCCGGTGCTGCCTTCCAGGGTGATCGGGGTGGCGGTGGCGCCCGGCTGCACCGGCGTGCTCGGCTGGTAGCCGCGCTGTGCGAGGTCGGCCAGCGACCAGGTGGGCATCCATTCGGTCGGGTTGAACTCCTCGCGGCCTGGGGCCAGCGTGGCCGGTACCGCAACCTGGCCACCACGCACCCAGCCCCCCTTCTTCACGAAGTAGTTGGCGATGGAGGAGAACACGTCGTCGTAGCTGTTGAACAGGTCGCGACGACCATCACCGTTGCCGTCCACCGCGTAATCGAGGTAACTGGACGGCATGAACTGGCCCATGCCCATCGCACCGGCATAACTGCCCTTGAGCGTGGTGATGTCCAGTTTCTCTTCGCGGCCCAGCTCGAACAGCTTGGCCAGCTCATCGCGGAAGAACAGTTCGCGGCGCACTTCGCGTTCGAGCTTGGCCGGGTCGCCGCTGCGTGGGTAGTAGAACGCCAGCGTGTACAGCGCATCGAGCACGCGATGGCTGCCGGCATTCTTTCCGTAACTGGTTTCCACGCCGATGATCGCCACGATCACTTCGGCCGGCACGCCGGTGCGCTGCTGCACGCGATCCAGTTCGGCACGGTGTTCGGCCAGGAACGCGCGGCCGCCATCAATGCGTGCCTTGCTGATGAACATCGGCCGGTATTCGTTCCACGGCTTGACCCGCTCGGCCGGGCGCGACATCGCGGCGATGATCGGCTGGCGCACCTGCGCCTGGTCGAGCACGCTGCTGATCTGCTCCGGCTTCAGGCCAAAGCGCTTGGCGGTATCGGCAATGAAGCGGGCCCGCGCGACCTCGAACGGCACCGGGGTGAGATCGACCGGCGGCGCGGTAGCCGCAGTTGCTTCGGGTGCAGCCTCGGCCGGCCCATGGGCCTTGGTGGCGGGCTGGCGCGGCGTACTGCTGGCCTGGGGTGAAGACGGTGGGGACTTCGGCTGGGTCGCGCAGGCGACCAGGCCGAGGGTGAGCATGCAGGCCAGAGTGCGTCGAATCATCGTCGCAGGTTAGCAGGTCATGGATGAATTAAAACCCCTAACACCATGAATCACAACGATTTGCCCGTGTTCAGCGGGAAATGTGAAGACGTCGTGATCGCACTTCCCCATTCAGATAGAGGTTGCCGGTTGCGTCCCCATCCCCGCAGACGCAACCGGCGACCGGATCCGGTCGGTACCCGCGCGGCTGCCGCTCCCCAGTGGCAGTGCTCCGCGCTCCCTGTACCCGTTGGATCAGTACTGCTTCCCGCCCGACGCCCCCTCGCGCTGCAACGATAGACGGCGCGCCGTGCCGAACGGGCCGCCATTGTGCAGGCCGATTACGACAAGTCCATTGATCAAGATCAACGCGGCGTAAAAGTGTGAACCAGCTAACGTTTTTTGCGGACTTTGGTCAGCGAGTGTGCTGTCCTGCATCGTTATGAGAACGCTTCCACAGCGAGCGTTGCGCAGAGTCAGGAAGTTTCCAGCCAACGGCGCAGCCCCTCGTGGGTGGTGTCTGGGTGGTCGCGGAAAGCAGAAGCCGCGGGTGGGCCGGTCGGGTTGGGTACGCGGGGGACGCCGTGAATCCGTCCCTGGAGGCTTGTCAGCCGCATCCATGCGGCTGGCACCCCCGCGTACCCAACCCGACCGCCCTCTGACAGATTTTGGCGGTCTGCCACCCACGGAGAAGAAAGAGAAAATCAAAAGCGGGTCGCGGCGCTGCGCTTGCTTGTGAGCCGAGCATGGCTCGGCTCCACACAAGGCAATGAAGCGACCCGCCAAGCCGCTTTTGCTTTTGATCTTCTCTTTCTTCTCTGTGGGTAGACGCGCACGGAACCTGTCCGTGGCCGGGTAGATGGGCTGCGCAGGGGCGTGAGCCGCATGGATGCGGCGACCGAGCTTACATGGATGTACTTGCAGCGTCCCCTGCGCGGCCCATCTACCCGGCCCCACCCATGAACTGCTTTGCGCGGTCACCCACGAGGGGCTGCGCCGTTGGCTGGAAACCCTATCCCCCGTGCACGGGCCGGTGCCCGCGCACCGCCATCACCAGCCCGATACCCGCCAGCAGCGACACCGCCGAGGTACCGCCATAACTGATTAACGGCATCGGAATGCCCACCACCGGCAGCAGGCCGGAAATCATCCCGCCGTTCACCAGTACGTACACGAAGAACGCCAAGCCCAGGCTGCCGGCCAGCAACCGTGCGTGCGTGTCGCGGGCGTGCACCGCGATCCACAGGCAGCGGCCGACCACGAACAGGTACAGCGCAAACACGGTGGCCACGCCGATCAAGCCGAACTCTTCGGCCAGCACCGAGAACGCGAAGTCCGTGGTGTACTCAGGCAGGAAGTCCAGCGTGGCCTGGGTGCCCTGCCCCCAGCCGCGCCCGTCCCAGCCACCGGAGCCGATCGCGATGCGCGACTGCAGGATGTTCCAACCGGTGCCAAGCGGATCCGCCGACGGATCAAGGAAGGTCAGCACGCGATCCTTCTGGTACTGCCGCAGCAGGCCGAACCAGGCCAGCGGCGCGGCAACGGCAAGGCCCGTCGCGCCAGTTGCCACCCAGCCCCAGTGCAATCCGGCCAACAGCAGCGCGAACACGCCGCTGGCGGTAACCAGCGTGGCGGTGCCCAGGTTGGGCTGCATCAGGATCAGCACGGCGGGTACACCGATCAGCACGGTGGTGGTCAGTACGGTGCGCGGCGACGGTGGCAGCGGTTGCCGATGCAGGTACCAGGCCATCATCAGCGGCAGGCTGAGCTTGAGCAGTTCGGACGGCTGCAGGTAGAACACGCCGAGATTGAGCCAGCGCTGCCCGTACTTGCCTGTACCGATCACATACACCGCCATCAGCGGCAGCATCGACAGCGCATAGATTGCCGGCGTCCACGCGCGCAGCCGCAGCAGCGAAACGCGGGACAGCAGCCACATCGACGCCAGGCCACCGGCAAAACGCGCCGCCTGCCCAGCCACCGGACCGGACACGCTGTGCAGCACCGCCAGGCCCGCGCCCATCAGGATCAGCAACGCGATCAGCAACGGCAGATCGATCGTGCGCGCCACCTCAGGGCAGCCGCCAAGCAGTCGTTTCCATTCCACGCGGGCACGGTAGCAATGCGTGCTTGCGTGAAGCTGTCAGGGTGCGCGTGCGCTTGTAGAGTCGAGCCGTGCTCGACTCTACAGAACAGCGCAAGCAATCGAGCAGATGGAAGCGCGACGAAGCGCGCAACCGGTGCTAGCCGTAGCCGCCGTGCACCGGGTTGTGACTGCGCACGGCCATCACCAGGCCGAAGCCGGCCAGCAGTGACACCGCCGAGGTACCGCCGTAGCTGATCAGCGGCATCGGCACGCCCACCACCGGCAGCAGGCCGGAAATCATCCCGCCGTTCACCAGTACATAGACGAAGAACGCCAGGCCAGTGGCGCCAGCCAACAGGCGCGAATAGGAATCGCGCGACTGGCTGGCGATCCACAGGCAACGCCCGATCACCACCAGGTACAGGGTCAGCACCAGGGCCACACCCATCCAGCCGAATTCCTCGCTCAGCACCGAGAACGCGAAGTCGGTGGTCTGTTCGGGAATGAAGTTCAGGTGCGACTGCGAGCCCTCGCCCCAGCCCTTGCCATCGAAGCCACCGGACCCGATCGCGATCTTCGACTGGATGATGTTCCAGCCGGCCCCCAGTGCATCCATCTCCGGGTCCAGGAACATCATGATGCGGTCCTTCTGGTACGGCCGCAGCAGCCAGAACCAGGCCACCGGCGCGACCGCAGCCACGCCGCCCACGCCCAGCCCGACCCACCACCACGGCAGGCCTGCCAGCAGCAGTACGAACACGCCGCTGGCGGCGATCAGCACGCCGGTACCGAAGTCGGGCTGCAACATCACCAGGCCGGTCGGCACGCCGATGATGATCAAGGCCACGAGCACGGTGTTGAAGCGCGGCGGCAGCGGCATCTTGTGCAGGTACCAGGCCACCATCATCGGCAGGCTGACCTTCAGCAGCTCGGCCGGCTGCAGGTAGAAGAACTTCAGGTCCAGCCACTGCCGGCCGTACTTGCCGGTGCCGAGCACGAACACCGCCAGCAGCGGAATCATGGAGATCGCATAGATCATCGGCGTGGCCGAGCGGATGCGCAGGATCGGCACCCGCGAGATGCCCCACAGTGCAGCCATGCCCACCGCGAAACGCGCGCCCTGGGCCATCACCAGGCCGTCGCCACCGGCACTCTTCAAGGTGGCTAGGCCGATCACCATCAGCGCGCCCAGGGCCAGGCACAACACCCAGTCCAGCGTGCTGAAGAAGCGGCGCAGCATGTCGCCGGCCCAGCGCAGGAACACTTTCATCGTGCGGGCTCCGCAACCGTCGGGCGTGGCGTGGCCGGCAGTGCGGCAGCGGCCGGCGTACCCGGCTGCGGCGCAGGGGCCGGTTCGGGGGCGGGGGCACCCACCTGCACCAGGTGTTCGCCCAGCTGCGCGGCCGCCAGATCACCGGCCTGGCGTGCGCCGACGTCTTCGTTGTCGAACGCGGTGGCACCGATGGCGGTGGTACCACGCTCGCTGTCCAGCGGCTGCATGCCCTCGGGCATCTTGCCCAGCAGGTAGGCATCGAACACCTTGCGGGCGATCGGCGCAGCAGCCGAACCACCATAGCCACCGCCTTCCACTGCCACCGCGATCGCGATCACCGGGTTTTCGACCGGCGCGAAGCCGACGAACAGCGCGCGGTGGCGCAGGTGCATCGGCAGGCTCTTCGGGTTCACCGCTGCGGTGCCCTTGCGGCTGATGACCTGCGCGGTACCGGTCTTGCCGGCCATCACGTACGGCGCACCGACCGCCACGCGCCAGCCGCTGCCGCCCGGCCGCATGGTCGCCATCATGCCCTCGCGCACCGCCTGCACGTTGTTGGGGTTGGGGCTGACCGGCTTGCTCTCGCCGGGCGGCGTCGCGGTCCAGTCGCTGTCGAAGCCGTCGCGCTGCTGGATCACCAGGTGCGGGGTGCGCAGCTGCCCGTCGGCCAGCGCGCTGACGCCGCGCGCCAACTGCAGCGGGGTGACCTTCCAGTCGCCCTGGCCGATGCTGATGTTGACCGTATCGCCGGGGTACCAGGCTTCCTTGCGGGTCTTCCGCTTGTAGGCCGGCGACGGCAGGATGCCGCCGATTTCGCCGGTGAGGTCGATACCGGTCGGCTGGCCGAAGCCGTAGTACTCCATGTAATGGTCGAAGCGCTCGATGCCCAGGTCCAGCGCCAGCTTGTAGTAGTAGGTGTTGACCGACTCGGCGATGGACTTGCGCAGATCGGTCCAGCCATGGCCGCCACGATGCGCATCACCCCAGCCACGGCTGGTGCCGGGCAGGTAGAACATGCCGGTGGACAGCACCTTGTCTTCCGGGCGGCGCACGCCCGAGTCCAGGCCGGCCAGGCCGATCAGCGGCTTCAGCGTGGAACCGGGAGCGACGCCGCCGAGCACCAGGCGGTTGAACTGCGGCCGCGACGGGTTCTCGTTCAGCGCCTTGAAGTCGGCATGGGAAATGCCGTTGACGAACAGGTTGGGGTCGTAGGACGGCAGGCTGACCATCGCCAGCACCTCGCCGGTACGGGGGTCCATCGCCACTGCCGAGCCTTCCTGGTCGCCGAAGGCGGCCACCATGGCACGCTGCAGGTCCGCGTCGATCGACAGCCGCAGGTCGGCGCCGGACTGCGCGGCCACCCGGCCGATGGTGCGGATGGCACGGCCCTGCACGTTGGTTTCGACCTGCTCGTAGCCGACCTTGCCGCGCAACTGCTGCTCGTAATAGCGCTCCAGGCCGGACTTGCCGATGTGGGTCAGCGCGGCATTGCCTTCGCCGAGGATCTCCAGATCCTTGTCGTCGACGCGGCCGACATAGCCGATGATGTGCGCGAACAGGTCACCGTACGGATAACGCCGGGTCAGGTAGGGCTCAAGCTCGACGCCGGGGAAGCGCCAACGGTCGACGGCGAAGCGCGCCATCTCCTCGTCGCTCATGCGCAGCTTCAGCGTGACCGGCAGGAACTTGCGGCGCGCCTTGCGCGACTTGTTGAACGCTTCCAGCTCTTCCGGGCTGATGCTGATGATCTTCGCCAGCCCTTCCAGGGTGGCGTCCATGTCCTTGACCTTGTCCGGGGTCACGTCCAGGCGGAACGCTGGCACGTTCTCGGCCAGCAGGCGACCGTTGCGGTCGTAGATCATGCCGCGCCCGGGCACCACCGGCCGCGGCTTGATACGGTTGGCTTCCGAGCGCGTGGCGTAGACGTCGTGATCCAGCACCTGCAGCTTGAAGTACCAGCCGCCCAGGCCCAGCAGGCAGACCAGCACGCCCAGGAAACCCAGCGCCGCACGGCGGCGGAACTGTTCGGCTTCGGCGTGCGGGTTCTTGACCTGGCGGCGCGGGATCATGGCTCAGCGCCCGCGCTTGCCGAAGCGCACTGCGTCCAGCAGCACGAACACCAGCGGCCACAGGCCCATGCCCAACAGCGGGGCCCACCAGTACGACCACGGCAGGGTCGGCTCGCCCACCAGGATGTGGACCAGCGCGCTGACGATGCGGTCGTTGAACAACAGGCCACCGATGGCCAGCATCTGCTGCGACATCGGGAAGAAGCGGATGCGGGCGCGGAAACGCTGCAGGATGAAGGCCAGCATCACCAGCCGCAGCGCCTGTTCGCCGAGCACGCCGCCGTACAGCAGGTCGGCGACCACGCCGCTGGCGAAAGCGATGCCCAGGCCGACGCGCTCGGGCGTCTCGATCACCCAGTACGCCAGCACCAGCGCCAGCCAGTACGGGCGCAGCGGCTGCAGCAGCGCCGGCAACGGCAGCAGGCCCAGCAGCAGGGCTACGACCAGGCTGGCCGGCAATACCCACGGGTTGTCGCGCAGGCGGCTCATCGCTGGGCCTCCGGCGTGGTCGATTGCCGGCCAGCGGCCGGCACTACCGGAGCAGCAGGATCAAGCGAGGATGCGGGAGCAACAGTTCTCGTTTGCGATGAGGGCTGTTGCCGGCCAGCGGCCGGCACTACCGGGGCAGCAGGATCAAGCGAGGATGCGGGGGCAACAGTCCTCGTTTGCGACGAGGGCTGTTGCCGGCCAGCGGCCGGCACTACCGGAGCGGCAGGATCAAGCGAGGATGCGGGAGCAACAGTCCTCGCTTGCGACGAGGGCTGTTGCCGGCCAGCGGCCGGCACTACCGGGGAGCTGACCGGAGCTGGCGTCGTTGTCGCTGGCGCGGCTCCCGCAGGCACGGTGGCGCCGGTGGCCGGGCCACCCGGAGTGGTTTCTTCCAGCTGCAGGCGCAGTTCCGGCGGAATGCGGATCGCCGCACCGGGGCGCAGCAGCAGCACATCACGGCCACGATCCAGCTGGGCGGCTGGCTTCAGTTCGCCGACCAGGAAGGCATGGGTGTCGTCCGGGCGCAGGCCGGTGATGGTGCCGACCGGGAAGCCGGCCGGGAAGCGGCCACCGAGGCCGGAGGTGACGATCTCATCGCCCACTTCCACACCGGCGCTGAGCGGGATGTCGCGCAGCTCCAGCGTGTCGCCGCGACCGTAGACGATCAGGCGTACGCCGTTGCGGGCCACGGTGACCGGCACCGCGTGGTCGGGGTCGGTCAGCAGCAGCACGGTGGAGGTACCGCCGGTGACGCTGATCACCTGCCCCATCAGGCCACCGGCATCGATCACCGCCTGCCCGACATGCACGCCTTCGCGGCTGCCGGCGTCGAGCACCAGGCGCTGCTTCACCGGGTCCAGGTCGATATCCAGGATCGGCGCCAGCTGCACGTCCAGGCCACTGCGCTCGGCCACGTTCAGCAGTTCGCGCAGCTGGGCGTTGTCCAGCGCTGCGGTCTGCAGTCGGGTCAGGCGCGCGTTGGCCAGCAGCAGCTGGTTGCGCAGTTCACGGTTCTCGGTGACCAGCTGGGTGTGGCTGGCCGCGGAATCCTTGACCTGGTTGCCGAGCTTGCCGGGCAGACCCGCCAGTGCCCACACAGGCTGCACCAGGCTGTTGGCCTGCTCGCGCAGGCGCGCCAGCCAACCCGCCTGATCGTCAAGGACGATCAGTGTGATGGCCAATGCAAGATAGGCCAGCAACCGCAGGGGGCTGGCGGCATCACCGGATCGGGAGGCAACGGGAGGACCGGCGTAGGGCGGCACGGCAACGATTCAACTGGCAGAAGGCGGAAGGGAAACACGCGGACGCCCCGCCGGTGCCGGCCCGCCATCGCGGCGGGCCGCACCCCGGAAGGGCGCGGCGGGCAGGAACGGCCGGGACGGCTTATTCCGGCGCAAAGAACTCGTTGCCGTGCATGTCGACCAGTTCCAGCGCACGACCGCCACCGCGGGCCACACAGGTCAGCGGATCGTCGGCCACCTGCACGTGCAGGCCGGTTTCCTCGGAGATCAGGCGGTCCAGGTCACGCAGCAGGGCGCCGCCGCCGGTCAGCACGATGCCGCGCTCGGCAACGTCGGCACACAGTTCCGGCGGGGTCTGCTCCAGCGCCAGCTTGACCGCGCTGACGATGCCCGACAGCGGTTCGTGCAGGGCTTCAAGCACCTCGTTGGAGCTGATCTTGATCATCTTCGGCACGCCCTCGGCGAGGTTGCGGCCGGAGATCTCCAGCTCCTGCACCTCGGCCTGCGGGTAGGCACAACCCAGCTCGACCTTGATGCGCTCGGCGGTGGCTTCACCGATCAGCATGCCGTGGTTGCGGCGCACGTAGTTGGTGATGGATTCGTCGAAGCGGTCGCCGCCGATGCGGACCGAGGCCGAATAGACGATGCCGTTGAGCGAGATCACCGCCACTTCGGTGGTGCCGCCGCCGATGTCGATGACCATCGAGCCACGGGCTTCGGTGACCGGCATGCCGGCGCCGATCGCGGCAGCCATCGGCTCTTCGATCAGGTACACGTCACGGGCACCGGCTTCCTCGGCCGATTCCTTGATCGCGCGGCGCTCGACCTGGGTCGAACCGGCCGGCACGCAGACCAGCACGCGCGGGCTCGGGCGCAGCACGCGCGACTTGTGCACCTTCTTGATGAAGTGCTTGAGCATCGCCTCGGTGTAGGTGAAGTCGGCGATGACGCCGTCCTTCATCGGGCGGATGGTGGTGATGTGGCCCGGGGTACGGCCGAGCATCTGCTTGGCCTCGGCGCCAACGGCTGCCACCGAGCGGGTGCCACCGATGGCACGGTCCTGGCGCACGGCCACGACCGACGGCTCGTTCAGCACGATCCCCTGCCCGCGCACGTAGATGAGGGTGTTGGCCGTGCCCAGGTCGATGGACAGGTCGTTGGAGAACATGCCACGGAGTTTCTTGAACATCTGAGGAAGGAGTCCTGAGGGGTGTCGTGCCCGCCGCGGGATGGCGAAAAAATGGGCAGAAATCGAGGCCGACAAGCCTAGCAACCCGCCTGCCGCCGAGCAAGGAAAAAACTAGCTGAACCCGCGTCTTCACAGGCTTTCGGCCTGATCGGGCATCACCCGGTTCTGGCCCTGAGCGGCACCAGCGGGTAACCTTTGCGCCGTCGGGCGCCCAAGGGCGCCGTTTGCTTGCCCGCTGAACCGGGCCGGCCCACCCCAAAATTCACCGCATAGGCTTACATCGATGTCCGCTCTGATCTGTGGTTCTCTTGCCTTCGACACCATCATGGTGTTCCCGGACCAGTTCAAGAATCACATCCTGCCGGACAAGGTGCACATCCTGAACGTGTCCTTCCTCGTGCCGCGCATGCGCCGCGAGTTCGGCGGCTGCGCCGGCAACATCGCCTACAACCTGCACCTGCTGGGCGGCCAGCCGATCCCGATGGGCACCGTGGGTTCGGACTTCGGCCCGTACCGCGAATACTTCGAGGGCCTGGGCATCGACCTGTCGCGCGTGCGCGTGATCGACGAGCTGTTCACCCCGCAGGCGTTCATCACCACCGACCACGACAACAACCAGATCACCGCCTTCCACCCGGGCGCGATGATGCGCTCCTACGAGAACCATGTGCGCGGCGTGCCGGGCGTGACCCTGGGCCTGGTCGGCCCGGACGGCCGCGAAGGCATGATCCAGAACGCACAGGAATTCCACGAGGACGGCATCCCGTTCATCTTCGACCCGGGCCAGGCCATGCCGCTGTTCAACGGCCCCGAGCTGCGCGCCTTCATCGATCAGGCCGACTACGTGGTGGTCAACGACTACGAGTCGAACCTGCTGCAGGAGCGCACCGGCTGGGATGAGAAGGAGATCGTCAGCCGGGTCAAGGCCTACATCACCACCCGTGGCCCGAAGGGTGCGGTCATCCACACCCCGGAAAAGAGCTACGACATCCCGCCGGCGCACGAGCGCCGCGTGGTCGATCCGACCGGCTGTGGTGACGCCTTCCGCGCCGGCCTGATCTACGGCATCCAGAAGGGCTACGACTGGCTGACCATCGGCCGCATGGGCAACCTGATGGGCGCGCTGAAGGTCGAGCACCCGGGCACGCAGAACCAGCGCTTCACCTTCGATGAGTTCAACGAGCAGTTCAAGCAGCAGTTCGGTTACGCGCTGGGCGCGTAAACGAACTGCCCGCGCATCCCACCTTGTCCCCGCGCCTTCGGCGCGCCCCCTTGAACAACAAGGGGGCTTTCCACCCGATGCGCTGCTGGGAATGCTGTTGGTAGGTGTCGACCTTGGTCGACACTGCCGGCCAGCGGCCGGCACTACCCCTTCTGCCAGGCCGCCAGCCTGGCCACGGGTGTTCTGGTAGGTGTCGACCTTGGTCGACACTGCCGGCCAGCGGCCAGCACTACCCCTTCTGCTGCCAGGCCGCCAGCCTGGCCACGGGTGTTCTGGTAGGTGTCGACCTTGGTCGACACTGCCGGCCAGCGGCCGGCACTACCCCTTCTGCTGCCAGGCCGCCAGCAAGGCGCGGCAATCGGCGAAATGCCAGTCGGCCCGGCCCGGCCATGGGTTCTCCGGCAGGTTGACCAGCACGGTGTGGGCGCCCGCGGCACGACCGCACTCCAGGTCGTAAGCGTGGTCACCGACCATCACCGCGTGCGCAGCCCCGATGCCCCAGCGACGAAGATGCTGCTGCAGGCCATCCGGCGAGGGCTTGGGCACCGCTTCATCGCGGCCGATGATGTCGGCGTCGTCGAACAACGCCCCGACCCCGATCGCCTCCAGCGTCAGCTTCGCCAGCGCATGGTCGTTGCGGGTCAGGATGCCCAGCCGGCAACCCGCCGCCGCCAGCGCGCGCAGCAGCTTCACCGCCCCCGGCGCTGGCAGCGCGTCCTCGGCCAGGGCGCGCTCGTGATCCAGCAGCCACGCGCGCTTGGCCTGCGCCGGTGCGTCGGGCAATGCCGCGATATGGTCGAGGATGTCTTCCTCCGCGGCGATCTCCAGCGCGCGGCGGATCGCGGCGAAGTCATGCACGGCCACCGTCAGTGTGCCGTCCATGTCGAACACCCAGTGCCGGATCGCGGACAACGCGTGCACTGCGCTGCCCGTCGCAACCCTCACTGCCACCATTGCGGCATGCGGCTGGCGTCGACACCGCCGGTTTCGAACACGGCCGTGCGCGTGCCACCGGCCTTGACCGGGAACTCGATGCTGATCGACTTGCCCTTGCGCGCCAGCTTCCACAGTGCCTTCTGATCGGTGATGAACAGGGCGATGGCTTCATCAGTCTTCGGGCGCCAGGCCGCCATTGGTACCGGCTTGCCGTCATCCACGGTCACTTTCACCGTGCATTGCGGGCAACGGAAATCACCGGCCTGCAGCACCAGGTAGGCATGCCGCTTCCACTCCGGATGATCGCGGAACACCAGCTGCACCGGTTTGGCGCCGCTGCCATCCACGTCCACCCGTTCCTTGCTGTAGATCTGCGCCGAGACCTGGTTGCCCTTGCTGCCCACCGGAATCTGGTTGTACTGCCATAGCCCCTGCATGCGGCGCAGGTCGCGCGCGGCGTCGCCCTTGGCCTTGACCTCGTCGAAGCCTGCGGCTATGCGCTCGGCGGCGGCGGTGTCCTTGTACTGGTCCAGCAGCGAGGCACCATGCAGGCGCGCGCGTTCCCAGTCCTGCGCGGCCACGGCCATGTCGTACTGCTTGGCCACGTCTTCGGCCTTGGCCTCCTTCTGCGCCTGCGCGGCGGCCGCAGCGGCTTCCTGCGCCTTGCGTTCCTCTTCCGGGTTGCTGCAGGCGGCCAGGGCCAGGGTGCAGGCGGTGAGCAGGATCAGTCGTTTCATGGCGGAGGTCCTATGCGAGTGCATCCCGATTCTATCGGCAGCGAAAAGCGGATACACCAACGGCGGGTTTCCCCGCCGTTGGTGGTGAAGCAGTGACCGGTTGCCGGCCAGCGGCCGGCACTACCGCTTACTTGGCTTCAGCCTTGGCCAGCATGTCCTGGACCGAGGCGGTGGTGATCGGGTGGTAGCCCGGCTTGGCCTTTTCGAAGGCCTGCTTGGCCAGTTCCAGACCCTTCGGGGTCTTCACCAGTTCGGCGTAGATCGGCAGGATCAGCTTGCGACGGCCGACGCGCTCGATGAATGCAGCCGCCCCTTCATTGGCCTGCTCGTAGCCGCTGCGGATCGCCAGCGGGTACCAGCGCATGGCGATCTCGCCATTGGGGGTGCCGGTGAAGTGGAAGGCCTTGTCCAGCGTGGCCAGCTTGTCCAGCGGCTGGGTCGCACCGAGGCCGTCGATGAAGCGCACCCATTCCTGGGTGCTCCAGTCGGCGATGACCTGGCTGCTGGGCACGGTGCCGGCGCTGGCGAATGCGATGCGCGCGGTATCGACGCTGCTGAAGTTGCGCGACTGCGCCTTGGCCGCGAACGCCGGGATGCCCGGCTCGTCCAGCCACGCCTTCAGTTCGGCCTCGGTCACGGCCGACGGATTCTTCGGCAGCAGGTTCTTCTTCATGTACTCGACGAACTGGTCGGTGTTCGCGCTCTGGAAGGCGTGGTCATCGAACCAGCCCCGCAGGAACGGATCGAAGGTCTCGCGGCCGAAGCGCTGCTCCAGGAACTCCAGGAACCACGAACCCTTGACGTAGGCGACCTGGCTGAGCGCTTCGTCGGGATCACGCTCGTTCAGCGGCGGCAGCGCCAGTGCCTGGTCGGCCGGGCTCATGTCCTTCACTTCGGCCAGCAGGTCGGTCTGGTCGATCTGCTTCTCCATCTCGGCCATCTCCTTGCCGTACAGGGCTTCGGTGATGCGGCCCTGGACGTAGGTGGTGAAGCCTTCATTGAGCCAGATGTCCTTCCAGCTGGCGTTGGTCACCAGGTTGCCCGACCAGCTGTGCGCCAGCTCGTGGGCGACCAGCGAGACCAGCGACTTGTCGCCGACGATCACGGTCGGGGTGGCGAAGGTCAGGCGCGGGTTTTCCATGCCGCCGAACGGGAACGACGGCGGCAGCACCAGCATGTCGTAGCGGCCCCAGCGGTATTCGCCGTACAGCTTCTCGGCGGCACCGATCATCTTCTCGGTGTCTTCGAATTCCTTGGCGGCCTTGTTGACCATGGTCGGCTCGGCCCAGACGCCGGAGCGGCCGGAGATCGGCTCGAACACCAGGTCGCCGGCGGCGATGGCCAGCAGGTAGGACGGAATCGGCTGCGGCATCTTGAAGGTGTAGTCACCATCACGCGCGGCCTTCGGATCGTTGTCGGCGCTCATCAGCACCATCACGTCCGGGCGCGAGACCACGTGCGCGCTGTAGGTGAAGCGCACGCTCGGGGTGTCCTGCAGCGGCACCCAGGAGCGGGCATGGATGGCCTGCGACTGGCTGAACATGAAGGGCAGCTTCTTGCCCTCGGTCATCGACGGTGCCAGCCACTGCAGGCCCGATGCGGTCGGCGCGGTGTGGTAGGTCACTTCCACCTTGGCCGGCTGTTCCGGGGCCTCGATGGTCAACTTGCTGCCGAACACCTTGTCAGCGGCGGCCAGCTCGAACTTCAGCGGGCTGCGCGCGCCATCGGCGGCGACGGCCTCGACCTTGGACACGGTCAGCTCGCGGGTGTCGAGCACCAGCTGCCTGGCGTCCTTCTGCTTCCATTCCAGGGTGTAGGTGGCGGTGCCGCCGATCTGCTTCTGGTCGAAGTCCAGCTTCAGATCCAGCGCGATGTCCTTGATGACGACCTTGTCCGGCTCGGCGTACGAGCTTTCGTCGTGGCTGCGGTTCTCGGCGTTCACGGGGGCGGCAGGGGCCTTTGCGGCAGTCGGGGCGGCGGCGGGCGCGGCCGCCTCCTGGGAGCAGCCAGCGGCCAGGGCCACGGCCAGCGGAAGGAGCATCAGCGGATTACGCATGAATCGGGACCGTTACGGGGATCAAACCCCAATGGTACCTCCCTCCGGCCCGGCAGGCGTTGCGCGGTGCGGGGTAATGGCAGGCAAGCCGATCCTGCGCCTCGGGCGCATGCCAACCAAGGTTGGCATCTACAGGCAGGTACCAACCTTGGTTGGCACGGACCCATCAACGCATGCAGCAGGCCCGCGCCGACCAAGGTCGGCACCCACCAGAGCGGATCACCGCAGCGGGCAAGCACCAACCAAGGTTGGCACCCACCAGAGCAGGGCTTACAGCTTGTAGCCGGAGTGGATCGAAACGATGCCGCCGGTCAGGTTCTTGTAGTGGCAGCGCTCGAACCCGGCCTGCCCCATCATCGCCTTCAGTTCATCCTGCGGCGGGTGCTTGCGGATGCTCTCGGCCAGGTACTGGTAGCTGTCCGAGTCATTGGCGAACAGCTTGCCCAGCTTCGGCAGGATCTTGAACGAGTGGAAGTCGTAGATCGGCTTGAACCAGTCCGCGGTGACTTCGGAGAACTCCAGCACGCGGGCCTGGCCTCCCACCTTCAGCACGCGGTACATCTCGCGCAGGCCAGCGTCCTTGTCGGTCACGTTGCGCAGGCCGAAGGCGATGGTGACCAGGTCGAAGCTGTTGTCCGGGAACGGCAGGGCTTCGGCGTTGCACTGCACGTAGTCCAGGCCGAGCACCAGGCCGCGGTTGGTCAGGCGGTCACGGCCGACCGACAGCATGCCGGCGTTGATGTCGCCCAGCACCACCGAGCCCTCGGCGCCGACGCGCTCCTTCAGCAGGGCGGCGATGTCGCCGGTGCCGCCCGCCAGATCGAGCACGCGGTCGCCCGGCTTCACCTGCGCGGTGGCCACGTAGTAGCGCTTCCACGCCCGGTGCACGCCCAGGCTCATCAGGTCGTTCATCAGGTCGTAGTTGCGCGCGACCGAGGTGAACACTTGGCCGACCAGCTTCTGCTTGTCCTTGGCGGCGACGTCGCGGAACCCGAAATGGGTGGTACCGGCTTTGTAGGGGGATTCGCTCATGGCCCCGATTATCGCACCGCCGGGGGCCAGCGGCACCCCCTGCCCGTATCATGGCGGGCCACGACTTACCGGAGCCCCGCATGATCACCACGCCCGACTACCAGGCCCTGCTGCAGACCGCCATCGCCGAAGCCCGCCAGGGCCTGGCCGAGGGCGGCGTGCCGATCGGCGCGGCCCTGTACCACAACGACGGCCGCCTGCTTGGCTGCGGCCACAACCGCCGCGTGCAGGAAGGCGACCCGTCGGTGCACGGCGAGACCGATGCGTTCCGCAAGGCCGGCCGCCAGCGCCGCTACCAGGACACGATCATGGTCACCACCCTGGCACCGTGCTGGTACTGCTCTGGCCTGGTGCGCCAGTTCAACATCGGCACCGTGGTGGTGGGCGAATCGCGCACCTTCCAGGGCGGCATCGACTGGTTGCGGGAAAATGGCGTCAACGTGATCGACCTGGACAGCCAGGAATGCGTGGACCTGCTGGGCGGCTTCATTGCGCAGCACCCGGAGATCTGGAATGAAGACATCGGTGAATGATCACCACGCAGTGTCCTGTTGAACCCGTTTAATGAACGCTTCAGTGCCGGCACGCCCTAGTGCCGGCAGCGTTTGCGGCCATTGCCGTGAACCAGTGCACAGTCAGCTGCGCAACGTGCACACGCTGCGATAACACCCCGCCCGGCTGCCGCGCCTAGGGTGGGGTTACCGGGACTTCTTTCCCCGGCGGAGCCAGCCATGTGCGCGCACGCCGTACGACCTGCACCAGACTCGATCCTCGACCCGATCCGCGAACGCCTGCAGCGGCAATATGCACTGCACCGGCGCGGCGCGTTGTTCTGGACCGCCTACCAGCGCATGCAACTGGAGCTGGTCCGTCGCCATCCGCTCGACCACGAGCGCCTGTGCAACGCGATGGCCACCCTGGCCGAAGATCTCGGTGCCGTCGAGCACGCGCAGTTGATTGGACATGCCAACGCCAGCTCCACATCGCGCTGACGCGGCATGCACCGCCACATACGCCACACTCCGATGAACCCCCACTCCCTTTCCACTCAACCGAACTGGATTGTCATGCACGCTGAAGTCCCCACCATTCCTCCGGTCATCAACGTTGACGCCGAGCTGGATCACTGGCGCCGCCAACATGCCGAAGGCGCACTGCCGCACAACTCGTTCGGCTCGTACGTGCCGTGGATCAAGTTTGCCTGCGATTCGCTGATCACCCAGCCGCGCGCCAGCGAGGCCGAACGTGACGAGATGTTCCAGACCCAGTACGCCCTGCAGATCATGCCGCGACTGAGTGAAGCCCAGGCCCGCGAATTCGTCGACCGTTGCTGGCAGCACGTCTACCAGAGCAGTCCGGTGCGCAGCCTGCAGGCACCGCGGCTGCAGCGCATGCGCGCCTGACCGCCGCTGCACGGCGCCTGCACGGGCCACTGCCGATCATCCTCGTCACCTGAGTGGGACGACGACGATGAAAGTACGAAACCTGTTCAATACGATCGCCAAGAAGGCCGCGGCCGCCACCGGCTCGCCGTGGACCTTCCTGGCTGCAGTAGCGATCGTGGTGATCTGGGGCATCAGTGGCCCGGTGTTCGGTTTCAACGACACCTGGCAGCTGGTGATCAACACCGGCACCACCATCATCACCTTCCTGATGGTGTTCCTGATCCAGCACACGCAGAACGCGGACACCGCCGCGATGCAGATCAAGCTGGACGAGCTGATCCGGGCGACGGCCGAAGCCAACAACGAACTGTTGGATCTGGAAGAACTGGACGAAGCGCGCCTGGAAGAGATCCGCGCCGAGTACGAGCAGATGGCGCGCGAAGCCGGCGATGCGCTCGCGCGGGTGCGCGCCTGCCATGCAGCGCGGCGCGACGATGAAGCGGTGTAGCAGGTCCTGAAATGACAATGCCGGCCAGCGGCCGGCACTACCATCGATCATCAGGGTAGAGCCGGCCGCTGGCCGGCTGTCCTTCAGCTGCGCTCGTGCCAGCCACCGCCCATCACCTTGTACAGGGTGATGCGGTTGGCCTGCTGCGCCAGCTGCGCCTGCAGCTGGGTCTGCTGTGCGTTGTAGGCCGTACGCCGCGCATCAAGCAGGGTCACGAAGCTGTCCAGGCCCGCGTCGTAGCGCGCCTGCGACAGGCGGTTGGCCTGTTCGGCCGCTTCCACCAGGCGCTGCTGTGAACTCACCTGCTCGTCCAGGCTGACATTCAACGCCAGCGCATCGGCGGTTTCGCGGAAGCCCACCTGGATCGACTTCTCGTACTGCGCCAGAGCGATATCACGATCCGCGTTGGCGATGGCCAGGTTGGCGCGCAGCTTGCCGCCCTGGAAGATCGGCAGCGTGATCTTCGGCAGGAAGCTCCACACGCGCGTACCGCTGTCGAACAGGTTGGACAGTTCGCTCGAACCACTGCCGATGCTGCCGGTCAGCGAGATGCTCGGGAAGAACGCCGCGCGTGCCGCACCGATATTGGCGTTGGCCGCCAGCAGCTGGTGTTCGGCGGCCATGATGTCCGGGCGCTGCAGCAGCACGTCGCTGGGCAGGCCGGCCGGCGGCGGTGCGAGTGCAAGCAGCTGCGGCTCGATGCTGTCCGGCAGCAGCGCCGGATCCAGCTGGCCACCGGCCAGCAGCGCCAGCGCGTTGCGGTCCTGGGCCAGCTGGCCACGCAGGCGTGCGGCGTCCGTACGCGCGGTCTCGACCAGGGTACGGGTCTGGGTCAGCTCCAGCGCCGAACTGCCACCACGTTCGTGGCGGGCCTCGGCCAGGCGCAGCGAATCCTCGTAGGTCTTCAGCGTGGCATCGGCGATCTTCAGCCGCTGCGCATCGGCACCGTAGGTCAGCCATGCGGTGGCCGTCTCGGCCACCAGGCTCAACTGCGCGTTGCGGCGGTTGGCGGCGACGGCGAAGTACTGCTGCAGCGCGGCTTCACTGAGATTGCGCACGCGGCCGAACAGATCCAGCTCGAACTCGGCCACGCCGACACCGGCGGTGAACTGTTCGTTGACACCGGCGTCGGTGCCCTGGCGCTGCATCTGGCCGGTAACGGCCACGCCGGGCACGCGATCAGCGCGCTGCACACGGTACTGGCCGCGCGCGCGCTCAACGTTGAGCACGGCCACGCGCAGATCGCGGTTGTTCTGCAGCGACTGGTCGATCACCTGCTGCAGGCGCGCATCGGTGAAGAAGTCGCGCCAGCCGACGGCGGCGACATCGGCCACCTCGCCCTGCGCGGCTTCGGCCGGCCACTGCGCCGGGATCGCCGGGGCGACAGCGGTGTTCTTCGGCACCAGGGTGGAGCAGCCGGCGAGCGCGAGCACAGCGGCAATGGAAAGGAACAGGGATGCACTTTTCATGGGAATGACTTCCATCGGTACTGCCGGATGGCAGGAGGTCATGCCGGCCAGCGGCCGGCACTACCGTTTCGACAACGCCAGCCTGAGGCCGGCATGACCGTTTCAGGTCACGTCGTGGATTTGCGCTTGAACACGCGCTGCACCACCACGAAGAACAGCGGCACGAAGAACACACCGAGCACGGTGCCGACGATCATGCCGCCGAGCACGCCGGTGCCGATCGCCTGCTTGGCGCCGGAACCGGCACCGGTGGAGATCGCCAGCGGTACCACGCCCATGCCGAAGGCCAGCGAGGTCATCACGATCGGACGCAGGCGGTCGCGCACGGCATGCATGATCGATTCGATCAGGCCTGCGCCCTTCTCCAGGTTCTCCTTGGCGAACTCCACGATCAGGATCGCGTTCTTGCTGGTCAGGCCCACCGTGGTCAGCATCGCCACCTGGAAGTAGATATCGCGTTCCAGGCCCTTGAAGGTATTGGCCAGCACCGCGCCGAGGATGCCCAGCGGGGCCGCCAGCAGCACTGCGGTCGGCACGCTCCAGCTTTCGTACATCGCGGCCAGGCACAGGAATACGATCATCAGCGAGAGCGTGTACAGCAGTGGCGTCTGCGAGCCAGCCTGGCGCTCCTGGTACGACATCGCCGTCCATTCGATGCCGAAGCCCGCCGGCAGCTGCTTGGCCAGCTGTTCGATCTCGGCCATGGCATCACCGGAGGCGACACCCGGGGCCGGTTCGCCCTGGATTTCCATGGCCGACACACCGTTGTAGCGTTCCAGGCGCGGCGAACCGTAATCCCAGTGCTTGGTAGCGAAGGCACTGAACGGCACCATTTCACCCTTGTCGTTCTTCACGGACCAGAGATCGAAGTCCTCCGGCACCATGCGGAAAGGCTGGTCGGCCTGCACGAACACACGCTTGACGCGGCCACGATCGACGAAGTCGTCGATGTACGAGCTGCCCCACGCGGCGGCCAGCGTGCCGTTGATCTGGTCGATCGACAGCCCCAGCGAGGTCGCCTTGGCCGCGTCGATGTCGATGCGGAACTGCGGCGTGTCCTCCTGGCCGTTCGGGCGCACGTTGGCCAGCTTCTTGCTGCCGGCGGCGAGGCCGAGCAGCTGGTTGCGCGCGGCCACCAGCGCCTCGTGGCCCTGGCCGCTGTTGTCCTTCAGGAAGAAGGTATAGCCCGAGGCAGTGCCCAGTTCCGGGATGGCCGGCGGCGGGAAGGCGAAGATGAAGGCATCCTTGATCTGGCCCAGGGCCGCCATCGCGCGTCCGGTGATCGGCATCACACCATTGTTGGCGTCACGCTCGCTCCAGTCCTTCAGCTTGACGAATGCCATGCCGGCGTTCTGGCCCATGCCGGCGAAGCTGAAGCCCTGCACCGAGAACACCGAGTCCACCGCATCCTTCTCGTTCTGCAGGAAGTGGTTTTCCAGCGCCGCGATCGATTCCAGCGTACGTTCCTGGGTGGCACCCACCGGCGCCTGCACCAGCGCCATCAACACGCCCTGGTCTTCGTTGGGCAGGAATGAGCTGGGCAGGCGCACGAACAACACGCCCATCAGCACGAACAGCGCCGCCACGATGCCCATGAAGCGCCACGGGCGATGGATGATGCCGCGCACGCCACGCTGGTAGCTTTCGCTGGTGCGGTCGAATCCACGGTTGAAGCCATTGAAGAAGCGACCGGCCAGGCCGCGGTGGGCGACGTGGTGCTCACCTTTCTTCAGCGGCTTGAGCATGGTCGCGCACAGCGCCGGGGTCAGCACGATCGCGACCAGCACCGACAATGCCATCGCCGAGACGATCGTGGCCGAGAACTGGCGGTAGATCACGCCGGTGGAGCCACTCATGAAGGCCATCGGCACGAACACCGCCGACAGCACCAGGCCGATGCCCACCAGCGCGCCGGTGATCTGGCCCATCGACTTGCGGGTCGCCTCGAGCGGCGACAGTCCTTCCTCGGACATGATGCGCTCGACGTTCTCCACCACCACGATGGCATCGTCCACCAGCAGGCCGATCGCAAGCACCATCGCGAACATGGTCAGCATGTTCACCGAGAAGCCGAGCATGGCCAGCACGCCGAAGGTACCCAGCAGCACCACCGGCACGGCGATGGTCGGGATCAGGGTGGCGCGGAAGTTCTGCAGGAACAGGTACATCACCACGAACACCAGCACGATCGCTTCGATCAGGGTCTGCACCACGCCCTTGATCGACACGCGCACGAACGGGGTGGTGTCGTACGGGACCTCCGCCTTCAGCCCGGCCGGGAAGAAGCTCTTCATGTCTTCCAGCGCGGCATTCACACCGGCGGCGGTATCCAGCGCGTTGGCGCCGGTGGCCAGGGTCACCGCCAGGCCGCTGGCCGGCTGGCCGTTGTAGCGGGTGACGAAGTCGTAGGACTCGGCACCCAGCTCGACGCGGGCGACATCCCCCAGGCGCAGCTCGGCACCGTCCTGCGCACCGCGCACGATGATGTTGCGGAACTGTTCCGGGGTCTGCAGGCGCGACTGCGCGTTGATGGTGGCGTTGAGCTGCTGGCCCTTGATCGACGGTGCACCGCCAAGCTGGCCGATGGCCACCTGCGCGTTCTGTGCCTTGATCGCTGCGGTCACTTCCGCAACCGACAGGCCATAGGTATGCAGCTTGTTCGGATCCAGCCAGATGCGCATGGCGTACTTGCCACCGAACACCTGGATGTTGCCCACGCCCGGCACGCGGCTCAGGCGATCGACGACATTGGAACCGACGTAGTCGGCGATGTCGTTGGCATCCATGCTGCCGTTCTCGGACACGAACGCGATGACGTTCAGGAAGCCCGAGCTGGACTTGGCCACGTTGATGCCCTGCCGCTGCACTTCCTGCGGCAGCAGCGGCATGGCCAGCTGCAGCTTGTTCTGCACCTGCACCTGGGCGATGTCCGGGTTGGTGCCGCTCTCGAAGGTCAGGGTGATGGTGGCCTGGCCGTTGGACGAGCTGTTGGAGGAGAAGTAGATCAGACCATCAAGGCCCTTCATGTTCTGCTCGATGATCTGCGTCACCGAGTCCTCGACCACCTTGGCCGATGCACCCGGGTAGGTGGCGCTGATTTCCACCGCCGGTGGTGCGACGTTGGGGTACATCGAGACCGGCAGCTTGAACAGGGCCAGGCCGCCGGCGAGCATGATGATGATGGCGATCACCCACGCGAAGATGGGTCGATCGATGAAAAAGCGTGCCATGGGGTTCTCCGCTTACTTCGCGTCGCCGGCCGGGGCGGCAGGCTGGGCGGCCGCTGCCGGCTTGGCCGGAGCAGCGCCCTTCTCGGTGGCCTTGACCGGCATGCCGGGGCCGATCTTCTGCAGGCCTTCGACGATGACCTTGTCGCCGGCCTTCAGACCGTCCTCGACCAGCCACTTGTCGCCGACCGTGCGGCTGACCTTGACCGGGCGCACTTCGACCTTGTTGTCCTTGCCGACCACCATCGCGGTGGTGTCGCCCTTCGGATCGCGGGCGATGCCCTGCATCGGTACCAGCACCGCATCGCTGCGCACGCCGCCGCCGATCACCGCACGCACGTAGGTGCCCGGCATCAGCAGGCCATCGGGGTTGTCCACCTTCACGCGCAGGCCGAAGCTGCCGGTGGCTGGATCGACGCTCACTTCAGAGAACTCCAGCGTGCCCTTGTGCTCGAAGGTGCTGCCGTCTTCCATCAGGATGCTGACCGGCAGCGTCTGGTTGTCCTGCAGGCGGCCGGCAGCCAGTTCGCGGCGCAGCTGCAGCAGCTCGGCCGAGGACTGGGTCA
This sequence comes from Stenotrophomonas sp. YJH_SMC_54, assembly GCF_059368435.1. Classification (NCBI taxonomy): domain Bacteria; kingdom Pseudomonadati; phylum Pseudomonadota; class Gammaproteobacteria; order Lysobacterales; family Lysobacteraceae; genus Stenotrophomonas; species Stenotrophomonas sp. YJH_SMC_54. The sequence continues at coordinate 272,284 of NZ_JCAFRS010000004.1, read as the reverse complement.
GGTCGACGTAGATCGGGTCCAGCTGCTGCACGGTGGCCAGTGCATTGGCCTGGCCGGCGCTGACCAGCGCACCCTGGGTAACGCTGGACTTGCCGATGCGGCCGCTGATCGGCGCGGTGATGCGGGCATAGCCGAGGGTCACGTTGGCCGCGTCCAGCGAGGCCCTGGCGGCACCGACATCGGCCTCGGCCTGCTTCTGCGCGGCCACGGCGTTTTCCAGGTCCTGCTGGCTGACCGCGTCGACCTTGGCCAGCTCGGTGATGCGCTTGGCGCTCAGGCGCGCGGCGTTGGCCGTGGCTTCGGCGCGGGCCAGCTGGGCGCGGGCGCTGTTGGCCTGGGCGCGGTAGCTGGCGTCCTCGATCTGGTAGAGCGGCTCGCCGGCCTTGACCATGCCGCCTTCGGTGAACAGGCGCTTGGCAACGATGCCGTTGACCTGCGGGCGCACCTCGGCCACCAGGAAGGCGTTGGTACGGCCCGGCAGTTCGCGGGTCAGGCCCACGGTCTCGGACTTCAGCGTGACCACGGTGACGTCACCCGGGCCCTGCTCGGGGGCCTGGGGTTGGCCGCCGCAGGCAGCCACGGCTGCGGCGATGGCCAGCGACAGTGCAAAGGGTCGGATTCGGCTCAGCAACATGACGGAAAGGCTCTTGAAGGAAAGGATCTCAGCCGGCGCTGATACGGCGGGCCCTTCGACCGGTAAAGGTGAAGACCGTGAGAACAGCGCCCACCCGGGTGGAGCGGGAGCCGGACCGGCCTGCCACGCACACGACGGGAATGATGGGAGCGAAATATACATACATGCTTGTTTGTTTGTAAACCGGTACAATTCAGCCACGTTTCACCCGCACTCGTACCTACATGGCCCGCAAGACCAAAGAGGACACCCAGGCAACCCGGGAAGGCATCCTTGACGCCGCCGAAGCCTGCTTCCATGAACACGGCGTGGCCCGTACCACGCTGGAGATGATCGGCGCCCGCGCCGGCTATACCCGTGGCGCGGTCTACTGGCACTTCAAGAACAAGAGCGAGGTGCTGGCCGCGATCGTCGAACGGGTGCACCTGCCCTTCATGCAGGAACTGGAGCGCACCTCGACCGACCAGCGCGACACCCCCGTGCACGACCTGCGCGCGGTGATGATCCACTCCTTCATCGAGCTGTCCGAAGACGAGCGCCTGCGCAAGACCATGGAGATCATGCTGCGCAGCGATGCCTCGGCCGACACCAGGGTGCTGACCGAAATGCAGCAGGCCGGATTCCGCGATGCGCTGGACCGGATGGAGCGTGCCCTGCGCCGCGCCCGCGATCTGGGCCAGCTGCGCGAAGGCGCCGACCCCAAGATCGCCGCGCGCATGCTGCATGCCACCGTGCTGGGCGTGCTGCACGGGGCGATGGTCGAACCGGACCTGATGGACCTCAAGCGCGACGGCATGCTCGCACTGGACATGACCCTGGCCGCCTACGTGAAGGACGGCGTGTTCGCGCCGGGCACTGTGCCCGAGCCGCTGCCCGAAGCGTGAGTGGCGCTGCTGCCGCCACCGCCGCGCCCATCTGAGGACAGCCCCGTGATCCTGGACAACGTGGTATGGGGCTTCATCGGCTGTGGCAGCGTCACCGAGAAGAAGAGCGGCCCCGCCCTGGCCAGCACACCCGGCTCACGGGTGGCAGCGGTCATGCGCCGCAATGCGGCATTGGCCGAGGATTATGCGCGGCGCCACGCGATTCCGCGCTGGTACGCCGACGCCGACGCACTCATCGCCGATCCCGAAGTGAACGCGGTCTACGTCGCAACGCCGCCCTCGACGCACATGCAGTACGCGCTGCAGGCGATCGCCGCGGGCAAGCCGGTCTACATCGAAAAGCCGATGGCCATGGACCACGACGAGTGCCAGCGCATCATCGCGGCCAGCGCCCGCAGCGGCGTGCCCGTTTTCGTGGCCTACTACCGCCGTGCCCTGCCCCGCTTCGCACAGGTGAAGCAGCTGCTGGACAACGGCGCGATCGGAACGCCGCGCAGCGTGCGCGCCACCCTGCATCGGCCGCATTCGGCGAATGCCGCATCGCTCGACTTCTGGCGGACCAATCCGTCGATCGCCGGCGGCGGGCTGTTCGTCGATCTGGGCTCGCATACCCTGGACCTGCTCGACCATCTGCTGGGGCCGCTGAGCGACGTGCGTGGCCTGGCCAGTTCGCTGACCGGCGCCTACGCCGCCGAGGACAGTGTCTCGATGTGCTTCCGTACCGGCAGCGGGGCGCACGGCATCGCGCAATGGAGCTTCTGCGCGTTCCGGCGCCAGGATGAGGTCGAGATCACCGGCGACCGCGGGCAGCTGCGCTTTGCCACCTTCGAGGACGTTCCAGTGGTTCTGGAGACCGAAGCGGGCATGCAGGCATTCGACGTCCCGAACCCGCCATCGGTCCAGCAGCCATTGATCGCCTCCCTCGTGGACGAGCTGCGCGGCAACGGCCGTTCGCCCTCGACCGGCATCAGCGCCGCCCGCACCAGTGCGGTGATCGACCAGGTGCTGCGGGACTACCGCACCCGGCAATCGCGCTGACCGCACAAGAAAATGGCCGCCCTGCGGCGGCCCTTTCTGTTGCAGCGGGCGGGGTCAGAGCCCTCGCTGGGGCGAGGGATCCGACCCCAACGGGCATTACAGGATGTAGCGGCTCAGGTCCGGGTCCTGCACCAGCTCACCCAGGTGCTTGTCGACGTAGGCGCTGTCGATCGCCAGGCTTTCGCCATCGCGGTCCGGTGCCTCGTAGCTGAGCGAATCCAGCAGGCGCTCCAGCACCGTATGCAGGCGACGGGCACCGATGTTCTCCTGGCGCTCGTTCACCTGGAAGGCGATTTCGGCCAGGCGCTCGATGGCGTCGGCGGTGAAGCTGACCTTGACGCCCTCGGTAGCCAGCAGCGCCTCGTACTGCTTGGTCAGCGCGGCCTTCGGCTCGGTCAGGATGCGCACGAAATCACCCTTGCTCAGCGCACCCAGTTCAACGCGGATCGGGAAGCGACCCTGCAGCTCCGGAATCAGATCGCTGGGCTTGGCCAGGTGGAACGCACCGGATGCAATGAACAGGATGTGGTCGGTCTTGATCGTGCCGTACTTGGTGGACACGTTGGAGCCTTCCACCAGCGGCAGCAGGTCGCGCTGCACGCCTTCGCGGGAGACATCGCCGCCGCCCACGTTATCGCCACGCTTGGCGACCTTGTCGATCTCGTCGATGAAGACGATGCCGTGCTGCTCGCAGGCCTCGATCGCCGCAGTGCGGATATCGTCCTCGTTGACCAGCTTGCCGGCCTCTTCCTCGATCAGCAGCGGTCGCGCGGCCTTGATGGTCAGCGTGCGCTTGTGCGCCTTCGCGCCGCCGCCAAGGTTGGCGAACATCGACTTCAGCTGCTGGCCCATTTCCTCCATGCCCGGCGGGGTCATGATGTCCATGCTGACATTGGCGGCCAGGTCGAGTTCGATCTCGCGCTCGTCCAGCTCACCGTTGCGCAGCATCTTGCGGAACTTGATGCGGGTCTCGTTGTCCTGCGCCGACGGTTCGTTGCGGGCGACTTCCGGATCGAAGCCGATGCCACCGCTGCGGCGCGGCAGCAGCGCATCGAGGATGCGGTCTTCGGCGCGTTCCTCGGCCTGGGTACGCACGCGCACCTTGGCCTGTTCGCGGTACAGCTTCACTGCGGTATCGGCCAGGTCGCGGATGATCTGCTCGACGTCCTTGCCGACGTAGCCGACTTCGGTGAAGCGGGTGGCTTCGACCTTCACGAACGGCGCGTTGGCCAGCGTGGCCAGGCGACGCGCGATCTCGGTCTTGCCGACGCCGGTCGGGCCGATCATCAGGATGTTCTTCGGCATCACTTCATTGCGCAGCTCAGGCACCAGCTGCATGCGGCGCCAGCGGTTGCGCAGGGCGATGGCCACGGCGCGCTTGGCGTCGTGCTGGCCCACGATATGCCGGTCCAGTTCCTGCACGATCTCGCGCGGGGTCATGGTGGCGGAGGAAACTTCGATCTTCGACATGGATGTGCTCACGAATTCGTTGTCGGTCGTGCCGGCCGCTGGCCGGCAACCAGGCACGCGTGTGGGGGGCATGAGGTTGCCGACCAGCAGCCGGCGCGACCCTCAGAGTTCCTCGACCACCACGTTGCGGTTGGTGTAGATGCAGATATCGCCGGCAATGCCGATCGCTTCGCTGGCGATGGTGCGCGCATCCAGTTCGGTGTGTGCCATCAACGCGCGTGCAGCCGACAGCGCATAGGAACCACCCGAGCCGATGGCGATGATGCCGTCCTCCGGTTCGATCACATCGCCGGTGCCGCTGATGATCAGCGAGGTTTCCTTGTCGGCCACGGCCAACAGGGCTTCAAGCTTCCCGAGGCGGCGCTCGGTGCGCCAATCCTTGGCCAGTTCGACCGCAGCACGCTGCAACTGGCCGTGCTTTTCCAGCTTGGCCTCGAACAGCTCGAACAGGGTGAAGGCATCGGCGGCGGCACCGGCAAAGCCGGCCAACACCTGGCCATCACGACCGAGGCGGCGCACCTTGCGCGCATTGCCCTTCATCACGGTGTGGCCCAGCGTGACCTGGCCGTCGCCGGCAATGGCCACGTGCTCGCCGCGACGGACGCAGACGATGGTGGTGGCGTGGAAAACGTTGGGGTTCTGACTGGGGTCCATGATGCCTCCGGGGTGACAGAACCAGAGGTGGGGACTGCCCTGCGCCCTTCAAGCCACCCGCGACCGGCTGCCGCACGGGCGACGTTCAGCTTTCTCCCCTGCCCTCGCTGCTGCTTCGACGCTTCGCGCGCGGATGCGCCGCGTCGTAGACCTTGGCCAGGTGCTGGAAATCCAGGTGGGTGTAGATCTGGGTGGTGGCGATGTCGGCATGGCCCAGCAGCTCCTGCACGCCGCGCAGATCACCGGATGATTCCAGGATATGGCTGGCGAAACTGTGCCGCAGCATGTGCGGGTGCACGTGCTTGAACAGGCCCTGGCGCTGCGCCAGCTGGCGGATGCGGATCTGCACCGCGCGTTGGCTGATCGGTCCGTTGCGGCCGGGAAATACCGGCGAGGCCGGACCACCGCCACTTTCGGCGCGCCACGCCTGCAGCGCTTCGCGCGCCGGCCGGCCGAACGGCACGCGGCGCTGCCGATTGCCCTTGCCCAGCACGTTGACCAGCCCGCTGTCGAAATCCAGATCGCGCCAGGTCAGCGCGCAGACTTCGCTCAGGCGCAGGCCGGAAGAATAAAAAAGTTCCAGCAGCGCGCGGTCACGGCGGCCAAGTTCACCTTCCGGCTCCAGCTCGACCAGCTGCACGGCCTCATCGGCGTCGAGGACCTGAGGCAACCGGCGCGGCGCGCGCGGCGCCTTCAGCGTTGCTGCAGGACTGACCTCGATGCGGCCGTGCTTGAGCAGCCAGGCATAGAAGCTGCGGCAGGCGGACAAGCGGCGCTGCAGGCTCTTGGCCGACAGGCCACGGCGGTGCTCATCGGCGACGAACTGGCGCAGCGCGTCGGCATCGAGTGCCTCCACCGCAACACCGCGCGGCTCGGCCCAGACCGACAGCGCGTCCAGGTCACGGCGGTAGGCATCGAGCGTATGCGCCGACATCCGCCGCTCCACCTGCAGATGCTGCAGGAAGGCCTGTACCGCGCTCATCGTCGTGTCCTGCTCAGCCCGGGAAGCGCTTCAGGCCGGTGACCAGGGCATCGCCCATCATGCGCAGGAACAGCGTGCCCATGCCCGGATAGAAACGGTTCGGATCGTGGCTGCCCACCGCAATCAGGCCCACGCCCGGCAACGGCAGCAGCGCGGTGGTCTGCACTTCCTCGCTGCGCACGCCATACAGCACGGCATTCTTTTCCGGCTGCAGGCGGCCGCAGATCGGCTCGCCGTCCTTCAGGCAGTCGCGGAACGGGCCCAGCTGCGGATCATCGGCGGCGATCACCTGCAACCAGTCGGCCTGTTCCAGCCCGGCCACCGGCGTGTGCACCACCAATCGCACCAGGTCGCCGGCGAAATCTTCCTGCAGCGAGGCCGCCATCGCACGCAGGGTGTCGGCGGCGTTGTCCTGCTTCATCAACGCCAGGGTCAGCTGGTGCGTGCGCACCGCCAGGCGTTCGTTGACCTGGGCAGTCGCGCCCAGGTCGGCCAACCGTCGTGCCAGCTCGCGGTTCTTCTCGCGCAGCACCTCCAGCTGGTAGCTGGCCAGCGACGCGGTCGGGCCGTCGTCACGCGGCACCACCAGGGTCAGGGCCAGGTCCGGGAACTGCTTGAGGAAGCCGGGATGTCGCCGCAACCAGGCAGCGACTTCGTGGGCCCCGAGCTTGTCGACGGTTTCGGTCATGCCATCCACTCCCCTTCGAAGACGAATGCAGTCGGGCCGGCCATCACCACAGGCTGGCCATCGCCCGGCCACTGGATGCGCAGGTCACCGCCGGGCAGGCTGATGCGTGCATCACGCTGCAGGCGGCCGCGCTGCATCAGGGTCACCGCAGCGGCGCAGGCGCCACTGCCGCAGGCCAGGGTTTCGCCGACGCCGCGTTCATTCACACGCAGGCGTGCATGCGCCGGGCCCATCACCTGGGCGAAGCCCACGTTCACCGAGCGCGGGAACGAGGCATGCTGCTGCAGCAGCGCACCGACGCGCTCGACCGGTGCAGCATCGATCAGGCCCACTTCGATCACCGCATGCGGGTTGCCCATCGACACCGCAGCGAAACGCACGCTTTCGCCCTGCAGCGGCAGCAGGTATTCCTCGCGCGCGTGGGCGAAACCCACCAGCGGCACGTTGGCCGGCTCGAACGCCGGCACGCCCATGGTCACCGCGAACTGGCCATCGCCCAGCACTTCCACCTCATGGCTGGCCAGCGGGCTGTCGATGACGAAGCGGTCGCCCTGCGCACTGCCTTCGCGCACCAGCCAGGCGGCGATGCAGCGCGCGCCATTGCCGCACTGTTCGGAATTGGAGCCGTCGGCATTCCAGATGCGGTACGACGCCACCGAGCCTTCCGCGCGCGGCGGTTCGATGGTCAGGATCTGATCGCAGCCGACGCCGGTGTGGCGGTCGGCCAGCTGCGCGGCCAGTTCAGGCGTGGGCGGCGCGGTGCCGTCACGCAGGTCGATCACTACGAAATCATTGCCCGCGCCATGCATCTTGCTGAAGCGCAGGGCCTTGGAACCGGCCTTACTCATTCCCGCCGCCCACCTTCTTCGCAGGCGCAGGCGCCGGTTGCGTGGTCGGTGCAGCCGGCTCCACGGTCGTGGCCGGGGTGCCACTGCCTTCGGTCTGCGCCGGGGTCGCTTCGGTAGCGGGCTCGGCAACAGGTTCGACGGTTTCTTCCACCGGCACCGGCTTCTGCGGCAGTACCAGCGGGCCCTTGTTGCCGCAGGCGGCGAGGAACAGCAGCGAAGCCGCTGCCAGCGGAATCAGGATGGCGTTTCGATGGGGGATCTTCATGCCCCGAGTATAGCCATTGGCGGCTGAGCGGTTGGTAGAGTCGACTGTGAGTCGACTGCTCCTGCAACGGCCGTGAAAAACCCGCGCTGCGCGCGATAGTCGACTGACAGTCGACTCTACCCCCCTGACCGCCCCACGGGCCGCCCCGGGGCGGGCCATGTTCAGCCTTCCGGCGGTGGCAACGGCCGGGTCCACAGCCAGATCGCCACCACGGTCATGCTGCCGATCGAGAACCACTTCACCCAGGCAATCGGCACGCACCAGAGCATGATGCCGGCGCATACCGCCATGGTGATCGTGGCCATCCACTTGCCGTAGCGGCTGACCGCCCCGTGTGCCTGCCAGTTGGCGATGGCCGGGCCGAAGCGCGGGTGCTGCAGCAGCCAGTGGTGCAGGCGCTCGGAACCGCGCGAGGCGGCCCACGCCGAAATCAGGATGAATACGGTGGTCGGCAGGCCCGGCACGAAGATGCCGACGATGCCGGTGCCCAGGCTGACATAGGCCAGCAGCCACCACGCCCAGCGGAAGCGCACCACGCGCGGTGGCGTGGCGGTATCGCGGGGTGCAGGGGGTTCGGGCTGGCTCATGGCCGCAAGGATACCGGTTCAGGGTGCCAGGCAGTGCCCGGCACCCTGTCGCGATCACGGCTGGGCGATGCCCAGCTGCTGCAGCACGAATGCGTACGACTCGGACAGCTCGCGGTAACGCTGGAAGCGCCCCGACTTGCCGCCGTGGCCGGCTTCCATGTTGGTGCGGAACAGGATCGGGTAGTGGCCGGTGTTGTCGTCACGCAGCTTGGCCACCCACTTGGCCGGTTCCCAGTACTGCACCTGCGAATCCCACAGGCCGGTGCCCACGAACAGCGCCGGATAGGCCTGCTTGCTGACGTTGTCGTAGGGCGAGTAGGACAGCATGTAGTCGTAGAACTGCTTCTGCTCCGGGTTGCCCCACTCGTCGTACTCGTTGGTGGTCAACGGAATGGTCGGGTCGAGCATGGTAGTCACCACGTCGACGAACGGCACCTGGGCCACCATCACGCGGTAGTCCTGCGGCGCCTGGTTGGCCACCGCGCCCATCAGCAGGCCACCGGCACTGCCTCCGGATGCCGCCACGCGGTCCTTCGCCGCCCAGCCCTGCGCCACCAGGCCACGGGTGACGTCGATGAAGTCGTTGAAGGTGTTCTGCTTGTGCAGCAGCTTGCCGTTCTCGTACCAGTCGCGGCCCATTTCCTGGCCACCGCGGATGTGGGCGATGGCATACACCACGCCACGGTCGAGCAGGCTCACCGCGGTCTGGTTGAAGTACGGGTCCATCGACATGCCGTAGCTGCCATAGGCGTACTGGAACAACGCGCCCTTGCCATCCTTCTGGTAGCCCTTGCGGTAGACCAGCGACACCGGCACCTTCACGCCATCGCGCGCGGTGATCCAGACGCGGTCGGTTTCGTACTTCGACGCGTCATAGCCGATCACCGGCTGCACCTTCAGCTGGCGGCGCTCACCGGTGGCGGTGTTCAGTTCGAACACGGTGGTGGGGGTGGTCATCGAGGTGTAGACGTAGCGCAACCAGGGCGTATCGGCCTCGGTGTTGTCGCCCAGGCCCATCGAGTACGCCGGCTCGTCGGCCTTCACGTAGTCGCTGCGGCCATCCTTGAACAGCAGGCGGATGCGTTCCAGGCCCTCGGAGCGTTCGGCGATGGCGGTGTAGCCATCGAACAGTTCGAAGCCTTCGATGAACACCGCATCGTCGTGCGCGATCCAGTCCTTCCACTGCGCACGCGAGGTCGCATCGGTCGGTGCGGTGACCAGCTTGAAGTTCTTCGCACCGTCATTGGTGCGGATCACCCAGCGGCCATCGTAGTGGTCGGCGTCGTACTCGACATCGCGCTGGCGCGGCGCCAGCACGGTGAAGTGGGTCGGGTCGCTGGCCGGCGCGTAACGCTCTTCCGAGGACACGGTGCTGTGCACGCCGATGGTGATGAAGCGATCGTCGCGGGTGCGGCCGATGCCCATGTAGAAGCTGTCGTCCTTCTCTTCGTAGACGATGGTGTCGGCGCTGGCCGGGGTGCCCAGCACGTGCTTCTTCACGCGCACGGTCAGCAACGTTTCCGGATCGTTCTCGACGTACAGCACGGTGCGGTTGTCGTCGGCCCAGACCAGGTCGCCCGAGCTGCCGGTGATCACATCGGGCAGCACCTTGCCGGTGGCCAGGTCCTTGAAGCGGATGGTGTACTGGCGGCGGCCGACATCATCATCGGCCCAGGCCAGCAGCTGGTTGTCCTGGCTGACTTCCATCGAGCCGACGCTGAAATAGCCCTTGCCGGCAGCCATCGTGTTGACGTCCAGCAGGATTTCCTCGGCGGCCTCCATGCTGCCCTTGCGGCGCGCATGGATCGGGTAGTCCTGGCCGGTCTCGAAGCGGCTGTAGTACCAGTAGCCGCGATCACGCGCCGGCACGCTGGAATCGTCCTGCTTGATGCGGCCGACGATCTCCTTGTACAGGGTGTCCTCCAGCGGCTTCAGCGGCGCCAGCAGCTGGTCGGCATAGGCATTCTCGGCCTGCAGGTAGGCCAGCATGTCCTTGTTCCCGCGCTTGTCGTCGCGCAGCCAGTAATAGTCATCGTTGCGGGTCGCGCCGAACGGCGCCTTGACCACATGCGGATGCTTGGCGGCATCCGGCGGAACGGGCGGAGTGGCGGCGGTGGCAGTGGTGGTCATCAGGCTGGCAAGAAACAGGCAGAGGGTGGATTTCATGAGATAGGGCTCCTTGAGGGGCAATGCAATGGCGTCCTTGCGCCCGAGTCTGGGTTGCGGAAGGACGGTGGGCAACCCTGCGGAACGTCATGGTGGCCATGCCTGTCGGTAGTGCCGGCCGCTGGCCGGCACCCTCACGGCCTGCGGGTGGGTCGGTTGCCGGCCAGCGGTCGGCACTGCCAGAGCGCGTGACCCCGGTGCGCGGCGTACCATGGGCTGCATGAGTACCCTGCCCCATACGCCGGGCTACAGCCGGCGCAGCCATGAAATCGCTCCGTTCCACGTGATGTCCCTGCTGGCCCGCGCGCAGGCGCTGGAACAGGCCGGCCACGACGTGATCCACCTGGAAATCGGCGAACCGGACTTCACCACCGCCGAACCGATCGTGCGTGCCGGCCAGGCCGCATTGGCCGCCGGCCATACCCGCTACACCGCCGCACGTGGCCTGCCCGCCCTGCGCCAGGCGATCAGCGGCTTCTACCGCAGCCACTACGGGCTGGACATCGACCCCGAACGCATCCTGGTCACCCCCGGCGGCTCCGGTGCGCTGCTGCTGGCCAGCAGCCTGCTGGTCGATCCCGGCCGCCACTGGCTGCTGGCCGACCCGGGTTATCCGTGCAACCGCCACTTCCTGCGCCTCGTTGAAGGCGGCGCACAGCTGGTGCCGGTCGGCCCGGACACTGCCTACCAGCTCACACCGTCGCTGGTGGAACAGCATTGGAATGCCGACAGCGTCGGCGCGCTGGTTGCCTCACCGGCCAACCCGACCGGCACCGTGCTCTCCGCCGACGAACTGGCCGCCCTGTCGAAGACCCTGCACGCGCGCGGTGGTCACCTGGTGGTGGACGAGATCTACCACGGCCTCACCTATGGCCTGGATGCACCCAGCGTGCTGCAGGTGGATGACAGCGCATTCGTGCTGAACAGCTTCTCCAAATACTTCGGCATGACCGGTTGGCGGCTGGGCTGGCTGGTGGCACCGCCAGCAGCCGTGCCGGACCTGGAGAAACTCGCGCAGAACCTGTACATCAGCGCGTCGAGCATCGCCCAGCATGCCGCGCTCGCCTGCTTCAGCGCGGAGTCGATGGCGATCTTCGAGCAGCGTCGCGAAGCGTTCCGCCAGCGCCGCGACTTCCTGCTGCCCGCGCTGCGCGAGCTGGGCTTCCGCATCGAAGTCGAGCCGCAGGGTGCGTTCTACCTGTACGCCGATGTCAGCGCATTCACCGATGACGCACAGGCGTTCTGCGCCCATTTCCTGGAAACCGAGCACGTGGCATTCACGCCCGGGCTGGATTTCGGCTTCCATCGCGCCAACCAGCACGTGCGCCTGGCCTATACCCAGGAAGTGCCGCGGTTGCAGGAGGCGGTGGCACGGATCGCGCGTGGGTTGCAGCGTTGGCAGGGATCACGTTGACGGTAGTGCCGGCCGCTGGCCGGCAACCCGGGAATGCGTGAATGATGCGGTTGCCGGCCAGCGGCCGGCACTACCGGATAAAGAAAAACGCCGCCCCGGGGGCGGCGTTTTCCGTTCTGCCTGTCTGCTTACTTACCGCCCAACCGCTCCCACAGGAAGCTGTAGGCCAGCGCCGACATGTGTGCGGCCTGCGCATTGTTGGCTGCACCGCCGTGGCCACCTTCGATGTTCTCGTAGTAGGTCACGTCCTTGCCGGCGTCGATCATCTTCGCCGCCATCTTGCGGGCGTGGCCCGGGTGCACGCGGTCATCGCGGGTGGAGGTGGTGAACAGCACCGGCGGGTACTTCTTCTTCGCGTCGAACAGGTGGTACGGCGAGAAGGTCTTGATGAACGCCCAGTCGCTGGTATCCGGGTTGCCGTACTCGGCCATCCACGAGGCACCGGCCAGCAGGTGGCTGTAGCGCTTCATGTCCAGCAGCGGCACCTGCACCACCACCGCACCGAACAGTTCCGGGTACTGGGTCAGCATGTTGCCGGTCAGCAGGCCACCGTTGCTGCCGCCCTGCACGCCCAGGTGACTGGCGCTGGTGATCTTGCGCTTGACCAGATCGCGTGCCACCGCGGCCATGTCTTCATAGGCCTTGTGGCGGTTCTGCTTCAGCGCCGCCTGGTGCCAGCGTGGGCCGTATTCGCCGCCGCCACGGATGTTGGCAACCACGTACACGCCGCCCTTCTCCAGCCAGGCGCGGCCCATGCCACCGGAGTAGCCCGGGGTCAGCGAGATCTCGAAACCACCGTAACCGTACAGCAGGGTCGGGTTGGAACCGTCCAGCTTCATCGCCTTGTCGTGCACCACGAAGTACGGCACGCGGGTGCCGTCCTTGCTGGTGGCGAAGTGCTGCTCGATCACCTTGCCCTTGGCATCGAAGAAGGCCGGCATGGTCTTCAGCGTTTCCGGGGCCTGCCCGATCTCGGCCAGCGCCAGGGTGGTCGGGGTCAGGTAGTCGGTGGCGGTCAGCCACACCGCGTCGCTGTCGTTGCTGTCGACCGCAGCCACGCCCAGCGTGCCGAAGGCCGGCGCGCCGACGAAGCGGCTGGTCTGCCAGCCATTGGCGCCCGGGGTCAGCACCGACAGGCGGTTCTTGACGTCATCCAGCACGTTCAGCACCAGGTGGCTCTTGGTCCAGGTGGCGCTGGCCAGCGAGGTGGTCGCGGTCGGGGTGAACAGCACGTCGAACTCACGCTTGCCGGCCAGGAAGTCATCCAGCCTGGTCGCCAGCAGAGAACCGGACGCATAGGTCTTGCCACCCACGGTCCACGGATCACGCAGCTCCAGGGTCAGCCACTGCTTGTGCAGGCCCTTCTCGGCCGAGTTCGGCGCATCGATCTTGGTCAGCGTGCCATCGTCGCCACGCAGGTAGATCTCGTTGTTGTAGAACGCCAGCGTGCGGCTGACAAGGTTGCGCTCGAAGCCCGGGGTGTCATCGTGCATCGCCGCGATGTACATGTCTTCCGGCTTGCCTTCATACACTACGCTGGCGGAGGCCATCGGCGTACCACGCTTCCACAGCTTGGCCACGCGCGGGTAGCCGGAGGTGGTCATCGAGCCGGCACCGAAGTCGGTGTAGACGAATACGGTGTCGCGATCGATCCAGTTCAGGCCGCCCTTCGACTCCGGACGGAAGAAGCCGTCCTTGATCCAGGTCTTGTTGGCCAGGTCGAACTCGCGGGTCACGTCGGCGTCGGCACCACCGCGCGACAGCGCGATCAGGCAGCGGCTGTAATCCGGGCGCAGGCAGTCGGCGCCGTGCCAGACCCAGTTCTCGCCCTCGGCCTTGTTCAGGGCATCGAGGTCAAGCACGGTCTCCCACTGCGGCGAGGCCTTGCGGTACTCGGCCAGCGTGGTGCGGCGCCACAGGCCACGCTCGTGCTGCTGGTCCTTCCAGAAGTTGTAATAGTAGTCGCCGATCTTCTGCACGGCGGGAATCTTGGCATCGGAGTCGAGCACCTCGCGGATGCTGGTCTCCATCTGCCTGAAGGCCGGGGTCTGCGCCAGGCGCGCCTCGGACTTGGCGTTCTGTTCCTTGACCCAGGACAGCGGCTTGTCGCCGGTGACGTCCTCCAGCCAGGCGTAGCGATCGGTGTCTTCAGCAGCCACGGCGGTCCCCACCGAGGCAGCGGTCATCATGCCAGCCAGCAGGCAGGCGGAAGCGAGTCGAGACATTGCAGCTCCAGGCAGTCATAAGCCGTGGAACGCTAGCATGGATCGCTGCAGCCGCCCCCGTGTCGAAGGTCAGGCCGTGGCCGTAGCGCGGCGGCGACGGCGGGGCGTCCCGGCGGTGCGACGATGTGCCTGTCCACCGGTGCGACGGGCCAGCCGCAGCCACGACAGGCGCGGCACAGGGAAGCGCAGCAGCGCCCACCAGGCCACCAGCGGCATGCCCACCAGCCACATCGGCAGCCAGCCCAGCCAGGCGTTGCTGCCGCGCGCGGCTGGCCAGACCAGTACCAGCGCCAGGCCGGCCAGGGCCACCTGCTGCACGCTGCGCAGCAGGCGCGGATCGGCGCGTTCAATGATGACGCGTTCAGTTGCAGGGCGGCGGACGGAACGTGCGTTCATGGGGCTTCTCCGGTGGACAATGCAACACAGCTTGGGCAAGGCCCTTCTCACAGGTTGCGACACCATTGACGGATCGCGCACGCTCAGTCGACCATGCTCAGGCAAAGCCCTTCTGAGCCCGCTCCCGCATGACTTCGATCCGCCCGCTCTGCGCCATGCTGTTGGCCCTGTCCCTGGCGGGCCCCGCCGTGGCCGCCAGTGAGCCGCCATCGCCCCGCGCCAGCACCCCGCGCGCGACCGACCCGGATGCGCCGATCGACCTGAAGCGCTTCATGGGCACTTGGTACGTGATCGGCCGCGTGCCGAACTTCATCGAACGTGGCCATGTGGCCAGCGTCAACGACTACGAACTGCGCGACGAGCACAAGGTCGGCATCACCTACCGCTACCGTGATGGCTTCGGCGAACCGCTGCAGGAAGTGCGTGCCCGCGCCAGCGTCGACCCGGACAGCGGCAACCACGGCTGGCGCACCTGGTTCTACCGCGTCGTGCCTACCCATTCGCGGGTGCTGGAAGTGGCACCGGATTACTCGTGGGCACTGATCGGTTACCCGGGCCGCGAGATGGCCTGGATCTTCTCGCGTACGCCGGACATGGACAAAGCCCTGTACAAGGAGCTGGCCGAACGCCTGCGTGACGAGTACGGGGTGAACACCGACAAGCTCAAGCGCGTGCCGCAGCACCCGGAGCAGGTCGGGAAGCTGGGTTACGAAGTACCGAACGTGCGTTGACCGCACGTGGGATTGCCGGCCAGCGGCCGGCACTACCCGAACGAGATGCCGGGCGCCGCCCGGCATTCTGTTATCTGCGGCTGTAATGCGCGACCAGGCGGTCGCCAAGCATCTGCAGCAGCTGCACCAGGATCAGCAGCAGGACCACGGTGACCAGCGCCACGTCGGTGTGCGAGCGCTGGTAGCCGTCGCGGAAGGCCAGGTCGCCAAGGCCACCGGAGCCGATCGCACCGCCCATCGCGGTGAAGCCGATCAGCGCGACGGTGGTGACCGTTGCGCCAGCGATCAGGCCCGGGCGCGCTTCCGGCAGCAGCACGCGGGTGACCAGCTGCCAGGTGGTGGCTCCCATCGCCTGGGTCGCTTCGATCACGCCACGGTCCACTTCGCGCAGTGCGGTCTCGACCAGGCGCGCGTAGAACGGCGCGGCACCGATGACCAGCGGCACGATCGCACCGCGTACACCCAGCGACGTCCCCATCAGGAACAGGGTGACCGGGATCAGCACGATCATCAGGATGATGAAGGGCACTGAACGCAGCAGGTTCACCACCAGCGCCAGCACGCCGTACGCAAATGGCCGGCGCTTCATCTGCGGTGCGCCGAACAGGTACAGCAGCACGCCCAGCGGCAGGCCGATGGCCAGGGTCAGCGGCAGCGAACCGAGCAGCATCAGCAGGGTGTCGATGGTGGCCTGGCCGATGTCGGCCCACTTGCCCGCGTCCAGGTGGCGGAAGAATCCGCCGGCAGTAGCGATGATCATCGACGCAGCTCCTCAACATGCACGCCGGCGGCCACGAACGCGGCCTGCGCGGCGGACTGGTCGCCGCCCACCAGGGCGACCACCAGCTGGCCATACGGGGTGTCCTTGATCCGGTCGATGCGGCCGGACAGGATGTTGTAGTCGACCCCGGTCTCGCGCGCGACGCGGCCGAGCAGGGGTTCGTAGGTGTCGCCACCGAGGAAGGTCAGGCGCACGATGCGGCCACCGACGGCATCGAAATCGCGGTGCAGCGTGCCCTCGTCCACATGCTCCGATTCGCTGACGAAACGGCGCGTGGTCGGGTGCTGCGGGTGCAGGAACACCCGGGTGACCGGACCGGTTTCGACCATCTGGCCGGCATCGAGCACCGCAACGCGGTCGCAGACACGGCGGATCACGTCCATCTCGTGGGTGATCAGCACGATGGTCAGGCCCAGCTCGCGATTGATCTTCGACAGCAGCGACAGCACCGAAGCGGTGGTCTGCGGGTCGAGCGCACTGGTGGCCTCGTCGCACAGCAGGATCTGCGGACGGGTCGCCAGCGCGCGGGCGATGCCGACGCGCTGTTTCTGGCCACCGGACAGCTGCGCCGGATACTTCTGCGCATGCGCTTCGAGGCCCACGGTCTGCAGCAGCTCGGCCACGCGCGCGTCGATCTCCGTCTTCGGCGTGCCGGCCAGTTCCAGCGGAAAGGCGACATTGCCGGCCACCGTGCGCGAGGACAGCAGGTTGAAGTGCTGGAAGATCATGCCGATGCGCCGGCGCAGCGCGCGCAGGCCGTCCGCGTCCAGCGCGGTGACATCCTCACCGCCGATCAGCAGCCGGCCACCACTGGGTTCTTCCAGGCGGTTGATCATGCGGATCAGGGTCGACTTGCCGGCGCCGGAATGGCCGATGATGCCGAACACCTCACCGGCCTCGATGGTCAGGTCCAACGGTTGCAGAGCGCTGACTTCGCGGCCGGCAACGGCATAGGATTTGTGCAGGCGCTGGAACTCGATCACGGGCGTGGCTCACCGGCTGGGTGACGGAAGGGGGCGTGCAGCCTACCAGCGCAGGCGGTCGCGCGCCCGCGCCATGGCCCAGAATGTTATTCCTTTTGGTTCTAAGAAACTGTCCCCGGTAGTGCCGGCCGCTGGCCGGCACCTGCAGCGGTCCCTCCGGCGCAAGGGGTTGCCGGCCAGCGGCCGGCACTACCCCCGGGCTCAGGGATGATCCAGCGGCTTCGGCGGTTCCTGCCGGTTTACCCGCTCGCGATGCAGCAGGTACAGCCCCGAGGCGACGATGATCGCCGCGCCCACCCACGTATAGCCGTCCGGCAGCTGGCCCCAGAAGGCCAGATCCCAGCCGATCACCCAGACCAGGCCGCTGTACTCCAGCGGCGCGATCATCGAGGCCTCGCCCAGCTGGAAGGCCTTGGTCAGGGCAATCTGGCCCAGCGCCCCGGCCAGGCCCATGCCGGCAATCAAAGGCGCGTGTGCCAGCTGCAGCGGTACCCAGCCGGGAATGGCGAGCAGGCCGGCGCCGATGGCCATGATCACCAGGAACCACACCACCATCGACTGCGAGGTATCGGTGCGGGTCAGCAGGCTGACCGTGATCGCCGCCACGGCATAGGCCGTTGCCGCCGCCAGCACCATCAGGCCGGGCACCGAGATGAAGCCATCCACGCCCGGCCGCAGCACCACCAGCACGCCCACCAGGCCAATGCCGATGGCGACCCAGCGCCGCGGCCCGACCCGCTCGCCCAGCAACGGCACCGACAGCGCGGCGATCAGCAGCGGGGCAACGAAGTAGATGGTGTAGGCGGTGGACAGCGGCAGGTCGCGCAGGGCGAACACGAAGCAGCCGATCATCGCCATGCCCAACGCGCCACGCAGCAGGTGCAGGCCCCAGCGCCGCGGCACCAGCGAACGTGGGCCGGCACTGACCAGCACCCACACCAGCACGAACGGCAACGAGGCCGCACCACGCAGGAAAGTCACTTCCAGGGTGGGATAGCTGGCCGACAGCTGCTTCATGCCAGCGTCCATCAGCGAGAAACAGGCGACCGCAGCGACCATCCAGGCCACCGCACGCGAAGGGGAGCGTTGCACGTTCATGGCCCATTATCGCCGACCGCACCGGATTGTAGGGCGGCCGCCGAGCATGGGCTCGGCCCTACACAAAGCGGGCACGCGGGCCGGCACGATAGAATGATCGCCACTGAAACCTGCGGAGCACCGCCCATGCCTTCCTTCGACGTCGTGTCCGAAGTCGACACCCACGAGCTGACCAACGCCATCGACCAGGCCAACCGCGAACTGGCCACCCGCTTCGACTTCAAGGGCGTGGACGCAAAGTTCGAGCGCGACGGCGATGTCATCAATCAGTTCGCGCCGACCGAATTCCAGCTCAAGCAGATGAACGACATACTGCGTGCTCGCCTGGCCGCGCGCGGCATCGACGTGCTCAGCCTGGAGTTCGGCGACATCGAGACCAACCTGGCCCAGGCCCGGCAGAAGATCACCGTCAAGCAGGGCATCGAGCAGAAGATCGCCAAGAAGATCGCGGCGGCCCTGAAGGACGCCAAGCTGAAGGTGGAAAGCCAGATCAACGGCGACAAGCTGCGCGTGCAGGGCAAGAAGCGCGATGACCTGCAGGACGCCATCGCCGTGCTCAAGGCCGGCAAGTTCGAGCTGCCGCTGCAGTTCAACAATTTCCGCGACTGAGCCACCTGCCGGGAATCCCCCGGCGCTGCCAGCCGCAGGTACGACGGCGCGTTGCCAGCGACGCGCCTACAATGTCGGCCCCGCCAGCCGACGTGCCCGCCATGACCGATTCCGACCTGCCCACCGATGACCCGATCGCCGCGACCCGCCTGTGGCTGGAGCGCATCGTCATCGGCCTGAACCTGTGCCCGTTCGCCAAGGCGGTATACGTGAAGGACCAGGTCCGCATCGTGCTCAGCGATGCGACCACGACAGAAGCGCTGGTTGAACAGCTGGCCGAGGAGCTGGTGCTGCTGCGCGACACGCCGGCCGAGCAGATCGACACGACGCTGATCGTACATCCGCAGGTGCTGAGCGATTTCCTCGACTACAACGACTTCCTCGACAACGCCGATGCGGCGATCGAGGCACTGGACCTGCAGGGGATCCTGCAGGTGGCCAGCTTCCATCCGGATTACCAGTTCGAGGGCGTGGCCGCCGACGACGCCAGCAACTACACCAACCGCGCGCCCTTCCCCACCCTGCACCTGCTGCGCGAAGACAGCGTGGCGCGCGCGGTGGATGTGTATCCGGACCCGGACGTGATCGTCGAGCGCAACATCCAGACCCTGGACCGCATCGGCGTGGACGGCTGGCATCGTCGCCTGCGCGGCGAAGACCTGACGTGAGCACGGTGCCGCCGATTGCCGCATGGCCGGCCGCGCCACTGTCGGGAAAGGTGGTGCTGGTCACCGGCGGCGCCAACGGCATCGGTCGCGGTATTGCCCAGGCCGTGCTCGGTGCCGGCGGACGCGTGCTGATCGGCGACCTCGACAGGGAGGCCGGCCAGGCCTGCCTGGACGAATGGCAGCGCGGTGAGGATGCCGCGTTCCAGCGTTTGGACATCACCGACGAAGCCAGCGTGCGCGACTTCATCGCCGAGGCGCTGCAGCGTTTCGGCCACATCGACGGGCTGGTCAACAATGCCGGCATCGCCGGGCCGCACGGCACGCGGCTGCAGGACATGGACTGGCACGAATGGCAACGCCGGCTGTCGTCGCTGCATGGCGCCTTCCTGTGCAGCAAGCACGCGCTGCCGGCGCTGACGGACAGTGCTGCGGGCGCGATCATCAACATCGCCTCCACCCGCGCCTGGCAATCCGAAGCGCACAGCGAGGCCTATGCGGCGGCCAAGGGTGGCCTGGTGGCCTTCACCCATGCGCTGGCGATCAGCGCCGGCCCGGCGGTGCGGGTGAACAGCATCAGCCCCGGCTGGGTCGGTACCACTGCGTGGCAGGCACCCTCACGGCGCCATGAACCAGAGTACTCGGCCATCGACCACGCACAGCATCCGGTCGGCCGGGTCGGCCGCCCTGAAGATATCGGTGCACTGGCGGTGTACCTGCTGTCGTCGCTGTCCGGTTTCAGCACCGGCCAGGACTTCATCGTCGACGGCGGCATGACCCGGAAGATGATCTACGCCGAATGACCGGTCTTCGGTAGTGCCGGCCGCTGGCCGGCATTCCGGCAGACCCACGCCATGCGTGGATGGCGGTGAAGTGCCAACCAGGGTTGGCACCCACCACAACGGTTTACGCCATGCCCGAGTGGCGCAGCAGCGCGTCGATCTGCGGCGCGCGCCCACGGAAGGCCTTGAAGTTCTCCGCCGCCGGGCGGCTGCCACCGCGCGACAGGATCTCATCGCGGAAGCGTGCACCGGTCTCGGCCAGTGCCTGCGGCGCTTCCTCGAACGCCGCATAGGCGTCGGCACTGAGCACTTCAGCCCACTTGTAGCTGTAGTAACCGGCCGCGTAGCCGCCAGCAAAGATGTGGCTGAACTGGTGCGGGAAGCGATTCCAGACCGGCGGGTGATTCACCGCCACTTCCGCGCGCACGCGATCAAGCAGCGCCAGCACGCTGTCCTGCGCCGGTTCGAACTGGCTGTGCAACAGCATGTCGAACAGGCCGAACTCCAGCTGGCGCACCGTGGCCATGCCGCTGTGGAAGTTGCGCGCGGCCAGCATGCGCTCGTACAGCCCGCGCGGCAGCGGTTCGCCCGTGTCCACGTGCGCGGTCATGGCCTGCAGGTGCTCCCACTCCCAGCAGAAGTTCTCCATGAACTGGCTGGGCAGTTCCACTGCATCCCATTCCACGCCATTGATGCCGGCCACGCCCAGCTCACCGATGCGGGTCAGCAGCTGGTGCAGGCCATGGCCCATCTCATGGAACAGCGTGGTCACTTCGTTGTGGCTGAAGGTCGCCGGCTTGCCGTTGGCACCGCGGCCGAAGTTGCACACCAGGTAGACCAGCGGCGTCTGTACGCTGCCGTCCGCGCGCACGCGACGGTTGCGGCAATCGTCCATCCACGCGCCACCACGCTTGCCCTCGCGCGCATACAGGTCCAGATAGAACTGGCCGACCAGCGCGCCCTGCGCATCGACCAGACGGAAGAAGCGCACGTCGTCATGCCACACCGGTGCGCTGTCCTCCTGCACGCGCAGGCCGTACAGCTGCTCGATCACCGAGAACAGGCCGCCAAGCACCTTCGGTTCGGTGAAGTACTGCTTCACTTCCTGTTCGGAATAGCTGTAACGGGCCTGCTTCAGGCGGTCGGCGGCGAACGCCAGGTCCCAGGCCTGCAGGCTGTCGATGCCCAGCTGCTCGCGTGCGAACTGCTCCAGGTCGGCCCGGTCCCTGGCCGCGAACGGCTTGGCGCGCGCGGCCAGGTCACGCAGGAAACCCAGCACTTCGGCCGGGTCCTGCGCCATCTTGGTCGCTACCGAATAATCGCCATACGAATCGAAGCCGAGCAGCGCGGCCAGTTCAGCGCGCAGGGCGAGGATCCGATCGATGTTGCCGCTGTTGTCCAGGGACTCATCGCCGAATTCGGACGCACGCTGTGCGCTGGCGCGGTACAGGATCTCGCGCAGGTCGCGGTCCTCGCCCCAGGTCTGCACCGGCAGGTAGCACGGCATCTGCAGGGTCAGTTTCCAGCCGGCCTTGCCGTCCTTCTGTGCTGCGGCATGCGCGGCGGCCTTCACGTCTTCCGGCAGGCCCTTCAGCCGCGCTTCGTCCTCGATGATCAGCGACCAGGCATCGGTAGCGTCGAGCACGTTCTGCGAGAACTTCGCCGACAGGGCCGACAGTTCTTCCTTGATCGCCGCGAAGCGCTGCTGCGCCTCCGGCGCCAGCTCGGCACCACCGAGGCGGAAATCGCGCAGGGTGTTGTCCAGCACCTTGCGCTGGGCCGCGTCGAATCGCGCCGCCTCGGCACTGGCGGCCAGCGTCTGGTACTGCCGGTACAACGCCAGGTTCTGGCCCAGCGCGCTGGCGAAGCGGGTCACCCGCGGCAGGTTGCTGTTGTAGGCCTCACGCAGTTCCGGGGTGTTGACCACGCCCTGCAGGTGGCCGACCAGACCCCAGGCGCGCCATAGGCGCTCGGTGGCGTCATCCAGCGGGGCAACGAAGGTCTGCCAGGTGACCGGCTGCACCTGCTCGGCGGCGCTGACGGCGGCTTCGGCCTCGGCCAGCAGCACGTCCAGCGCCGGCGCCACCTGCTCGGGGCGGATGGCCTCGAAGCGCGGCAGGCCGGAAAAATCGAGCAGGGGGTTGGCAACGGTCACGGCAGATCTCCAGGGTACGGGCCCGGCAGGCGGGCAGCATGCAGGATATGGCGCTGGCAGGCGGGGCTGACAAGGGGGCACGGCCCGGCATTCACGTCGGCCTTACGGTCGCGCACCGAAGCTCTGGCTGCGGGGGAGTCCGCAGCGGTACGCACCGAACGAGGCCCTACATGGAAGGTCTGGCTGCAGTTGCATCCGCCTCACCGGCCCGGTCACTGGCATTGTCCGCCAGCCCGGCCGAACTGACCTGGATCGCCGCATTGTGCGATGCCGGCGACGATGCCCAGCGTCACCTGCATCAACTGCAGGCAGTGCTGCAGCAGGGCGGCACGTTCAACGACGCCCAGGAGTGGTACCCGTTCGAGGTGATCGAACGCGGCGCCAGCCAACTGCGGCTGGGCCATGAGCGCGAGTTCGTGATCTGCGTGCTGCTGTGGCTGCAGGCGCTGGCCCAGGGCCGAGCGAGCATCCTGGACCCGAGCCTGCATCTGGATGATCGCGCGATGGACATCGAGGCCTTGCCCGATGCACTGCGCGACGCGGTGCTGGACGCGTTCACTGCAGCGGGATATTGAGCCGCCCCGGCGACCGGGTAGAGTCGACTGTTAGTCGACTTTCGCGCGCAGCGCGGGATTTTCGCGACCTGAACCTGGAGCAGTCGACTAACAGTCGACTCTACCCAGCCGACGCACAGCCGGCCGTGCGTTGCCGCGTTACAACGCTTCCAGGCTGCACCACGGCAATTCGGGCAGTCCCTGCCCGGCCACCGCCGCCGCCAGTTGCGCATCGGCGCCGTCAACATCGATGCCCTGGCGCGCATACCACGACGGGTCGTAGTAGCTCTGTGCGTAGCGCTCGCCGCTGTCGCACAGGATGCTGACGATGCTGCCCTGATGGCCCGCCTCGCGCATCCACTGCGCCGCCTGCAGCACACCGATGAAGTTGGTGCCGGTGGAGCCACCGACACGGCGGCCCAGCTGGCGGCTGACATGGCGCATCGCGGCCAGGCTCAGCGCATCGGGCACCTTCACCATCGCATCGACACTGGTCGGGATGAAGCTCGCCTCTACCCGCGGCCGGCCGATGCCTTCCACGCGCGAGCCACCGCTGCAGGTCAGGCCGCGCCAGTCCTGCTCACCGGCCACGGCGGCTTTGTAGCCATCGAAGAACACCGACACTTCCGGGTCCGCACAGAGGATGCGGGTGTCATGCCGGCGATAGCTGACATAGCGCCCCAGCGTCGCTGCGGTACCGCCGGTACCGGGGCTGCACACGATCCATTCCGGAACCGGGCTGGGCTCCTCGGCCATCTGCTTGAAGATGGACTCGGCGATGTTGTTGTTGGCACGCCAGTCGGTGGCGCGCTCGGCATAGGTGAACTGGTCCATGAAGTGGCCACCGGTTTCACGGGCCAGCTTTTCCGAATCACAGTTGAGGTCGCAGGCACGTTCGACCAGGTGGCAACGGCCGCCGTGGAACTCGATCGCGGCGATCTTTTCAGGCGAGGTGGAGGCCGGGATCACCGCAATGAACGGCAGGCCGAGCAGCCGCGCGAAATAGGCTTCGGACACGGCGGTCGAGCCGCTGGAGGCCTCGATCACCGGACGCCCTTCACGCAACCAGCCATTGGCCAGCGCATACAGGAACAGCGAGCGCGCCAGCCGGTGCTTCAGGCTGCCGGTGGGATGGCTCGACTCATCCTTCAGGTACAGGTCGATGCCCTCGAACCCTGGCAGCGCCAGCGGGATCAGGTGGGTATCGGCGGAACGGTTGAAATCAGCTTCGATCTTGCGGATGGCGGCAGCCACCCATTCACGCTGCGACATGGCGGGCAATCGTTGTCAGGACGGAACGGTGCGATCCGGCCATTGTACGTCGCAGTGCCGTCAGGTGCTGGCCGGTAGAATGGCGCCATCCGGCCGGCAACGGCCCTGTCTGAAGGACCTCCCCCATGACCATTCCCGCCCTGCGCGATGTTCCCGGCGTCGCCGCCCAGGCCCCGGCCGAAACCACCGGCTTCGTGTTCAACCACACCATGCTGCGCGTGAAGGACATTGCCGCTTCGCTGGACTTCTACACCCGCGTGCTCGGCTACCAGCTGATCGACAAGCGCGACTTCCCCGAGGCCCAGTTCAGCCTGTACTTCCTGGCCTACGTGCCCGCTGGCGTCACGGTGCCGGAAGATGACAACGCCCGCCGCCTGTGGATGGCCGGGCTGCCGGGCGTGCTGGAACTGACCCACAACCACGGCACCGAAACCCAGGACGGCGCGGTCTACCACGACGGCAACAGCAACCCGCGCGGCTTCGGCCACATCTGCGTGTCGGTGCCGGACATCGAGGCCGCCTGCCAGCGCTTCGAGGATCTGGGCGTGACCTTCCAGAAGCGCCTGACCGACGGCCGCATGAAGAACCTGGCTTTCATCAAGGACCCGGACGGCTACTGGGTCGAGATCATCGCCAACGTCTGACCCGAAAAGGGGACGGAGGGGATTAAGTCGTTTCTGGCATTATTGGGCTGGAAGCGACTTAATCCCCTCCGTCCCCTTTTTCTGCGAGGTTGGTATGGAAACGATGGAACTGCACCGCGGCCGCCTGATCGACCACATCCAGCTGGTAGTGCGCGACCTGGCGGCCAGCCGCCGCTTCTACCAGGCGGTGTTCGATACGATCGGCATCCCGATCGCCGGTGAAGGCGATGACTACTTCTGGGCCGATGAGCTGTTCATTTCCAGCGCCAGCAGCACGGCCGCCGCCGGCCAGCTGACCGGCCGCCACCATCTGGCCTTCCAGGCCCGCGACAGCGCCACCGTCGATGCCTTCCATACCGCCGCGATCGCCGCCGGCGGCACCGACAACGGCGCGCCCGGTGAACGCCCTTACCACCCGGGCTACTACGGCGCGTTCGTGCTCGACCCGGATGGCAACAACATCGAAGTGGTCTACCACGGCCCAGCCAACTACAGCGCCGACTCGGTGAAGGTTACTTTCTGATTTCACCGATGCCGTGAACGAAGAAGCCGGGAAATGCCCGGCTTCTCTGCTTCCAGCGCTGCAGCCCTCAGTGGGCGGCCATGTAGATGTCCTGCAGCACGGCCTTTTCCAGCTCCAGCTCGCCCAGCAGGTTCTTCACGATGTCGCCCAGGCTGAGGATGCCGACCAGACGAGTGCCTTCGGTGACCATCAGATGACGGCGCCGCGAGTACGTCATCAACGACATGGCCTGCTTCAGGGTGGCCTCCGGGGCGATGCCCTCCAGGCCGGTGGACGGCAGGCTGGAAATCACCCGGCGGCCGGCCTGCGGGCCGTCGTCGGCCAGGGTACGCACGATGTCCTTCTCGGAAATGATGCCGACCGGGGCATCGTCCTTCATCACCACCAGTGCAGCGATCCTGTGCGCGCTCATCTTGTGGGCGGCGGCACCGATGGTGTCTTCGGCATCGATGGTGATGACAGCTTCTTTCTTGGATTGCAGGAGTTCGCGGACGTTCATTCTTGTTTCCTGGTGCAGGTCACTGAAGTCAAAAAGTGTGCTCTTCCGATACGCCCCCTCCCCGGGAACAGACCTTTCAGCGCACGTCTGGCGCACCCGGCTGCCGCTTGGAACGGATCGGCAGACGACGTGCTGCAACGCGAACGAGGTGGGCTCAACCGCTCAACCCGGACCTCGGTCAAATCGATTCTACGACTGCGACCATCGGTCACTACCGGCATCGATAGGACAGTTCGTCGTGGGAACCAACCGACGATCCAGAGAATGGCACCGCGGCTGAAACCGCCGCTGAATACACGCGATGCTACGCGTTAAAGATTGATTGCCTGCTGCCGACGGTGGACAGAACACCCTGTCGCTGTCCCACTTGCCGCTGCCACCGGCACAAACGAAAGGGGGCCCACACGGCCCCCTTCGCTTGCAACCTCCAACCGAGCTGACGGGTGTTACTCCACCGTCACGCTCTTGGCCAGGTTGCGCGGCTTGTCCACGTCGGTGCCGCGCGCCAGCGCGGTGTGGTAGGCCAGCAACTGCACCGGAATGGTGTGCACGATCGGGCTGAGCACGCCGGCATGACGCGGCGTACGGATCACGTGCACGCCTTCGGACTCGTTGAAGTTGCTGTCCTGGTCGGCGAACACGAACAGTTCACCGCCACGCGCGCGCACTTCCTGCATGTTCGACTTCACCTTCTCCAGCAGGCTGTCGTTCGGCGCGATCACCACCACCGGCATGTCCTCGTCCACCAGCGCCAGCGGGCCATGCTTCAGCTCGCCTGCCGGGTAGGCCTCGGCGTGGATGTAGGAGATTTCCTTGAGCTTGAGCGCGCCTTCCAGCGCGATCGGGTAATGCAGGCCACGGCCCAGGAACAGCGCGCTGCTCTTGCGTGCGAAACGCTCGGCCCACGCAGCGATCTGCGGCTCCATGTTCAATGCGTGCTGCACGCTGCCCGGCAGGAAGCGCAGCTGCTCGAGGTAGTCCGCTTCCTGCGCCGCGTCGATGCGGCCGTGCAGCTTGCCCAGCACCACGGTCAGCTGGAACAGGGCCGCCAGCTGGGTGGTGAAGGCCTTGGTCGAGGCCACGCCGATCTCGGCACCGGCACGGGTGTAGCACACCAGTTCGCTGGCGCGCGGAATCGCACTTTCCGGCACGTTGCAGATCGACAGCGTGTGCTTGTGGCCGAGCGACTTGGCGTACTTCAGCGCTTCCATCGTATCCAGCGTTTCGCCGGACTGGGAGATGGTGACGATCAGATGCTTCGGGTTCGCGTAGGCCGCGCGATAGCGGTACTCGCTGGCGATCTCCACGCTGCACGGAAGGCCGGCGATGGCTTCGATCCAGTAGCGCGCGGTCAGGCCGGCGTAGTAGCTGGTGCCGCAGGCGATGATCTGCACACCCTCGATGCCCGACAGCACCGCTTCGGCGTTCTTGCCGAACAGCCCGGCCGGGAAACCACCGGCGTCGATCGCCGCCTCGATGGTGTCGCCCAGCGCGCGCGGCTGCTCGTGGATCTCCTTCTGCATGAAGTGGCGGTACGGGCCCAGCTCCAGCGATGCCAGCGACACATCGGACAGATGCACGTCGCGCTCGATCGGCCGGTCGTGCTCGTCGAAGATGCGCACGCCATCGCGACGGATCTCGGCGGTATCGCCCTCTTCCAGGAAAATGACCTTGCGGGTGGCCGAGATCACCGCCGAGACGTCGGAGGCAACGAAGTTCTCGCCCTCGCCCAGGCCGATCAGCAGCGGGCAGCCCATGCGCGCGCAGACGAAGCGCTCCGGCTCGGCGCGGCTGACCACGGCCAGCGCGTAGGCGCCGGTCAGTTCCTTCACCGTGTGCTGCAGCGCCACCAGCAGGTCGTCGCCATCCTTCAGGTGGTGGTGGATCAGGTGTGCGATGACTTCGGTATCGGTCTGCGACTCGAAGGTGTAGCCCAGCGCGCGCAACTTCTCGCGCTGCTCTTCGTGGTTCTCGATGATACCGTTGTGCACCAGCGCCACGCCCTGGCTGATGTGCGGATGCGCATTGGCCTCGGTGACACCACCGTGGGTGGCCCAGCGGGTATGGCCGATGCCCAGCACCGCGTTGAAGCCCTCGGCCTCGGCCGCCGTGGCCATTTCCGACACTCGGCCGGTACGACGCACGCGACGCACCTCCGACCGCTCGGCATGGTCGATCACCGCGATACCCGAGGAATCGTAACCACGGTACTCAAGGCGCTTCAGACCCTCGATCAGCACCGGCACTACGTCGCGATCAGCGATCGCACCCACGATTCCACACATGTCACGCGTTTCCTTGAAGACGATTGTCGCATTCTAGCCTGCGTGCCCGGCTTCCCCCTCCTGTCCGCTTAATGAAAGTGTCCGGAAAGGTGTCCGCGGACACCCGGACACTTCACATCAAGCCCCAACCCCTTGACCCATAAGGAATTAAAGTTGGCACGCTACGTGCTTGGTACTGGCTACCACCGTCAGGCACGCACCCGATGATCCGCGACACTTCCGCCCAGGACCAGATCGTTTCCTCCGCTCCGGCCAGCGCTCCGCGCGCCAACTGGCTCCGTTACCGTTGGCCGGCGCTGGGCACGATCGCCCTGCTCGCCGGCATCGGCTGGGCCGTGCACGCCTGGTCCAACGCCAGCCGCTCCTTCGACAGCAGCCGCGTGCGCATCGCCGAAGTGAAGCGGGGCGACCTGGTCCGTGACATCGCCGCCGACGGCCGCGTGATCGCCGCCAACAGCCCGGTTCTGTATGCCATCTCTGCGGGCACCGTGGACCTGAAGGTGGTCGCCGGTGACGTGGTGAAGAAGGGGCAGGAGCTGGCGGTCATCGACAGCCCCGAACTGCGCAGCAAGCTGGCCCAGGAACAGGCCACCCTGGCCGGCCTGGAGGCCGAGGCCAGCCGTGCCGCGCTGGACGCCACCCTGGCCCGCGCCAAGTCGCGCAAGGAAACCGACCAGGCCACCATCGAACGGCAGGCCGCCGACCGCGACCTGCAGCGCTACCAGCGCGGCTACGACGGCGGGGCGGTGCCGCAGATCGACCTGGCCAAGGCCAAGGACTCGCTGAAGAAGGCCGACATCACCCTGGCCAACGCCACCACCGATGCCCGCCTGCAGAGCCAGGGCGCGGACCTGGATGCCCGCAACAAGCGCCTGCTGGCCGATCGCCAGAAGGCGGTGGTGGCCGAAGTACAGCGCCAGGTCGATGCGCTGACGCTGCGTGCCCCGTTCGATGGCCAGGTCGGCCAGGTGCAGGCGGTGCAGTCCACCAACCTGGCCGCCAATGCCCCGGTGCTGGGCGTGGTCGACCTGTCCAAGTTCGAAGTCGAGATCAAGGTGCCGGAGAGCTTCGCCCGCGACCTGGCGATCGGCATGCCGGCACAGCTGACCGGTGGCAACGGCCAGCCGTTCCCGGGTGAGATCAGCGCGGTGTCGCCGGAAGTGGTCAACGGCGAGGTCAATGCCCGCGTGCGCTTTGCCAGCGCGCAGCCGGAAGGCCTGCGCCAGAGCCAGCGGATGTCGGTGCGCGTGCTGCTCGATACCCGCAGGAACGTGCTCAAGGTCGAGCGCGGCCCGTTCGTCGAACAGGGCAATGGCATGGCCTACGTGATGGATGGCCGCACCGCCGTGCGCCGTCCGGTGGAACTGGGCGTCAGCAGCCTGGGCGAAGTGGAAATCAAGTCGGGTGTGCAGCCGGGCGACCGCATCGTGGTCTCCGGCAGCGACCTGTTCAAGGACGCCGAACGCGTCTCCGTCAACTGATACCTGATACCTGAATCCTGGAGAGAGGACACCCCATGTACATGCTCGAAATGCGTTCGGTCGCCAAGGTCTTCCGCACCGAACAGGTGGAAACCCACGCACTGCGCTCGCTGGAACTGCAGGTCAAGGAAGGTGAGTTCGTCGCGGTCACCGGCCCGTCCGGCTCCGGCAAGACCACCTTCCTCAACATCGCCGGCCTGCTGGAAACCTTCACCAGCGGTACCTACATGCTGGACGGCCAGGACGTGAGCACGCTGGGCGACGACGCCCGCAGCCGCCTGCGCAACCAGAAGATCGGCTTCATCTTCCAGGGCTTCAACCTGATCCCCGACCTGAACCTGTTCGACAACGTCGACGTTCCGCTGCGCTATCGCAGGATGAGCGCCAACGAGCGCCGCGAACGCATCGAGAAGGCACTGACCCAGGTCGGCCTGGGCTCGCGCATGAAGCACTATCCGAATGAACTGTCGGGTGGCCAGCAGCAGCGCGCGGCCATCGCGCGTGCGCTGGCCGGCAGCCCGCGCCTGCTGCTGGCCGACGAACCGACCGGCAATCTGGATACGCAGATGGCCCGGGGCGTGATGGAGCTGCTGGAGGAGATCAACGCCGCCGGCACCACCATCGTGATGGTCACCCACGACCCGGAACTGGCCGCGCGTGCGCAGCGCAACGTGCACATCGTCGATGGCCAGGTGACCGACCTGGTGCGCGAGCCGGTGCTGGCCACGCCGTTGCGCCACATCGTCGCCGTCAACGAGTGAGGGCCCGACCATGTTCGCCTACTACGCCCGATTGGCGGCGCGCAGTTTCCGCCGCAACAAGGTCCTGACCGCGCTGATGGTGATCGCCATCGCGCTCGGCATCGGCGCCTCGATGACCACGTTGACCGTATTCCACGTGCTGTCCGGCGACCCGATTCCGGGCAAGAGTGACCGCCTGTTCTACGTGCAGCTCGATGCCGCGACCGGCGCCTATGTCGCCGGCGAGGAACCGGAAACCCAGCTGACCCGCTTCGACGGTGAAGCGCTGCTGCGCGAGGCCAAGGGCGAGCGCCAGGCGCTGATGAGCGGCGGCGGCGGCACCATCGAACCGGACAACAGCACGCTCAAGCCCTTCAGCATCGACACCCGCTGGACCTCGGCCGATTTCTTCCCGATGTTCGAGGTGCCCATGCAGTACGGCCGCCCCTGGACGCGCGAGGACGATGAAGGCCGCGCACGCGTGGTGGTCATCTCCAAGGCGCTCAACGACAAGCTGTACCAGGGCGCCAACAGCGTGGGCCGCGACCTGCGCATGGAAGGCCAGAGTTACCGCATCGTCGGCGTGATGAAGGAATGGAGCCCGGAGCCGCACTTCTACGACCTGACCACCGGCAGCTACGGCAAGAACGAAGACCTGCTGCTGCCGATCTCCACCTCGTTCGACCTGAAGCTCGGCAACAACGGCAACATGAACTGCTTCGGCGAAAACCCCGACGGCAACAGCTACTCGCTCAATGCACCCTGTGCGTGGCTGCAGTACTGGGTGGAAATGGACCCGGCCAAGGCCGGCGACTACCGCCGCTACCTGGAGAACTATTCGACCCAGCAGCGCGAGGCCGGCCGCTTCAAGCACCCACCGAACGTGCGCCTGCGCACCGTGATGGAATGGCTGGACTTCAATGGTGCAGTGCCCAGCGACGTGCGCCTGCAGCTGTGGCTGGCGCTGGGCTTCCTCGGTGTCTGCCTGGTCAACACGGTAGGCCTGCTGCTGGCCAAGTTCCTGCGCCGCAGTGGTGAGATCGGCGTGCGCCGTGCACTCGGTGCCAGCCGTGGCCAGATCTTCCTGCAGTGCCTGGTGGAAGCCGGCGCGGTGGGCGTGGTCGGTGGCGTGCTGGGTATCGGCCTGGCCCTGCTTGGCCTGTTCGCGGTGCGCCAGCAGCCGGTGGAATACGCAAAGCTGGCCCACCTGGACGGCAACATGCTGCTGCTCGCGCTGGGCCTGACCCTGTTCGCCAGCCTCGCCGCCGGATTCCTGCCCGCCTGGCGCGCGATGCAGGTCACCCCGGCCATCCAGCTCAAGTCGCAGTAAGCACCCGAACGAGGACTCCCATGGACATCCGCCCCATCCTCAGCACGCTGCGCCGGCACAAGACCGCTGCCGCCCTGATCGTGCTGGAAGTCGCACTGACCTGCGCCATCGTCTGCAACGCGCTGTTCCTGGTCAGCCAGCGCGTGGAGAAAATCAGCATGCCCAGCGGTATCGCCGAGAGCGAACTGGTGATGCTGCGCGTCAGTGGCATCGGCAAGCAGACCGACGCCATGTCCCGCACCCGCGAGGACCTGGCATCGCTGCGCGCGATTCCCGGCGTCAGCAACGTCACCATCATCAACCAGGTTCCCTTCCGCAACGGCTCCTCCAGCAGCAGCATCTCGCGGGTGATCGACCAGGAACGGCCGACCACCAACGCTTCGATGTACACCCTGTCCGAGAACGGGCTGGCCACGATGGGCATCAATCTGATCGCCGGCCGCGATTTCCTGCCCGACGAGTACCAGAACTTCGAAGACGTCAGCAAGGGTGGCGCCAAGGAAAAGGCCATCCCGGTCATCCTCACCCAGGCCACCGCCGCCAAGATGGAGCCCAACGGCAGCGCCCTGGGCAAGACCTACTACATGGGCAAGCAGTCGCTGCATGTGGTCGGCATCGTCGACACGCTCAGCACGCCCAATGGCTGGAATGACAACTGGACCAACTCGATGCTGCTGCCGATCCGGGTCAGCTTCGACAAGGGTGGCACGTACGTGTTGCGCACTTCGCCGGAACGCCGCCAGGAGGTGCTCGATGCCGGTGCCGCCGCGCTGGAGCGCAACGACCCCAACCGCCTGATGCGCGACAAGCTGACCTATGAAGACCAGCGCAAGGACTTCTTCAAGAACGACCGCGCGATGGTCGGCCTGCTGATCACCGTCAGCATCTCGCTGCTGGTGGTCACTGCGCTGGGCATCATTGGCCTGGCCAGCTTCTGGGTGCAGCAGCGCAGCAAGCAGATCGGCATCCGCCGTGCGCTGGGCGCCACCCGCGGGCAGATCCTGCGCTACTTCCAGACCGAGAACTTCCTGCTGGCCTCGCTGGGCATCGTGCTGGGCATGCTGGCGGCGTACGCGATCAACCTGGCTCTGATGAACCTGTACGAGCTGCCGCGCATGCCGCTGTACTACCTGCCGCTGGGTGCGCTGCTGCTGTGGATACTGGGCCAGATTGCGGTGTTCGGTCCGGCACGGCGTGCGGCGGCGGTACCGCCTGCGGTCGCCACGCGGGGCGCGTGAGATGCGTGCCTGCGCGATGTGCCTGATGCTGCTCCTGCCCCTGCCGGCGCTGGCCGGTGGTGGCAGCGCACAGACGCTGGAATGGCGCCGGGATGGAGCGCGGCTGTCGCTGCGCTCGACCGAAGGCCAGGTGCATGTGGAGGCCGCCAGCCCGGAAGTGCGCTTCGGCGTGCGCAGTGGCGATCGCATCCTCCGCGTGGACGACACGGCGGTGCGCCGGGTTGAACATCTGGCCGAGGCACTGCGCCATTCCCACGCGGCCAGCGCCTATCTGTTGCTGCGCCGCGACAAGCGCGAACTGACGGTGGCGGTCAACGCCGCTGCGTGGCGACAGGCATTGGAGGTCCCGCCACCACCCGCGCCACCACCTCCGCCAGCCCCACCCGGGCGCTGAGCATCATCCGCTCCTGCACGGCCACAGGTTTGGCTATGCTTGATGGGTGGCGTCGGGCTCTCCCGGTGCGTGGACACGAACGGCTCCATCGGCGCCGCCCATCCCTTTCTGCAGAACCGCTTGATGCCTGCGATCCTGATCATCGACGACAACGCCAGCGTGGGTACTGCGCTGGACGTGCTGTTCTCCCTGCACGACATCGACACCCTGCAGGCGCACACGCCCGCCGATGGGCTGGCCCTGCTCGAGTCGCAGCCGGTCGATCTGGTGATCCAGGACATGAACTTCAGCGAGGACACCACCTCCGGTGAGGAGGGCGAAGCGTTGTTCGCGCAGATCCGTGCGCGCCATCCGGACCTGCCGGTGATCCTGCTGACCGCCTGGACCCACCTGAGCAGTGCAGTGGACCTGGTCAAGGCCGGTGCGGCCGACTACCTGGCCAAGCCCTGGGACGACCGCAAGCTGATGACCACGGTCAACAACCTGCTGGAACTGTC
Source organism: Stenotrophomonas sp. YJH_SMC_54 (assembly GCF_059368435.1). Taxonomy (NCBI): domain Bacteria; kingdom Pseudomonadati; phylum Pseudomonadota; class Gammaproteobacteria; order Lysobacterales; family Lysobacteraceae; genus Stenotrophomonas; species Stenotrophomonas sp. YJH_SMC_54. The sequence goes on along the minus strand of NZ_JCAFRS010000004.1, from coordinate 238,772 downwards.
CGAGGCACGCCGCGAACTGGACCGGCGCCGCAGCCGTGAACTGCACCAGCGCAACGCGCTGGAAGAGAAGTACGACCTGTGCGGCGCGGTCTTCGCCGACCCCGCCAGCGAGCGCGTCATCGCCCTCGCCTGCCAGGTCGCACGCTCGGAACTGCCGGTACTGATCACCGGCGCGAACGGTGCCGGCAAGGAGAAGATCGCGCAGATCATCCAGGCCAATTCGCTGGTGGCCAAGGGCCCGTTCGTGGCGGTCAACTGTGGCGCGCTGCCCTCGGAACTGATCGAAGCCGAACTGTTCGGTGCCGAGGCCGGTGCGTATACCGGCGCCAACAAGGCGCGCGAAGGCAAGTTCGAGGCCGCCGATGGTGGCACCCTGTTCCTGGATGAGATCGGCAACCTGTCGCTCGGCGGGCAGATGAAGCTGCTGCGCGTGCTGGAAACCGGCCGCTTCGAGCGCCTGGGTTCCAACCGCGAGCGCCAGGTCAAGGTCCGCGTGGTCAGCGCGACCAATGCAGACCTGCCGGCGATGATCCGCGAGGGTACCTTCCGCGAAGATCTCTATTACCGCCTCAACACGGTGGAACTGGTGCTGCCGCCGCTGGCCGACCGCCCAGGCGACATCGTGCCGCTGGCCGAGCGATTCCTGACCGCTGGCAAGCCGCTGTCCAGCGCCGCCACCGCAGCACTGCAGCGGCATCCGTGGCCAGGCAACGTGCGCGAGCTGCGCAACGTGATCCAGCGTGCCGAACTGCTGGCCACCGGCAACCGCATCGAAGTGGCCGATCTCAACCTGCCGCGCGCAGCCGTCGTACCACGACCGGCACCCAGCGCAGGCAATGATCCCGACCGCGCACGCATCGAGGAGGTGCTGGCGCGTAACCATGGCGTCATCGCCCAGGCTGCCGCCGAGCTCGGCCTGAGCCGCCAGGCGCTGTACCGGCGCATGGACCGCCACGGTATTCCACGCGAATGAAGCGGCGCTCGTTCACTTTCCGCCTGTTCCTGCGCCTGCTGCCGGTGCTGGCACTGGCTGCGGCACTTCCGTGGCTGCTGGCCTACTGGATGGACCATGGCTGGGTGGTGACCACGGTGTCGGCGCTGATCCTGCTGTCGCTGATGTGGTGGACGCTGCGTCGGGCCACCGCCCCGGTGCGGTCACTGATGCGGGCCCTGGCGGGCACCACCAGCAGCTATCGCGACGGCGAATACAACTTCGGCGTGCACTGGCCCGGCAATGACGAGCTCGGCGACCTGGTGCAGGCACACCGGGAACTGGGTGATGTACTGCGTGAGCAGCGGCAGGGCCTGGTGCAACGTGAGCTGCTGCTGGACACCATGGTGCAGAACACGCCGGTTGCGATGCTGTTGATCGCCTCCGGCGGTGATGGCATCGCCCGCGTGGTGTTCTCCAACCTGGCCGCGCGCAAGCTGCTGCACGGCGGCTGGAAACTGGAAGGCCAACGCCTGGAAGACGTGCTGGAACAGGTGCCGGTGGAACTGCGCGATGCCATCGCCCGTGGCGGTGACAGCCTGTTCGCGGTGCACGCCGAAGGCGAGGATGGTGACGAGGACGACGAGCAGGTCTACCACCTCTCGCGGCGTGCGTTCCAGCTCAACGGCCGCCCACACGACCTGCTGCTGGTGCGCCTGTTGACCGCCGAACTGCGCCGCCAGGAAGTGCAGACCTGGAAGAAGGTGATCCGGGTAATCAGCCACGAGCTCAACAACTCACTGGCGCCGATTGCTTCGCTCGCCCATTCCGGCGGCGTGCTGGTGCAGCGTGAACGCTTTGACCGGCTGCCCGAGATCTTCACCACCATCGAGGACCGCGCACGCCACCTGGAAGGCTTCATCCGTGGCTATGCGCGCTTTGCCAAGCTGCCACAGCCGCAGCTGCAGACCGTGCACTGGGCGCCGTTCCTGTCCAGCCTGCGCCAGCAGATCCCGTTCGGCATGGAACGTGAGCCGGACGAGGAGCTGAGCAGCCGCATCGACATCGCGCAGTTCGGGCAGGCGTTGTTGAACCTGCTGAAGAATGCGCACGAAGCCTGCGCTGAAGCCGAGCCGCCCAACGACGATGTGCAGGTACAGCTGACCCGGCTGCCGCAGTGGCTGCGCCTGGACGTGCTTGACCGCGGCAAGGGCATGAACGAGCAGGTGCTGCAGAACGCACTGATGCCGTTCTATTCGACCAAGCGCAATGGCACCGGGCTGGGGCTGGCGCTGACGCGGGAGATCGTGGAGGCCCACGGCGGACGGGTGTCACTGCAGAACCGCGGCGATGGCGGGTTGTGCGTGTCGATCCTGCTGCCGGTGGGTTGAGCGGACCGATCGGGTAGATCCACGCGATGCGTGGATATGCCGACCGAGGTCGGTACCTACCAGGCCTGCCGCATCGCCACGCGTAGATGCATCGGAAACCCCAGCGCGGCCTCTTCGGCCATCACCGCCTGCAGCCCTGCACCCCACTCCGCCTCCGGTGCGGCGACGAACCCTTCACTGGCATAGAAGGCCGCATTCCACGGCACGTCGGACAACGTGGTCAGCACGGCCGAGCGATAGCCTTTCGCCCGGGCCTGTACCAATGCATGGCGCAACAACGTGCGCCCATGACCTTGCCGCGCGTGTGCAGGATCCACATCCATCTGCAGCACGTGGAACTCACCTGCCAGTTCGCCGGCAAGCAGATAGCCGGCGATGCCACCGTCTGCCGCATCCACCACCCACAGCTGCCCGCGTTCAAGGCCATCCTGTAGTGTCGGCAGGTCCAGGCCATGCCCGGCGAACACCGGATAGGCCTCATGGCCCCTCAACACCTCGCCGGCGCGCTGCTCGATGCCGGGCAGCACACCGAGTTCATCGGCGCGGGGAACACGGGGCTCAGGACTTCTTGAGCGGGCGCTTCCAGCCATCGATGGTTTCCTGTCGGGCACGCGCCAGTGTCAGCTTGCCGTCCGGCGCGTTGCGGGTGATGACCGAACCGGCGGCAATGGTCGCGCCGTCGCCAATGGTCACCGGTGCCACCAGCGAACTGTTGGAGCCGATGAACGCGTTGTCGCCGATGGTGGTGGTCGACTTGTTCACGCCATCGTAGTTGCAGGTGATGGTGCCAGCGCCGATGTTCACCTTGCTGCCGATCACCGCATCGCCCAGGTAGGTGAGGTGATTGGCCTTGCTGCCCACACCCAGCGTGACCTTCTTGGTCTCGACGAAGTTGCCGACGTGCACGCCATCGGCCAGCACGGTGCCCGGTCGCAGGCGCGCGAACGGGCCGATCTGCGCGGCGCCCTCGGTAACCACGCCCTCCAGATCGCAGTGCGCACGCACGTCGGTGCCCGGCCCAAGGTTGACGTCCTTCAAACGGTTGAACGGACCGACGGTGACGCCGTCGCCGAGCACCACCTTGCCCTCGAGCACGACATCGACGTCGATCAGCACGTCGCTGCCCACGGTGACAGTGCCGCGGATGTCGAGCCGGGCGGGATCGCGCACGCGCGCCCCCTGTGCGCACAGGGCCCGCACCGCACGACGCTGCCAGGCACGCTCCAGCTGCGAAAGCTGCCAGGGGTCGTTTGCCCCTTCGGCCTCCTGCGCGTCGGCCACCAGCGCCATTTCGGCCGGCGTGTATTCATGGGCGGCAAACGCAAAGACATCGGTGAGGTAGTACTCGCCCTGTGCATTGCTGTTGGAAAGCTGCGACAGCCACCGGCGCAGCGCAGTCGATTCGGCGGCGATGATGCCGGTATTGATCGTGCGCACGCGCAGCTGGTCATCGGTGGCGTCCTTCTGCTCGATGATCGCGCCAACCTTGCCCTCGGCATCGCGCAGCACGCGGCCATATCCGGTCGGGTCATCGACATCGGCCACCAGTACCGCCAGCCGGCCCGGCTGTGCGAGCAGGTCGCGCAGGGTCTGCGCACGGATCAGCGGCACGTCGCCGTACAGGACCAGCACCTGCGCCAGGTCGGGAACCTGGGGCATCGCCTGCGCTACCGCGTGGCCGGTGCCGAGCTGCTGTGCCTGCTCGGCCCATTGCAGGTCGGGTTGGCCGGCGAAGTACTGGCGCACCGCCTCGCCGCCATGGCCATGGACCACGTGGATCGCCGCCGGCTGGAGCTCACGGGCCGCGTCGATCACGTGCGCCAGCATCGGCTGGCCCGCGATCGGCTGCAGCACCTTCGGCAGCACCGACTTCATGCGCTTGCCTGCGCCGGCGGCGAGGATGATGACGTGCAGGGGTTGGGTCATGGGAACGGCGGTCCGTGGTTCGTTGCCGGTGATTCTAGAGCGTGCGCCGTTAACATGGGCATCCCTCCTCCCTTCGCCATGCCGATGAGCCTCGTCCGCCAGGGAAGCGCCTACCTCTTCATCGGGCTCGTGCAGCTGCTGCTCGACTGGCTCGTGTTCGTGGTCACCACCGCGCTCGGCATGCCCGTGGCGCCGGCCAACATCGCCGGGCGCCTGGCCGGCATGCTGCTGGGCTTCTGGCTCAACGGCCGCTACACCTTCGCCGAGGCCGGCACCCGCAAGCTGGGATGGAAGCGATTTGCACGCTTCTTCGGCCTATGGCTGCTGCTCACCGTGGCGAGCACATTGCTGGTGAGCCTGGTGGACCACGCGCTGGGCCTGCAGTACACCTGGCTGGCCAAACCGCTGGTGGAAGGCGGCCTGGCGTGTGTGTCGTTCCTGCTGATGCGGTACGTGGTGTATCGCTGAGACGGCACCAGGATCGGGATCGGGATCGGGGACCGGGACCGGGACCGGGACCGGGACCGGGATCGGGATCGGGGACCGGGATCGGTGATCGGGATCGGGATCGGGACTGGGGACCGGGACTGGGGACCGGGACTGGGGACCGGGACTGGTAGAGTCGACTGGTAGTCGACTAACGCTCGCAGCGCGGGATTTTCGCGGCCTGAACGTAGAGCAGTCGACTAACAGTCGACTCTACCCAGTCGACTCTACCCAGTCGAATCCACCCGGTCGACTCTACCCAGCCACCCGAACAAAAACGCCGGCGCAGGGCCGGCGTTTTCGTGGATGCAGCGCGGAACCTCAGTGCTTGAGGGTCTTGCGCAGGCGTTCCAGGGCCTGCAGCTGGACGACGGCTTCCGCCAGCTTCTGCTGGGCTTCGGCCACTTCCATGGCTTCACCGCGGTTGGCCAGGATGCGCTCGGCTTCTTCCTTGGCCTTGCGGACCGAGGCTTCGTCGATGTCCTGCGCGCGGATCGCGGTGTCGGCCAGCACGGTCACCACCTGCGGCTGCACTTCCAGGATGCCGCCGGAAATGGCGAAATCCAGCTGCTCGCCATTCGGCGTGGTCACCACCACCTTGCCCGGCTTCAGGCGGGTGATCAGCGGCGCGTGCTTGGGCGCGATGCCCAGTTCGCCCAGCTCACCGGTGGCCACGACCAGGGTCGCTTCGCCACGGAAGATTTCCTGCTCGGCGCTGACGATGTCGCAACGGATCGTGCTCATGCAAATCTCTTCGCTGTTCGCGGCGGCGCAATGCCACCGTGGGAGTCCACCGGCGCGGGCGGTTGCCCGGCGCCGGCGTCAGGTCGGGCAGGATCGCTCCCACCCGCCCCGGATCAGGCCTTCTCGGCCATCTTCTTGGCCTTCTCGACCGCTTCTTCGATGCCGCCGACCATGTAGAACGCCTGTTCCGGCAGGTGGTCGTACTCGCCATCGACGATGGCCTTGAAGCCACGGATGGTGTCCTTCAGCGGCACGTACTTGCCCGGCGAACCGGTGAACACTTCAGCCACGTGGAACGGCTGGCTGAAGAAGCGCTCGATCTTACGGGCGCGCGACACGGCCTGCTTGTCCTCTTCGGACAGTTCGTCCATGCCCAGGATCGCGATGATGTCCTTCAGTTCCTTGTACTTCTGCAGGGTCTGCTGGACGCGCTGGGCGGTGTCGTAGTGCTCATGGCCGATGACCAGCGGGTCCATCTGGCGGCTGGTGGAGTCCAGCGGATCGACGGCCGGGTAGATACCCAGCGAGGCGATCGAACGCGACAGGGTGACGGTCGAGTCCAGGTGGGCGAAGGTGGTCGCCGGCGACGGGTCGGTCAGGTCGTCCGCGGGAACGTAGACGGCCTGGATCGAGGTGATCGAACCGTTCTTGGTCGAGGTGATGCGCTCCTGCAGGACGCCCATTTCCTCGGCCAGGGTCGGCTGGTAACCCACGGCGGACGGCATGCGGCCCAGCAGTGCCGACACTTCGGTACCGGCCAGGGTGTAGCGGTAGATGTTGTCGACGAACAGCAGGACGTCCTTGCCCTTGCCGTTTTCGTCCTTCTCGTCGCGGAAGTACTCGGCCATGGTCAGGCCGGTCAGGGCGACGCGCAGACGGTTGCCCGGCGGCTCGTTCATCTGGCCGTACACCATCGCCACCTTGTCGAGGACGTTGGAGTCCTTCATTTCGTGGTAGAAGTCGTTGCCCTCACGGGTACGCTCACCCACGCCGGCGAACACGGACAGACCGCTGTGCGCCTTGGCGATGTTGTTGATCAGCTCCATCATGTTGACGGTCTTGCCGACGCCGGCGCCGCCGAACAGGCCGACCTTGCCGCCCTTGGCGAACGGGCACATCAGGTCGATGACCTTGATGCCGGTTTCCAGCAGTTCGGTGGCCGGGGACTGGTCTTCGTACGACGGGGCCGCACGGTGGATTTCCCAGCTGTCGCTGGCGGCCACCGGGCCGGCTTCGTCGATCGGACGACCGAGCACGTCCATGATGCGGCCCAGGGTGCCGGCGCCGACCGGCACCGAGATGCCACGGCCGGTGTTGACGGCAACCAGGTTGCGCTTCAGGCCGTCGGTGGAACCGAGGGCGATGGTACGCACCACGCCGTCGCCCAGCTGCTGCTGGACTTCGAGGGTGATCTCGGTGTTTTCCACCTTCAGTGCGTCGTACACCTTCGGCACCGATTCACGCGGGAATTCGACGTCGACGACCGCGCCGATGATCTGAACGATCTTGCCCTGACTCATTGCTGCATCCTCTAATGTGTGCTTTGAACGAACGCGGTCAGACTGCTGCCGCGCCGCCGACGATTTCGGAGATTTCCTGGGTGATCGCTGCCTGGCGCGCCTTGTTGTAGACGAGCTGCAGGGTGCCGATCAGCTTGTTGGCGTTGTCGCTCGCCGCCTTCATCGCAACCATGCGTGCCGCATGCTCGGAGGCGACGTTTTCCAGCAGTGCCTGGTACACCAGCGACTCGATGTAACGCGTCATCACGTGCTCGAGCACGGTCGCGGCATCGGGTTCGTACAGGTAATCCCAGTCGTGGTGAGCGACCTGCTTCTCAGCCGGCGGCAGCGGCAGCAGCTGATCGAAGCTGGCCTTCTGCACCATGGTGTTCACGAAGCGGTTGTAGACCAGGTACACGCGGTCGATCTTGCCTTCGGTGAAGGCGTCGAGCATGACCTTGATCACACCGATCAGCGATTCCAGCTTCGGCACGTCGCCGATGTGGGTCACGCTGCCGACCATGTTGACCTTCACGCGGCGGAAGAAGGTCGAAGCCTTCTGGCCGATGGTCACCAGGTCCACTTCCGCACCCTTGTCCTGCCATGCCTTGGCTTCGCCCAGCATCTTGCGGAACAAGTTGTTGTTCAGGCCGCCGGCCAGGCCGCGATCGGAGGAGATCACGATGAAGCCGACCCGCTTGACCTGCTCACGCTCGACCAGGAACGGATGCTGGTAGTCGGTGCTGGCCTGGGCCAGGTGACCGATCACCTGCTTCATCGCCTGCGCGTACGGACGCGAGGTCTTCATCCGATCCTGCGCCTTGCGGATCTTGGAGGCCGAGACCATTTCCAGGGCGCGCGTCACCTTGCGGGTGTTCTGCACGCTCTTGATCTTGGTTTTGATTTCGCGTCCGCTTGCCATCTCTTGTTTCCCGTGGCGCGGGGCTGCTGCCCCGCGTTGTTCAACCGTTTGTCATCTGGTCCAGCGGAGCCAGCGGCTCCGCTCTACAGGACCGCGATTACCAGCTGCCGGTGGTCTTGAACTCGGCGATGCCCTTCTTGAAGGCACCTTCGATGTCGTTGTCCCAACCGCCGGTGGCGTTGACCTTGCTGACCAGCTCGCCCTGGGTGTTGGCGAAGTGGGCGTGCAGGCCTTCTTCGAACGCCAGCAGCTTGTTGACCGGCACGTCGTCGAGGTAACCCTCGTTGACGGCGTAGATCGACAGTGCCTGGTTGGCGATCGACATCGGCGCGTACTGCTTCTGCTTCATCAGCTCGGTGACGCGCTGGCCACGCTCCAGCTGCTTGCGGGTCGCTTCGTCCAGGTCCGAGGCGAACTGCGCGAACGCAGCCAGCTCGCGGTACTGGGCCAGCGAGATACGGATGCCGCCGGACAGCTTCTTGATGATCTTGGTCTGGGCCGAGCCACCGACGCGCGACACCGAGATACCGGCGTTCACGGCCGGGCGGATGCCGGCGTTGAACAGGTCGGTTTCCAGGAAGATCTGGCCGTCGGTGATCGAGATCACGTTGGTCGGAACGAAGGCGGACACGTCGCCGGCCTGGGTTTCGATGATCGGCAGCGCGGTCAGCGAACCGGTCTTGCCGGTGACCTTGCCTTCGGTGAACTTCTCGACGTATTCCTCGGACACGCGGGCAGCGCGCTCGAGCAGACGGGAGTGCAGGTAGAACACGTCACCCGGGTAGGCTTCACGGCCCGGCGGGCGCTTCAGCAGCAGCGAGATCTGGCGGTAGGCGACAGCCTGCTTGGACAGATCGTCGTACACGATCAGCGCGTCTTCGCCGCGGTCCATGAAGTACTCACCCATGGTGCAGCCCGAGTAGGCGCTGATGTACTGCATGGCAGCCGATTCGGAAGCGGTCGCGGCCACCACGATGGTGTGGGCCAGCGCGCCGTTCTCTTCCAGCTTGCGCACGATGTTGGCGATGGTCGAAGCCTTCTGGCCGATCGCAACGTACACGCACTTGATGCCGGTGCCCTTCTGGTTGATCACGGCATCGATCGCCATCGCGGTCTTGCCGGTCTGGCGGTCACCGATGATCAGCTCGCGCTGGCCACGGCCGATCGGGATCATCGAGTCGACCGACTTGTAGCCGGTCTGCACCGGCTGGTCGACCGACTTACGCCAGATCACGCCCGGCGCAACACGCTCCACCGGAGCGGTCAGGTCGGTGCCCAGCGGGCCCTTGCCGTCGATCGGCTCGCCCAGCGCGTTCACGACGCGGCCCAGCAGTTCCGGACCGACCGGCACTTCCAGGATGCGGCCGGTGGTCTTGGCGACGTCGCCTTCGCGCAGGTGCTCGTAGTCACCCAGCACCACGGCGCCGACCGAGTCGCGCTCCAGGTTCAGGGCCAGGGCGAAGGTGTTGTTCGGCAGTTCGATCATTTCGCCCTGCATCACGTCGGCCAGACCGAAGATGCGCACGATGCCGTCGGACACGCTGGTCACGGTGCCTTCGTTGCGCGATTCCGCGGCCAGCTTGACCTTCTCGATGCGGTTCTTGATCAGTTCGCTGATTTCGGAGGGGTTGAGCGTGGTTGCCATCGTCAAGTCCTAGTGCCGGCAGCGGGGCCGGACGTTAAATGAATTCAGTTAGCGAGCGCGGTCTGCAGACGGGCCAGCTTGCCCTTCAGCGAACCATCGATGACCACGTCGCCGGCGTCGATCACGGCGCCGCCGATCAGCGAGGCATCGACCGCGGTGGTCACGTCGACCTCGCGGTTGAAGCGCTTGCGCAGCGCGACCTTGATCGCGTCCAGCTCACCGGCCGACAGTTCGGCGGCCGAGGTGACGGTGGCCTTGACCACGTGCTCGGCTTCGGCGCGCAGGGCGTCGAACATGCCGGAAATCTCCGGCAGCAGCGGCAGACGATGCGATTCGGCCAGGATGGCCAGGAAGCGCGAGTAGGTCTCGCCGTGGGACACCGGCGCCAGCAGGGCGACGGCGTCGTCACGACCCAGCTCCGGGTTGGCGAGCAGGGCCGCCACGCGCGGGTCGGCGGCGACGTGGGCGGAGAACGCCAGGGCGTCCGACCACGGCGCGAACGCGCCTTCGTCGCGCGCGGTCGCGAACGCGGCGCGGGCGTACGGGCGGGCAAGCGTGAGGGCCTGGCTCATCCTTAGATCTCCGAGGCCAGCTCGTCGAGCAGCGCCTTGTGGGCGTTGGCGTCGATTTCGCGCTTGAGCAGCTTTTCGGCACCGGTCACGGCCAGCGCGGACACCTGCTTGCGCAGATCTTCACGGGCACGGTTGGCGGCGGCGTCGATTTCAGCCTGGGCCAGTTCCTTCTGACGGGTGGCTTCGGTGATCGCTTCGTTACGGGCAGCATCAACGATCTGGTTGGCACGCGCGTGGGCCTGATCGATGATCTCGTTGGCCTTGGTGCGTGCTTCCTTCAGCGCTTCGTTGACCTTCTCCTGCGCCTGGGCCAGATCTTTCTGGCTGCGGTCGGCAGCAGCGAGGCCTTCAGCAATCTTCTGCTGGCGCTCTTCGATCGCGTTCATCAGCGGCGGCCAGATCTTGGTCGCGATGATCCAGATCAGACCAGCGAAGGCCAGCGCCTGCGCAAGAAGGGTGAAATTGATATTCATGGTTAGCTCGATCGCTGGTTTCGGGGTGGACGCGCCGCCGTAGCGGCACATCCGGCCTTCATCCGAAACCGGGTGCATCAGCACCCGGTCGTCTCAAACCGCTGTATCAGCCGGCCAGAGCCTTGGTGACGGCGCCAGCGAAGGCAGCCGACAGCGGGTTGGCGAAGGCCAGCAGCAGGCCAACGGCGACCGAGATGATGAACGCGGCGTCGATCAGGCCGGCGGTGATGAACATGCGGACCTGCAGGACCGGGATCAGTTCCGGCTGGCGGGCGGCCGACTCCAGGAACTTACCAGCCATGATGGCCAGACCCAGACCGGCGCCCAGCGCGGCCAGGCCGATCATGATGCCGACGGCAAGGGCGGTGGAGCTCTGAATCTGCGCGAAGTTGGTCAGGACGGCGAAGTACATGGTTATCTCCAGGAACTTAAGTTGCTAAGGGTGATGAAACGGATGAAGGTTGAAACGCGTTGAAGCTTGAAACTCAGTGAGCGTCTTCCGACAGGCTCAGGTACACGATCGACAGCATCATGAAGATGAAGGCCTGCAGCGGGATCACCAGCAGGTGGAACAGCATCCAGCCGAGGCCGAACACACCACCGGCAATGGCACCGAAGAAACCGGCACCACCCAGCACCCAGATCAGCAGGAACACGATTTCGCCGCCGAACATGTTGCCGAACAGTCGCATCGCCAGCGAGATCGGCTTGCTCAGCCACTCGACGATGTTGAGGATCAGGTTGAACGGCATCATCCACTTGCCGAACGGGGCCGTCAGGAATTCCTTGATGAAGCCGCCCAGGCCCTTGGACTTGAGCGCGAAGAACAGCATCAGGAAGAACACGCTGATGGCCATGCCCAGGGTGGCATTGACGTCAGCGGTCGGCACCGGCTTCCAGTAGTGCACGCCCGCCCATTCCAGCGGCTTGGCGATGAAATCGGCCGGGATCATCTTCAGCAGATTCATCAGCAGAATCCAGAAGAAGATGGTGATGGCGATCGGCGTGACCAGCTTGCTCTTGCCGTGGTAGGTGTCCTTGGCCTGGCGGTCGACGAACTCCAGGCAGATTTCAACGAAGGCCTGCCACTTGCCCGGCACGCCGGCGGTGGCCTTGCGGGTGCCCAGCCAGAACGCGACAACGATCACCAGGCCCATCAGGACCGCGGTGAGGAAGGTATCGACGTGGATATGCCAGAACATACCCTCACCCTTGCCGACCGGCGCGGTCAGGTTGTGCAGGTGATGCTGGATGTAGCTGGTAGGGGTTAGAGCCTCGCCCGCCATGTGTCCGGAACCTTCAGTTAATTGAATTCTGTCAACGCCTGGCCATCGCCAGGACCTGGAACATCAAGCCGACGGCGATACCGGCCAACAGCGCCAATGCAGGCAGCTTGAAGACCAGGAACCCCACCAGCAGGACGCCGAAAACCACGACCCACTTGGCCACGATCGCAATGATCAGGCGAGCCATCGCCGATCCTGCGGCCAGTGCCCCACCGCCCAGTGCCATCCGTGCCGCCACCCAGCCACCGGCCGAAATGGCCACACCGGACGCCAGCGCGCCGAGGGCGTATTTCGGACCTACCAGCAGGAAGGCCAGGGCCAGGACAGCCACTGCGGCCAGCGGGTAGACCGCGGCGCGCAGCATCAGTCGCCGACCCGCATCAACGGAGTTCAGCACAGGACGTCCCGCGTGGTTGCAAGTGGAGGGCTGAGGCGGCTACAGCAGGGGGGCCTCATCGAGCCGCCAAATTATAGCAATGGGACAATTTGCGAGACAACCGCTCCCTGTTCATCCCTGGAAGCCGCAAGTTGCGGTAACGGTTACATTTTTGCGTGCCACCAGGGGGACAATGACGTCCGCACCATGTTGCGACGCACTATTGAACTTTGGTCGCAGGCTGCGGAACTTTCGTCAGACATGCCGGTCCGATCATTCGACCTGCCTGCAGCATCCTCGTCGGCTCCGCCCCGCAGGTCCCACGATGGCCCCGAAGCCCGGCTCCGGGGCCATCTTTTTGCATCGTCGCGACAGCACTGAACCGTACACATGCCATGGACCATACGTTCACGCATGGTGGACGGGCCTGTCCGGCACAGTGGCCTTCATTCTGATGAACCACTGCAAGGACTCTTCGATGCGCCCCGTACCCACCCTGCTCGCCCTCTCCCTGCTCGCTGCCGGCGCCTCGTTCGCCAATGCGGCCCACGCCGCCGAAGGCGATGACCGCTTTGCCATCCGTCTGGGTGCGATGAACATCGATTCGGACAACACCCTCCGCGGCAGCACCACCGTGGCCGGCCAGGACATCTCCCTGAACCAGGACTTCAAGCTGGGTGGCAAGGAATGGGAGCCGCGCATCGACGGCATGTTCCGCATCAGCAACCGTCAGCGCCTCCTGTTCAACTACTTCAAGTACGACAAGGACCGCCGCGAGACCCTCGACCAGGGCATTTCCTTCGGCGGTGAGAACGTGCCGGCCGGCAGCTTCGTGAAGGGTGAGCTGAAGTACCAGGTGGCCAGCCTGGTCTATGACTACTCGGTGGTTGATACCGACACCTTCGACCTCGGCCTGCAGATCGGTGGCGAATACGCCAAGGTCAGCACCAAGGGCTACGCCGACCTGGGCACGGTGTACGAAGGCCAGTTCCTCGACGAGAAGGCCGATGGCGTGGCACCCGTGGTGGGCGCCCGCATGACCTTCACTCCGTCCGAGCGTTGGATGATCACGCTGCAGGGCCAGTACCTCAACACGCGCTGGGGCAGCTTCGATGACTACAAGGGCGACCTGAGCCGCGCCAATGCCATCGTCGATTACCGCTTCACCAAGAACTTCGGCGTGTTCGCCGGCTATGACTGGTTCAAGCTGGACGTGGACAAGAAGGGCAGCGACGGTACTGTCGGCCTGAAGCAGGAATTCAAGGGCCCGGTGGCCGGTATCAGCTTCGTGTTCTGATCCCCCGCCCCTTCCACGGCACCCTCTCTCCTGGCGCGGCCTCCGGAACATCGGGGCCGCGTTTTTTGTGGCATCGTCGAGCAGAGAAGCAGGTTGGTCGAGCGCGGGGGGAGAGGGGCTTGCGTGCGAATGTCCCCCGGCGCCGGCCTACGGCCGACGCCTCCTCCTTTACTTCGCACACAAGCCCCTCTCCCCCCGCGTGTCAGGAATCCGGGCGGCTTTGGCACTGGCTCTGACTATCCGCAAGCCGAGCCACTGCGCGGGTGGCGGGCATTTCGACAAAGTAAAGGAGGAGGCGACCGCCGCAGGCGGGCGACGGGGGACATTTGTCGAAATGCCTGCCACCCGCGCAGTGGCCCGGACCCTCGCGATGACAACAGCCGAAGACATTCCTGCAGCCAACAAAAAACCCCGGCAGAAACCGGGGCTTTTCGTTCGGAACGGCGCGGGCGCCTTACTTCTTCTTCGGCATGTACAGATCGGTGATCGTGCCGTCGTAGATTTCCGAGGCCATCGCCACCGACTCGCTCAGCGTCGGATGGGCATGGATGGTGTGGCCGATGTCTTCGGCTTCCGCACCCATCTCGATCGCCAGGCCGATCTCGGCCAGCAGGTCACCGGCGTGCACGCCGACGATCGCACCGCCGATGATGCGGTGGGTTTCTTCGTCGAAGATCAGCTTGGTGAAGCCCTCGGTGCGGCCGATGCCGATCGCGCGGCCACTGGCGGCCCACGGGAACTTGGCCACGCCGACCTTCAGGCCCTTGGCCTTGGCTTCGGTCTCGGTCACGCCAACCCAGGCGATTTCCGGGTTGGTATAGGCCACCGACGGAATCACGCGGGCCACCCATTCCTTCTTGTGCCCAGCAGCCACTTCGGCGGCCAGCTTGCCCTCATGCGTGGCCTTGTGGGCCAGCATCGGGTTGCCGACGATGTCGCCGATGGCAAAGATGTGCGGCACGTTGGTGCGCATCTGGCGATCAACCGGGATGAAGCCACGGTCGGTGACCTGTACGCCGGCCTTCTCGGCATCGATCTTCCTGCCGTTCGGCGAGCGACCCACGGCCACCAGCACGCGGTCGAAGGTGCCCTGCGCCAGCGCAGGCGCCTGGCCTTCCTCGGCAGCGTCGAAGGTGACGGTGATGCCCTTGGCATCGGCGGTGACGCCCGAGGCCTTGGTCTTCAGGTGCACTTCGATGCCCTGCTTCTTCAGGCGGTCGGCCAGCGGCTTGACCAGGTCCTTGTCGGCGCCCGGCATCAGCTGGTCCATGAACTCGACCACGGTGACCTTGCTGCCCAGCGCGCTGTACACGGTGGCCATTTCCAGGCCGATGATGCCACCGCCGACGACCAGCAGCGAGCCCGGCACTTCGGCCAGCTCCAGCGCGTCGGTGGAATCCATCACGCGCTTGTCGTCCCACGGGAAGTTCGGCAGCTTCACCGCCTGCGAACCGGCGGCGATGATGCACTTCTGGAAGCGCAGCAGCTGGGTGCTGCCGTCAGCAGCGGTGATTTCCAGCTCGTTGGCCGAGATGAACTTGCCGACACCCTGCACGTTGCGGACCTTGCGCTGCTTGGCCATGCCGGCCAGGCCCTTGGTCAGCTGGTTGACGACCTTTTCCTTGTACTGGCGCAGCTTGTCCAGGGTGATGGTCGGCTTGCCGAACTCGACGCCGAAATCACCGGCATGGGCCACTTCGTCGATGACCGCTGCGGCGTGCAGCAGCGCCTTGGACGGAATGCAACCCACGTTGAGGCAGACGCCGCCGAGGCTGGCGTAGCGTTCGACCAGCACCGTATCCAGACCGACGTCGGCAGCGCGGAAGGCGGCGGTGTAGCCGCCCGGGCCCGAGCCCAGCACGACCATCTCGCATTCGATGTCGGCCGGCTTGCCGCTGGACAGCGCCGGCTTCGGCGCAGCCGGTTCGGCCGGGGCGCGGTGCGACGGGGTCACCGGCGGCTTGCTGGCCGGAGCGGCTGCAGCCGGAGCCGGCGCAGCGGCCTTGGCCGGGGCTTCGGCGGCGCCTTCAGCGTCCAGCACCACGACCACGGCGCCTTCGGACAGGGTGTCGCCCAGCTTGACCTTGATTTCCTTGACCACGCCGGCAGCCGAGGACGGCACTTCCAGGGTGGCCTTGTCCGATTCCAGGGTCACCAGACCCTGGTCCTTCTTCACCGTGTCGCCGACGGCGACCAACACTTCGATCACCGGCACATCGCTGTAATCGCCGATGTCGGGAACCTTGACTTCAATCGTGGCCATGGTGGGTTTTCCTCATGCCCGCCCGGCATGGCCGGTGGGCTGTCACTGCATCTGTTCACGCGGCCGCGCCAGGGGCTGCGGCCGCACGGTGGGGGCGAAGCGGGTGCCTTACAGCAGCACGCGGCGCATGTCGGCCAGTACCTGGGACAGGTACGTGGTGAAGCGTGCGGCCAGGGCGCCGTCGATGACGCGGTGGTCGTAGCTCAGCGACAGCGGCAGCATCAGCTTCGGTGCGAATTCCTTGCCGTTCCAGACCGGCTGGATGGACGACTTGGAGACACCGAGGATGGCCACTTCCGGTGCATTGACGATCGGGGTGAACGCGGTGCCACCGATGCCGCCCAGCGAGCTGATCGAGAAGCAGCCGCCGCTCATGTCGGCCGGGCCCAGCTTGCCGTCGCGCGCCTTCTTGGCCAGTTCGCCGGTTTCCTGCGCGATCTGCACCACGCCCTTCTTGTCCACGTCGCGGATCACCGGCACGACCAGGCCGTTCGGCGTGTCGGCGGCGAAGCCGATGTGGAAGTACTTCTTCAGGGTCAGGTTTTCACCGCTGGCATCGAGCGAGGCGTTGAATTCCGGGAACTTCTTCAGCGCCGCGGCGCTGGCCTTGATCAGGAAGGCGAGCATGGTCAGCTTGATGCCGGCCTTCTCGTTCTCCTTGTTCAGCGCCACGCGCAGGCCTTCCAGGTCGGTGATGTCAGCCTGCTCGAACTGGGTGACGTGCGGGATCATCGCCCAGTTGCGGGCCAGGTTCGCACCCGAGATCTTCTTGATGCGCGACAGCGGCTGGACTTCGGTCTCGCCGAACTTGCTGAAGTCGACCTTCGGCCACGGCAGCAGGTTCAGGCCACCACCGGCAGCGGCAGCAGCACCGCCGGCAGCCGGCACGCCACCACTGAGTGCGGCCTTGACGAACTTCTGCACGTCACCCTTGGTGATGCGGCCACCCTTCTCGGTGCCGTTGATCTGCAGCAGGTCCACGCCCAGTTCGCGGGCGAACACACGCACCGCCGGGGTGGCATACGGCACCTTGGCCGGCAGCACGCCATCGGCGTTGAACTGCACCGGCGGGCTGGACGGGGTACCCGCCGAGGCGATCTCGCGGGCCGCCAGCTTGTCCGGCTGCGCCGGCACAGCGACCGGCTCGACCTTGGTGGCGGTCTCGGCGGCAGCCGGAGCGGCCGCAGCGGCAGCCTTGGTCGGCGCCGGCGCGGCAGCGCCGTCGGCTTCGATGATGGCGACCACATTGCCCTGCGACAGAGTGTCGCCGACCTTGACCTTGATCTCCTTGACCACGCCGGCCACCGACGACGGCACTTCCATGGTGGCCTTGTCGCTTTCCAGCGTGACCAGGCCCTGGTCCTTCTTGACCGTGTCGCCGACGGCGACCAGCACTTCGATGACCGGAATGCCGGAGTAGTCGCCGATGTCCGGCACCAGCGCTTCAACCGCACCACCGCTGGCAGCCGGAGCGGCCGGCGCAGCTGCGGCTGGAGCCGGCGCGCTCTGGGTAGCGGCAGCCGGGGCAGCGGCCTTGGCCGGCGCGGCAGCCGCCGGCTTGGCGGCTTCGGCTTCGCCTGCGGCCACTTCGATCAGGGCCACGACCTTGCCTTCGGACAGGCTGTCGCCGACCTTGACCTTCAGTTCCTTGACCACGCCCGCCACCGAGGACGGCACTTCCATGGTCGCCTTGTCGCTTTCCAGCGTCACCAGGCCCTGGTCCTTCTTGACCGTGTCGCCGACGGCGACAAGCACCTCGATTACCGGGATATCGCTGTAGTCACCGATATCGGGGACAAGTACTTCCTTGATTTCGGCCATGGGGATAACTCCGGCAATCTGGTGTAGGGAAACGTCTATTGTGCGGCCAGCGGGGGCCAGCGCCAACCGTTACAGGTGTTTTCAGTACGCACGCAGCCGGGACAGGCTGTTGCCCATGGGTCGCGGCCGCGACCAGTCGGTAGCGTATTGTCCGGACGATGTCCGCTTCATGTCGCCCGCGCGTCGGCCACCGGCTGCCAGGCCTGCCGCAGGCGCGGCAACGACCACGCCGCATTGGCAGGGCTGGTCGACGGCAATGCGACCAGCTTCGGCGGGGTTTCCAGCCGTGGCAGCACCCAGCGCTGGAATGCCTGCAGCGAGGCACCACCATTGCAGCCGATCAGCTTCAGCTCAGGCAGCGTGGCGATCAGTTCCGGCAGCGCATTGGCCACTTCCGTGCCACGCACGATGTCGGCATCCAGGCTGCCGCGCCGCTCGCAGCGGCCGATCACATCCCACAGGCCGATGCCCGCGGCGTTCAACGCCTGCAGCCGTTGCACATAGGGCAGAGCCGCGTCGAAACCGCAGATATCGGCCATCAGCGGCCAGAAGCGGTTGCGCGGATGCGCGTAGTAACGCTGCTCCTGGAGGGATGCCACGCCTGGCATCGAACCCAGCAGCAGCACCCTGCAATCCACGTTCACCTGCGCTTGCAGGCCGACGCACAGCGTTGCCGCGCTCACATCTTCTCCAACTGAATGAATGCCACTGACGACCAGAAACCCCATGGATACAGGCTTTTCGCGCTGATCGCTGAACAAGGAAAACTATTTTTTAACGCGCGTCGGATTCGATTCATGTTGAGGCGACTACGGTGTGCTCGCCCCGCAACCGGGGGCCCAAAACAAGAAACATTAGGAGATACCCCCATGCGCTCCATCCGTATCCTGAGTCTCGCCCTGCTGACCTCCGCCGCCTTCGCGCCGGCTGCTTTCGCCCAGGACAGCAGCTCCACCGATACCGCTTCGGGCAAGCATTTTGCCGTGGTTGGCGGCGTCGCGCTGCTGCAGCCGAAGAATGATCCGATCGACGGCATCAAGAAGGTCGATGGTGGCCCGGCGCCGACCGTCAGCTTCAGCTACTACATCAACGACAACTGGGCCGTTGAACTGTGGGGCGCCGCCGACAAGTTCGACCACAAGGTGAAGGGCCCGAACAATGCCCGCCTGGGCAACGTCGAGCAGCAGCCGGTCGCGCTGAGCGGCCAGTACCACTTCGGCCAGGCTGACAACGTGTTCCGTCCGTTCGTGGGCGTGGGCTACTACCAGTCCAGCTTCAGCAATGAAACGCTGGCCGACGGCAGCAGCTCCGACATCCGCCTCAAGGACGCCAAGGGCGTGATCGGCACCGTCGGCGTGGACATGAACATCAACTCCACCTGGTTCGCCCGTGCCGATGCCCGCTACATGCGTTCGCGTCCGGACGTGAAGGTCGGCGGCGAGAAGATCGGCGAGGCCAAGATGGATCCGTGGACCGTCGGCTTCGGCATCGGTGCCCGCTTCTGATCCAGGCAGCACCGGCTTCACTGATGTAACGCGACGGGCCCTGCGGGGCCCGTCGTCGTTTCCGTCACCCGCGTTCTGTAGAGTCGACTGTCAGTCGACTCTACGCACACACAGGACACGGAGACGCGATGGACGACGTCGACCTGCTGGTGATCGGTGGCGGCATCAACGGCGCCGGCATCGCCCGTGATGCGGCCGGCCGCGGCCTGCGGGTGCTGTTGTGCGAGCAGGATGACCTGGCCGCGCACACCTCCAGCGCCAGCAGCAAACTGATCCACGGCGGCCTGCGCTACCTTGAACAGGGCGAGTTCGGACTGGTGCGCAAGGCACTGGGTGAACGCGAAGTGGTGCGGCGCCAAGCCCCCCATCTGGTCCGTCCGTTGCGCTTCGTACTGCCATGGGAACCCCACCTGCGACCGCGCTGGATGCTGCGCGCGGGCCTGTGGCTGTATGACCATCTCGGCCGGCGCAGCCCGAGTTTTCCCGCCTCGCGCGCACTGGACCTGCAACGCGACCCGCTCGGCCCCTGGCTCTCCCCGGCGCTGCGGCAGGCCTTCAGCTACGCCGATGCGCAGGTCGATGACGCGCGGCTGGTACTGCTCAATGCGCTGGACGCCGCCCGGCGTGGCGCACGGGTACATGTGCGTAGCCGCTGCATTGAACTGCGCCCTGTGCTGGGCCGTTGGCAGGCCACGTTGGAAGCCACAGACGGCCGGCAGCAAACGGTGATCGCCCAGGCCGTTGCCAATGCAGCCGGCCCTTGGGCAGGAGGCCTGCTGGAACGTATGCAGGCGCGCGATGGCGGCCCCGCCCTGCGCCTGGTACAGGGCAGCCACATCGTGCTGCGCCGGCCCTGGCCCGACGACAGCGCCTGCCTGCTTCAGCAGCCCGATGGCCGCGTGGTGTTCCTGCTGCCGTTCGCCCACGACCACCTGCTGGTCGGCACCACCGACACCGACTACCGCGGCGACCCGGCCCGGTGCAGCGTGCTGCCTTCGGAGGTGGCTTACCTGTGCGAGGCCGCCAACCACTACCTGCGCGAGCCGATCACCCCGCAGGACGTGGTCTGGCAGTTCGCAGGGGTACGCCCGCTACTTGCCGATCCCGATCCGCGTGCAGCGAAGCTGAGCCGTGACTACCGCCTGCAGTTGCAGTCCAGCCCGGCGCCCGCGCTGCATGTGCTGGGCGGCAAGCTGACCACGTACCGCGTGCTGGCCGAAGAAGCGCTGGACCTGCTGCGCCCCGCCCTGCCGCAGATGGGACCGGCATGGACGGCAACGGGCCACCCACTGCCGGGCAGCGACTGGGGCGACGCCACGCAGGCGTGCTCGCGCCTGCAGGCACTGGCACCGTGGCTGCCCGCAGAGATGGCGCGCCGCTGGGCCGGCGCCTACGGCAGCCGCAGCGCGGAGCTGCTGCAGGGCCTGCGGGGTATGAACGATCTCGGCGAGGAGTTTGGCGGCGGCCTGCATGCCCGCGAAGTGGACTTCCTGCGCGACCACGAATGGGCCTTGAATGCCGAGGACGTGCTGTGGCGGCGGAGCAAGCTGGGGCTGCGGCTGGATGCGGCGCAGGTGGCGCGGCTGCAGGCGTGGATGGGGGGGCGGATCCCTTTCCCAGGGAAAGGGCTCTGACCCCCGTGTTGCCACGTGTGCCAACCAAGGTTGGCAGCTACCAGGGTGGCCGCGCGCGACGCGATCGATGCATTAGGATTTCCCCATCGCCACCGGAGACGCTGCATGACGCCCCGCTACGTGCTGGCCATCGACCAGGGCACCACCAGTTCGCGCGCGATCCTGTTCGACCGTGCTGGCGACATCGTCGGCAGTGCGCAGCGCGAGTTCGCGCAGATCTTCCCGCAACCCGGCTGGGTCGAGCATGACCCGCGCGAGATCCTCACCAGTGTCTATGCCACGCTGACCGAACTGCTCAGCCGCGAACAGATCGACCCGCGTCATATCGCCGCGCTGGGCATCACCAACCAGCGCGAGACCACCGTGGTCTGGGACCGCGCCACCGGCCAGCCGATCCACAATGCCATCGTCTGGCAGTCGCGGCAGAGCCATGCCATCTGCGAGCGACTGAAGTGCGACGTGCATGAGGCACTGGTCCGCGAACGCACCGGCCTGCTGATCGACGCCTATTTTTCCGCCACCAAGGTGCGCTGGATCCTCGACCACGTGGAAGGTGCGCAGCAACGCGCCGAGCGTGGCGAGCTGCTGTTCGGCACCATCGACAGCTGGCTGGTATGGAACCTCAGTGGCGGCCAGGCGCATGTGACCGACTACAGCAACGCCGCACGCACCCTGTTGTTCAACATCCACACGCTGGACTGGGATGACGACCTGCTGGCGCTGCTGGACATACCCCGCGCGATGCTGCCGCAGGTGCGCGATTCCAGCACGGTGTATGCGCACACCCGGCCACAGTTCTTCTTCGACCACCCGATCCCGATCGCCGGCATCGCCGGAGACCAGCAGGCGGCGCTGTTCGGCCAGGCCTGCTTCCAGCCGGGCATGGTCAAGAACACCTATGGCACCGGCTGCTTCATGCTGATGCACACCGGCACGCAGGCGGTGCGCTCGCGCAACGGCCTGCTGACGACCATTGCCTGGGGCCTGGACGGGCGCGTGGAATATGCACTCGAAGGCTCGATCTTCATCGCCGGCTCGGTGGTGCAGTGGCTGCGTGACGGCCTGCGCATGATCGAGCGTGCCAGCGACAGCCAGGCACTGGCTGCGCAGGTGCCGGACAGCGGCGGCGCGTATCTGGTGCCGGCATTCGTCGGCCTGGGCGCGCCCTACTGGCGCAGCGATGTGCGCGGCGCGATGTTCGGCCTGACCCGTGGCACCCGCAAGGCACACTTCGTGCGTGCCGCGCTGGAGGCGATGGCCTACCAGACCCGCGACGTGCTTGATGCGATGCAGTCCGATGCGGGCATCGCGCTGACCGAACTGCGCGCCGACGGCGGTGCGATCGGCAACGACTTCCTGGCCGGCTTCCAGGCCGACATCCTTGGGGTGCCTCTGCTGCGGCCGCGGCTGACCGAGACCACCGCGCTGGGCGCGGCCTACCTGGCCGGTCTGGCCGTCGGGTTCTGGTCCAGCCGCGAGCAGATCGCCGCGCAATGGGGCCTGGACCGGCGCTTCGAGCCACAGATGGAAGTGGCGCGGCGCGAGAAACTCTATGCAGGCTGGCAGCAGGCCGTGGCGGCCACCCTCGCCTTCCACGTCGACTGAAGGTCGTGCCGGCCGCTGGCCGGCAACCCCATGATCCTTGGCGGCGTTTGCAGATTGCCGGCCAGCGGCCGGCACGACCGCATGGCCAGAACGCCCGCAGCGCCGGTCAGAACGCCGGCAGCACCGCGCCCTTGTACCTGGTCTCGATGAAAGCCTTCACCTGCGGGCTGGTCAGGGCCTTGGCCAGCTTCTGCACGCGGGCGTCGTCCTTGTTGTCCGGCCGCGCGACCAGGAAGTTCACGTACGGCGAGTCCTTGCTCTCGATCGCCAGTGCATCCTTGGTCGGGTTGAGGCCCGCATCCAGCGCGTAGTTGGTGTTGATCAGGGCCAGGTCGACCTGGTCCAGCACGCGCGGCAGCATCGCCGAGTCCAGCTCGCGGAACTTCAGGTTCTTCGGGTTGGCGGTGATGTCACGCAGGGTCGACAGCGCGTTGGCCGGATCCTTCAGCTCGATCACGCCGGCCTTGTGCAGCAGGATCAGCGCGCGGCTGTTGTTGCTCGGGTCGTTCGGGATCACCACGTCGGCACCGTCGCGCAGCTCGGCCAGCGACTTGACCTTGCGCGAATAGGCACCGAACGGCTCGATATGCACGCCGATCACCTTCACCAGATCGGTCTTGCGATCGCGGTTGTAGGCATCCAGGTACGGCTCGGTCTGGAAGTAGTTGGCGTCCACCTGCTTCTGCACCAGCTGGTCGTTGGGCTGCACGTAGTCGTTGAACACGCGCACGTCCAGGTCCACGCCTTCCTGCTTGAGGATCGGCTTGACCACCTCAAGGATCTCGGCATGCGGCACGGCCGTGGCGGCCACCACCAGCTTCTGCGAGGGCTCGCCGGACTTGCCGCAGGCGGTCAGGGCCAGCGCAGCGGCGAGCAGGGGCAGCAACAGGGTCTTCTTCATGGGCTGAGGAGTTCTCGGGGGGAGTGTCAGGATTTTTCGTAGTTGCTCAGGGCCAGCTCGAGCAGCGCCTTGGCCTGCTCGCGCAGCATCACCGGCTCGACGATTTCGGCATCCGAGCCGTAGTGCAGCACGTCCATCAGCAGTTCGCGTGAGACGCTGTACGGCACCTTCAGTTCATAGCGGCCATCGGCCAGGAAGCGGCCCTGCTGCTTGGAGTGCCAATGCTCGTCGGCCACCCAGCGCGCGGCCTTGGCACTGAACAGGATGGTCGCCCAGCCCTTCGGCGCACCGGAGAAGATGCCGTAGCTGGCACCCAGCTGCTCGTCCAGCTCGCTGTCGGCGACGTCACGGGCAGTGCTGTCGACCACGCGCGCCTTGTGGATGCGGTCCACGGCGAAGCTGCGCAGGGCTTCGCGGTCATGGTCCCAGGCATCCAGGTACCAGTTGTCGCGGTAATGGGTCAGGCGCTGCGGCGAGACGGTGCGCTTGGTCGGCTCGTCGGTGGAACGGGCACGGTACTCGAACGCCAGCTGGCGGCGCTCCAGCACCGCCGAGGCCACGCTGCGGAAGCTGCCTTCATCGAACTTGCGGCCGCGGTGCGGGATTACCCGCACACGATCCACCGGCCAGTTGGAGACACCGGCCTGCGCAGCCAGCAGGCTCTCGATACGCTGCTGCAGCGGCGCCAGCACCGAGGACAGCACGCCGCCGCCGGTACGCGCCAGCAGGTGCTGCGAGGCCAGCAGGGCGTGCAGCTCCTCCGAGCTGAGCCACAGGCCAGGCAGTTCGAAGCGGTCGCTCTCGTCGGCCTGGTAGCGGAAGCCGGCCTCGCCGTCGCCCTCGATCGGTGCCATCAGCGCATCGCGCAGGAAGGCCAGGTCGCGGTAGACGGTGGCACGGGAACAACCGAGCTTGTCCTGCAGGGTCGCCACCGTCACCGGATAGCGCGCGGACTTGAGCAGACGATGCAGGGCGGTGATGCGTTCGTATCGGTCCATACCCCCGATTATGTCCGAGTCGCGGGTCTTGTGTGGGACGTTTGGGCTATCGTGGTCGCCCCCACCCCCATGGAATGCCCGATGCGCCGGTTGCCCGCCCTGTCCCTGCTGGCCTGCCTGCTGCTGGCTGCCTGCGATCGCGCACCGGCGCCGGCCAGGACCGAAGCCCCCGTGCCCGCGGCCGATCCGGCCCAGGCCGTACTGGGCGCCAGCCAACGCTTTGCGGCCCTGGGCAGTTTCCATGCCGAGCTGGAGGTGCTGGGCGCACCGCAGCCGGTGCGCAGCGCCATGGACTTCGTCGCCCCCGACCGCTTCCGGGTACAGACCCCGGGCGGGTCGCAGACGATCATTGGCGACACCATGTTCCTGCAGGCCGACGGTGCGATCCGCCAGGCTCCCACCCCGCCGGGCCTGCTGGAGCAGTGGCGCAATCCCTTGCCGGCCGACGCCCTGCCTGCCGAACTGCAGGCCGAAGACCTGGGCAGCCAATCGCTGGATGGAGTCGAGACCCGTCACTACCGCCTGCGCGGCGCGCAGGCCGGCGAACGCCTGGAGTACTGGGTGGACGCCCAGGGCCTGCCACGGCAGATCGTGCGCAGCGGCAGCAGCAACGGCCGCAATTTCCAGCTGCGCCTGCGCTATTCGCGCTTCAACGACCCGGCATTGCGTATCGATTTGCCCTGAATAGGCGTCCGCGGCAACGTCTGCTGAAGCGCGCCTTGGATCGATTCTGACCGCCATCACGCTTCCAGTATCATCACCGGCTGTCAACCGCTTCGGAGAAGCCCCGATGTCCCTGCGCGTGTCCCTGCTGATCCCCCTGCTGCTGTGCGCGCCGCTCGCGTATGCACAGGATGCCTCCGAACTGGCGGCGATGTCTTCGCCGTGGAGCGGCAGTGGCGGCGAGCTCGGCTTCGCCTCGGCACGCGGCAACAGCAGCACCGAGAGCTTCAACGGCCGCCTGCGCCTGCGCTACACCGACGGCGACTGGGTGCACAGCATGGACCTGGCCGGCCTGCGTTCCAGCTCCAAGGTGACCGAGACCCGCGACGACGGCACCACTACCCGCCGCAACAACACCACCGCCAACCGCTACACCGGCAGTGCCGGCAGCGCGCTGCAGCTGGGCGAGCACCGCCAGCTGACGGCCACGGTGCGTACAGAGCGCGACGACTTCGCCACCTACGACCGCCAGAGCTCGTTCGGTCTGGGTTACGGCACCCGCCTGTGGAACACCGAGCGCTTCTCGTTCGACGCGCAGATCGGCCCCGGTGTGCGCCGCACCCACAGCACCGAGGACGACCGCACCCGCACCGGCATGATCGGCCGCGGCCTGTTCGACATGAAGTACTCGCTGACCGACAACACCGACCTGGTCAACACCCTGCTGGTCGAATCCGGTTCGTACAACACCTTCGGCCAGAACGACTTCGGCGTGTCGGTGAGCATGAACGAGCACCTGGCGCTGAAGGCCGGCTGGCAGGCGCGTTACAACAGTGACGTGGCCGAGGACAAGCGCAAGACCGATACGCTGACCACGATGAACGTGGTCTACAAGTTCAAGTAAGAAACGGGCGCCAAGGGCGCCCGTTCTTCTTCCGGTGGTGCCGGCCGCTGGCCGGCAACTGCATTCAACTGGGCACGAGGTTGCCGGCCAGCGGCCGGGACTACCCGCGGTGGCTCAGACGTTCAGCAGTTCGCCGGCGCCATCGTCCAGCAGCAGCTTCGCCACGCGCTGGCCCAGGCCTTCCGGGTCATTGGCGGGGCCCACGGCTTCGGCGCGCACCGCACGGCCGTCGCTGGCGCTGCCAACCAGGCCCTGCAGGTGCAGGTCATCGCCCTGCCACTGCGCTATGGCCGCCACCGGCACGTGGCAGCTGCCATGCAACGCACGGTTCATCGCCCGCTCGGCTTCCACGCAGGCACGCGTGGCCGCGTCATCAAGCGGGGCGAACAACGCCATCAGCCGCGCATTGCCACCATCGCACTCCACCGCCACCGCGCCCTGCGCCGGGGCCGGCAACCACTGCGGCGGTTGCAGGCGCGCGACGATGCGCTCGCCCAGACCCAGACGCTCCAGGCCGGCCACGGCCAGCACGATGGCGTCGTAGCCACCGTTGTCGAGTTTGGCCAGCCGGGTGTTGACGTTACCGCGCAGGTCGAGCAGTTCCAGGTCCGGTCGCAGCGCGCGCAGCTGCGCCTGGCGACGCAGCGACGAGGTCCCGACCCGCGCACCGATCGGCAGCGCGTCCAGCGAGGCGTACAGGTTGGAGACGAAGCCATCGGCTGGATCGTGGCGGGTCAGCATCGCCGGCAGCGCGAAGGGTTCGTCCAGTTCCATCGGCACATCCTTCAGCGAGTGCACGGCGCAGTCGGCCTCACCGCGCAGCATGGCCAGCTCCAGCTCCTTCAGGAACAGGCCCTTGCCACCGATGGCGGCCAGCGAACGGTCGAGCACTTCGTCGCCGCGGGTGCTCATCGGCACCAGTTCCACATGCAAGCCGGGATGGGCCTGGCGCAGGCGGTCGGCGACGTGTTCGCTCTGCCAGAGGGCGAGCGGGCTCTTGCGGGTGGCGATGCGGACGGTTTCCATCCGGTCATTATCGCGCCTCCGGCGCGGATACGGCCAACGGCGGAGCCCCTCGTGGCTGGCGGAGGGGTCGTGAAAGCAACAGCCGCGCTTGGCCGGACGGGGTGGGGTCACGGGGGACGCCGTGAATCCGTCCGTGGAGGCTTGGCCGCGGCATCCATGCCGCGGACACCCCCGCGACCCCACCCCGCCCGGCCTCTGACAGCTTCAGTGCGCGTCAGCCACGGAAGATCAAAAGAAAAAAGCAGAAGCAAAAGCAACAGCCGACGGCTTCCGGGGTCAGATCCCTTTTCCGCAGGAAAAGGGATCTGACCCCTCTTTCCCCACCCGATAACAACAATGCCTTTGCCGTCCGACGCGGGAAAAACGAGAGGGTTGGGCCGGGGTGGGGCGGCGGGACCGTTGGCGCCATGGATGGCGCCATCGAGCTACATGGATGTACTTGCAGCGTGTCCCGCCGCCCCACCCCGGCCCAACCCAGCACGTAGAAACAACGAGCCATGACCCGCTGTTGCTGTTGCTGTTGCTGTTGATTTCATAGCAGTCGCGGCCGCAGGCCGCGCGGGACCACTCACAGATGCCGCAGTTCCTGCTTCAGCGTCGCCACGCAGCGGCGGCTGACTTCCAGCGGCTGCTTGCCATGCCGCAGCACCGCCTGCACTTGACCACCCGTGCCGCGGCGCAATTCCACCAGCTCGTGGCGCGCCACCAGGCAGTTGCGATGGATGCGGATGAAGCGGCTGGCGAACTCTTCCTCCAGCGACTTCAGCGACTCCTCGATCAGGTCCTCGCCGCGCGCATGGTGCACCACCACGTACTTCTCTTCCGCCTGCAGGTAGTGGATGTCGTCCAGCGGGATCAGCCGCAGGCTGCCACGCAGACGTGCGCACAGCATGCTGCGGGCCTGCTGCCCGCCGCTGTCCTGCGGCTGGCCGTCGCGGCCGGCCAGGAACGTGCGTGCACGTGCGATCGCTGCCGCCAGTCGCTCGGCGCGGACCGGCTTCATCAGGTAATCGATGGCCGCCGCCTCGAACGCCGACAGCGCATGCGCGTCATAAGCCGTGCAGAACACCACCGCCGGGCGCGGCTCGAAGCTGGCCAGGTGGCGGGCGGCTTCCAGGCCGTCCAGCCCGGGCATGGCGATGTCCAGCAGGACCAGGTCCGGCTGCAGCTCCGCGCACGCATGCAGGGCCTGCTCGCCGTTGCCGGCCTCGGCCACCACGTCCACCCCGTCCTGCGCCGCCAGCAGGCTGCGCAGGCGTTCTCGCGCCAGCGGTTCGTCATCGGCGATGACTACCCTCACGGTCGTCCCCTCACTGGATCGGCACTGTCACCTGGCAGGCATAGTAGCCCTCGCTCCAGCCAGCCGTCATCCGCGCGGCGGCGCCGAAGCGCCAGGCCAGCCGATGAGCGATGCTGTGCTGGGCATGGCCGGCACCACGCGCCAGCGCCAACCCCGGCGCCTGCGGATCGGGCGCGGGATTGCGCACGCGGATCTGCAGCTCGTTGCCCTCGCGCACCAGCTGCAATTCGATGGTGCCGCCTTCGGGCAGCCGCGAAATGCCATGCAGCACTGCGTTTTCCACCAGCGGCTGCAGTACCAGCCTCGGCAGTGGCAAGTCCCACGGCAGCGGCTCATCGCGCTCCCAGCGCACCTGCAGACGCTCGCCGAGGCGCAGCGACTCTATCGACAGATAGCGCTCGGCCAGCTCGCATTCGTCACGCAGGGTGGAGTCGCCCTCGCCCGCGCCCAGGGCAGCACGGAACAGATCGGACAGATCCAGCACCGCGCGTTCGGCCACCGCCGGATCGCGATGCAGCAGGCTGGCGATCAGGTTCATGCTGTTGAACAGGAAGTGCGGCCGGATCCGCGCCTGCAGCGCGTCGGCCTGGGCACGCGCGTTGGCCTGCACCTGCGCGGCCCAGCGATCGCTCACATAGAAGTAGCGCAGGGCAAGTGCGGCGATCAGTGCCGTGGTTGCCGCACTGCCCAGGGTGAAGCGCCAGAAGCTGATGCCGCGGGCGAAGTTGTCGCCCAGCACCGCGTACAGTGCATGCACGATGCCGGCACAGACCACCGCGATCAGGGTCGCCAGCACGATCGCCGCGACAGCGCCCAGCACCTGCGGCAGCCTCGACAGTGCCTGCCGCAGGAGGCACAGGCTGGCGGTCACCGCCAGCGCCAGCCACAGCGCGAAGCCGCTGGCCGACAGCAGCTCGCCGAAGGTCCAGTGGCGGCTGCCATCGGGCGCCAGCGCCAGCACCACCACCACCAGCTGGGCCAGGCCGAGCATCGCCGCCAGCCGCGGCAGCCGGCACAGTTCCGGCATCCACGGCGATGTGCTGGCCGGGGGCATGGCTCAGGCAGCGCCCAATCGTTCCTGCAGCCAGTCACCCAGCGCCTGGATCTCTTCGGCGCAGACCTGGTGGGCCATCGGATAGCTGTGCCACTCCACCTCCAGGCCCAGCGCCTGCAGGGCCTGCGCGCTGTGTACGGCCACCGCCTGCGGAATCACCGGGTCGCTGCTGCCATGGGCCATGAACGCCGGCACCTGCACCGCACCGTCAACGCGCCTGGCGCTCTCGGCTTCCGGCAGGTAAGTGGACAGTGCGATCAGGCCGGCCAGTGGCGCGGTGCGCGACAGTGCAGCGGTGAGGATGATCGCCCCGCCCTGCGAGAAGCCGGCCAGGAAGATCTTCTCCGGCGCGACGCCGCGCTCGATCTCACGTGCGATCAGCGCATCCAGCTGCAGCACCGATTCCTGCACGCCGGCCATGTCGGCACGCGAGCGGAAGTCCATCCCGACGATGTCGTACCAGCCGCGCATCGGTACGCCGTTGTTGATCGTGATCGGCCGCACCGGTGCGTGCGGGAACACGAAGCGCAGCGCCGGCCAGTGCGGACGCACCAGTTCCGGCACGATCGGCGCGAAGTCGTGGCCGTCGGCGCCAAGCCCGTGCAGCCAGATCACCGACCACTGTGGCGAGGCGCCGGT
Organism: Stenotrophomonas sp. YJH_SMC_54; assembly: GCF_059368435.1. Lineage (NCBI taxonomy): Bacteria > Pseudomonadati > Pseudomonadota > Gammaproteobacteria > Lysobacterales > Lysobacteraceae > Stenotrophomonas > Stenotrophomonas sp. YJH_SMC_54. Next base: position 208,911 of record NZ_JCAFRS010000004.1, on the reverse strand, counting down.
TTCCTGTTCCACCGTTTGCAGCATGATGCGGCTCCTTCAAGTTCGAGCCGCATTATGCCGCTGGTGCAGGGCCATCAGTACAGCGGCGGTTGCTCGGCGGCTTCCCGGCGCAGCTGCGCGGCGCGCACCAGCACCGGTGGCGGAATGTTCTCTTCGGGGATGTCGAGCAGGCCGAGGCGATGCAGGAAGGCACCCGGGCCGCGCGAGGAGGTCAGCGCCACCACCGGAACGGCCAGCACCATGCCGATCACCACCGGCGCCATCCAGGCTGCCAGCGACGGCGACACCGCCCACGCCAGCACCCCCATGAACGCACCAAACACACCCAGCCCGCCGTAGCCACGGATCAAGGCCATCCACGAGATGCCACCATCGTCACGCTGCTGTGCGTCCCAGCCGGAATCGCGGCCGGACAGCACTTCGGCCACGCCGCGCGACTGCACGTACATCACCACCGGTGCCATCAGTGCGGCCAGCACGGTCTCCACCAGCATCGACACGAACGCACGGATCGCACCGCCGCAACCGCGGCGGTCGACAGGGTCCAGCAGCATCGCCAGATAGCCCAGCACCTTGGGCAGCAGCAGCACCGCCATGGTGGCGGCGAACAGGCGCACCACCTGCTCCTCGTCCTGGGCCCGCCAGTACACGCTGGGTGACAGGTGCAGCAGGGCATTGAAATCGATGCCTTCCTGGAACAGCGGGATCGCAATGCCGATCAGCATCAGCATCGCCCACATCGGCGCGGTGAAGTAATGGCCGATGCCGATCAGCATGTGGGTGCGGCTGATCCAGTGCAGGCCACGGCTGCCGACCACCTTGCCGTGCTGCAGGTTGCCCTGGCACCAGCGACGGTCGCGCACCAGCAGGTCGGTCAGGGTCGGCGGGCCTTCTTCGTAGCTGCCCCCCAGGTACGGCACCATGTGCGCGGCCCAGCCGCCACGGCGCATCAGCGCCGCTTCGACGAAATCGTGGCTGAGCACGTGGCCGCCGAACGGCTTGCGCCCCGGCAGCGCTGGCAAGCCGGCGTGGTCGGCGAAGGCACGGGTGCGGATGATGGCGTTGTGGCCCCAGTAGTTGCTCTCGGCGCCATGCCACCAGGCCACGCCACGGGCGATCACCGGGCCGTACACGCGACCGCCGAACTGCTGCATGCGTGCGAACAGGGTGCGGCCACCGATCACCGAGGGCAGGGTCTGGATCAGGCCGACATCGGCGTTGTGTTCCATGCCGGCCACCAGGCGCACGATGCTGTCGCCGGTCATCAGGCTGTCGGCGTCCAGGATCAGCATCTGCGGGTAAGCGCCACCGAAGCGGCGCACCCAGTCGGCGATGTTGCCGGCCTTGCGCCCGCTGTTGTCGCCACGGCGGCGGTAGAACAGCCGCGTCTGGCCGTCCGGCACGCGCTCGCGCAGTTCGGCGAATACCTGCTCCTCGGCGCGTGCGATGTCCTCGCGCCGGGTATCGCTGAGCACGAAGAAGTCGAAGCGTTCGAGCTGGCCGGTGGCGGCCACCGACTCGTAGATCGCCTGCAGGCCCGCCAGCAGTCGGCGCGGATCCTCGTTGTAGGTCGGCATCAGCAGCGCGGTGCGGCTGTGCACGGTCGGCAGCGGCTTGTCCGGGTCGATGCCAAGGCGATAGCCACGGTCGAACACGGCGGTCAGGAAGCCGGCCACGGCGCTGGCGAAGGACAGCGCGATCCAGGCGAACAGGCCGACGAACAGCACCAGCAGGCAGGCTTCCAGCACGCTGATGCCATTGGCCGACAGCACCCGCCACATCATGCGGGTGGCGATGGCGGTCATGGCCAGGGTGCCGCCGAAGATGTAGAACCGGCGCAGGCCGATCAGGCGTGGCGAGGTACGGTGCCGACGGACCTTCAGCTTGCCTTCGCGCAGGGTCTGTTCGGGCATCGGCAGCGGAGATTCAGCCGGCAGCAGCGCCCAGCCGGCGTCGAGCCGGGGCGCATCCGCTTCCGCGTGGATGGTTTGACCCCCCATCACCGCTTACTCCCCACGATCGGCATGGCCGGCCGTCCCGGCCGGGCTGCATGCGCGAAGGTTCCCGGCGCGCCTTCCCGGCGCCCGCACTTGTCCTGGCTGTACCGGCCCTTGGCCGCACAGTCGCTGTCTGTCACTACCGGAACCCACACGATCTCCAACGGGGCGGAATCGAAAATGCGGCCCAGTCTAGGGCGCCGGATGTAAGCCGAGTGCGAAGGTCTACGCCGGGATTTATCCCCATTCAGCAAACAGCAGGCGATGGCGGACCGCGCAGCGGAATGTCGCTTCGTGTCACCGGGTACTGGATCGTAACAAACGCGAACGGTTATCATTTCATTAACCAGGCAGGTCGCCGTCTTCCGTACGGCCGAGACCCACCCAGCTGCGCCGGCCCGAACCGTGCGCCCTATGACCCATGGAAGGGGGCCTGCCTGCTTGTCTGCGTGTGCCCGCTGCTTCCATCCGGTCCCCCCTCATTCGATGGAAGCCGTCATGTCCAAGCCGTTCCGCTCCCGTTCCGCGCGCCTGCCGCGCACCCGCCTGGCCAGTGCCCTGGCCACCGCCTGCCTGCTGGCCCTGCCCGGCGTGGCCGCTGCAGAGGCCAGCGCCGATGCCTCCACCAAGGACCTGGATACCGTGGTGGTCACCGCCTCGGGCAACCAGCAATGGATCAAGGATGCGCCGGCCAGCATCAGCGTGATCAGCCGCGAGGACATCGCGCGCCAGCCGGTGCACGACCTGGCCACCCTGCTCAGCCGCGTGCCCGGCGTGACCGGTGGCCTCAGTGCGGTTGGCGAGCAGTCCAAGATCAAGCTGCGCGGCATGCCGTCGAACTACACGCTGGTGCTGGTGGACGGCAAGCGCATGGGCAGCTCGGCCTCGACCAACTACCGGCCGGACCTGGGCCGCCAGGACCTGAACTGGATCTCGCCTGACCAGATCGAGCGCATCGAAGTGGTGCGCGGACCGATGTCGTCGCTGTATGGCTCCGACGCCATGGGCGGCGTGATCAACATCATCACCCGGCGCATCGGTGATGACTGGAGCGGCAGCGCCACCCACAGCTATACCCGCCCGGGCGATGGCAAGCGCGGCGACACCCAGCAGATCGGTGCGACGTTCTCCGGCCCGCTCGGCGAGCGCTTCGGCCTGCGCATCGGTGCCAACAGCATGCGCCGCGATTCGGATCGCTCCAATGGCGGTGTCTACGGCAACGCGTATGCAGGCGAGAAGGACCGCAATGTCGATGCGCTGCTGCAGTGGAAACTGAGCGACGCGCAGGAACTGTCGCTCGAAGCCGGCCATGGCGTGCAGCAGGCCTTCATCGACGCTTCGCTGGAAAAGCAGGATGAAGGCGCCTGGGGTGCCAGCGAACTCAAGCGCAGCTCGCTGGCGCTCAACCACGATGGCAAGTGGAGCTTCGGCAATTCGAAGATCAGTGCGTACTGGACCGAGTACAGGAACGACATCGGTGCTACCGGCCGTTCCGAAGCCACCGATACGATCATCGAGGGCAGCCTGACCACGCCGTTCACCCTCGGCGTTGAACACCAGTTCGCCGTGGGCGGCCAGTGGAAGCGCCAGGAGCTGACCAACACCGACACCATCGGCCGCGCGCCGATCGACTATGCCGGCAATGCCGTCAGCGGCTCCGATCTGGAAGTGGATACCTGGGCCCTGTTCGTCGAAGACGAACTGAAGCTGCACCGCACTCTGGCACTGACCCTGGGCGCGCGCCTGGATCACCATGAGAAGTTCGGTGGCCACGTCAGCCCGCGCGCCTACCTGGTCTGGCATCCGGCCGAGCAATGGACCATCCGCGGTGGCGTTTCCAAGGGCTTCCGCGCCCCCAGCCTGACCGAGAACTCCGCCAGCGCCGCCACCCAGTCCGGTGGCCGTGGCTGCACCTCGCTGATTCCGCTGGGCTATACCCGCGGCGGCTGCTACATGGCCGGCAACCCGGACCTGGACCCGGAAACCAGCACCAACCGCGAGATCGGCATCAGCTTCGACAACGATCTGGTGGATGCAGGCCTGACCTACTTCCACACCGACTTCAGGAACAAGATCGAGTACGCACCGCTGGGCAGGTTCAACGGCATCTGGTGGACGCGGATGAGCAACGTGCAGCGCGCACGCACCAGCGGCATGGAAGGCAACTTCAATGTCCGCTTCGGCGAGCACTGGCGCTGGCGCACCTCGGCGACGTGGATGAAGGAAGCCAGGAACCTGACCACCGGCCGCAACCTGATCGATACCCCTGAATTCTCGGGCTATTCGTCGCTGGACTGGACGCCCGACGCGGTGTTTTCCAGCAGCCTGTCGGCGCAGTACACCGGCAGGCAGGCCGGCACGGCGACGACCTTCCTCAAGGCCTACACGCTGTATGACCTGACTGCGGCCTGGAACGTCAATGAGGTACTGACCCTGCGTGGCGGCGTCAGCAACCTGGCCGACAAGAAGCTGTATGCGGAAGGCTCCACCGATTACTTCGTGGCCGGGCGCAGCTACTTCCTCAGCATGACCGCGCGGTTCTGACCAAGAGCGTCCGCCGCGATCGCGCTGGCGACGGGCCAGCGCGATCGGCGGTGTTGCGGATTACTCGCTTTCCAATGCGGCGGCAGGCGCCGCGCTCTGCGTAGCCGCCGTGCGTGCACGGTCCATCGCCACCGCCAGTTGCTGGCGTGCGAGCAGCTGTTGTGCCTGCACCACTTCAGGTGTCGGCAGGAGCACCGGTCCCGGTGCGTTTTCCGGTGTAGCAGGTGTGGTCATGCAACCTCCATGGACATCCCGCCGCCGTACGGATTCAGCTGGTGCGGCAGCGGAACTGCGCACCCTATCCTAAAAACAAGGCGGGCGGGTGACGGTGCGCGCCCCTGCCGCAGCAGCCGGAACAAGGCCGGCGTCACATTTTTGACGGTGACGCTTGGATCCTGAATAGGACTTGTCCTATCATGAAAACGTTTTCTCACAGGGATGTCTCCCCCAATGAATACCACTGACCTGTCCCAGTTCAGCCCGAAGTGGCAGTTCCGCTTCAACTTCTTCCGCCAGCACGGCGCCCCCAAGAACCCCGGCTTCAAGCAGGCCTGGAAGGCGCTGTCCTTTGGTGACCGCCTGAAGATCAACCTGAACTTCTTCGCGTTGTTCTTCGGTGCCATCTACCTGCTGATTCTTGGCATGTGGCGCAAGGCACTGGTGGTGATCGGCATCAACATCGCGCTGGCCATCATCACCATGTTCCTTCCGGACGTCGTCGGGCGCATGCTGTTCATCGCCATGAACCTGCTGGTCGCCTCCAGCACCAACTACAGCTACTACCTGGAGAAGGTGGAAGGACGTACCAGCTGGAACCCGTTTGAAGGAATGTTCTGAGCCATCAGACCTGCGCAGGATGCGCGGCAAGGATGCAACCGACGCCCGGCCCCCGCCGGGCGTCTTCGTTTCCGGGATCAGGCCGCGCGGCGGGCCATGGCCTCCGGTTCGGCCTGCAGGCGGAAGCGCGAGACCGCCACGGCCAGCTGCTCGGCCTGCTCCTCCATAGCCCGCGCCGCGGCGCTGGCTTCCTCCACCAGCGCGGCATTCTGCTGGGTGGTCTCATCCATCTGCACCACGGTCTGGTTGACCTGCTCGATGCCGGCGGACTGTTCACGCGACGCAGCCGAGATCTCGGCCATGATCTCGTTGACGCGCCCCACCTGGCCGACGATGGCCTGCATGGTACGGCCCGCACCGTGCACCAGCTGCGCACCGGCGCCGACCTGCGCCACGGATGCGTCGATCAGCTCCTTGATCTCCTTCGCTGCGCCCGCCGAGCGTTGCGCCAGCGCGCGCACTTCGCTGGCGACCACCGCGAAGCCGCGGCCCTGCTCACCGGCCCGCGCCGCTTCCACCGCCGCATTCAACGCCAGGATGTTGGTCTGGAAGGCGATGCCGTCGATCACCGAAATGATCTCGGCGATGCGCTGCGAGGAAGCCTCGATCTGCTCCATGGTCTGCACCACCTGGTTGACCACTTCCCCGCCCTCGCTGGCAACGTCAGCGGCGGATCCTGCCAGGGTATTGGCCTGCAGCGCGTGGTCGGCGTTCTGGCGCACGGTGGAGGTCAGCTCCTCCATCGAGGCGGCGGTTTCTTCCAGGTTGGCGGCCTGCTGCTCGGTACGACGCGAGAGATCGCTGTTGCCCGCAGCGATCTCACCCGCCGCCAGGCGGATGCTGGCGGCCGACTGCTGGATCTGGCCGACGATCTGGGTCAACTGCTGCACGGTGCTGTTGGCATCGTCGCGCATCACCGCGAACACGCCATGGAAATCACCGCGCATGCGTGCGCTGAGGTCGCCGGCGGCAATCGCGCGAAGCAGCGTCGAAAGCTCAGCCAGGTTGTGATCGCTGACCTGCATCATGATGTTGAGGGTCTCCACCATGCGGCGGAAATCGTGGTCGAAGCGCTGGGCATCACCGCGTACAGCGAAGTCGCCGGCCGCCGCGGCGGCGGCCAGCTGCTGGATCTGCTCGTTGATCGCGGCCAGGTTGCTCTTGGTGGTGGCCATCGCTGCGGTGAACACCGCCTTCTCGCCCGGCAGCGCTTCCATGTCCACGCTGAGGTCACCCACCGCGTAACGCTGCATCACCTCGACCAGGCGCTGGGTGACCGCATTGCTGGAAGCCACCAGCTGGTTGCTGTCGGCCACCATGCGGCCGTACTCGCCGGGGAAGGCAGTGGCGTCCATGCGGTAGCTCAGCTCGCCAGCATCGTGGCGGCGCGCCATTTCCGCCTGCGCCGCCATCACCGCCTGCAGCTGCCCGCGCATGCCCTGCATCGCGTCCAGCAGGCGGCCCACTTCATCGTTGCTGCGCGCAGGCAAGGTGCTGTCGAGCTTGCCGGCGGCGACGTCACCCGCCACCCGCACCGCTTCGGCCAACGGGCGGATCGCCAGGCGGCGCAGCAGCACATAGACACCGGCACTCAGCGTCAGCGCGGCCACCACGCCCACCAGCAGCGTCAACCACAGCAGCTGGCGCGCCTCGGCCACGATCACCGCGTGCGGCATCACCACGCCCAGCGCGAAGCGCTGCGGGGCATTGCCCACGCGTAGCGGCACGTAGACGCGCACGTTGCCGGCTGCATCGGGCGTGAAGGCTTCGAACCGGCGATCGGCGGCGATGTCGGCCAGCATGCTGCGGGTCAATGCGTCGGTGCGCGGCTTGCCGATCTCGGCGGCATTCGCCGAGGCCAGCACCACGCCGTTGGGCGAAAGCAGCTCGACGCGGCCTGCGCCCATCGGCGTCAGCGTCGCCAGGTGCTTCTGCAGCGCCGCCAGCGAGAAGTCGACGGTGAACACGCCGAGGAAGGTACCGTTTTCGACGATCGGCGAGCTCAACGTGCTCATCAGCACCTGCTGGCCGGCGATGTCGTAGGCATAGGGCTCGCTGACCTTGGGCAGCTTGTCGCGGCTGGGTACCACATACCAGTCGGCCGAGCCGTCGGCGGCTTCGGTGTAGTCGGTCATGGTCGACTGCTGCGGCTTGCCGTCATGCCAGGCCCAGTAGCTCATGTAGCGGCCGCTGGCATCGTGCATCGCGGTATTGGCGAACTCGGCATCCTTGCCATCGAAGGCATCGGCCTCCCACATGGTGCTCTTGCCGAGCCACTCCGGGTGGGTGCGCAGCTGCTCGCCCAGCACGGCAGCCAGGCTGGCGCGATCGGGCACGTCACCCCGCGCACGCTGGGCGAGCACGGCTTCGACCATGGCATCGTTGCTGGCAAACGCCGTGCCCAGGTCGGCGGCGACCTGGCGCGCTTCAGCGTTGGCCTCGCTGGTCATGGTCTGGCGCGAGGCATCGATCAGGCTGGCACTGGCCTGGCGATAGATCAGGAACGCCGTCAGGCCGAAGCACAGCAGCGCGATGACGGCGGTGCCCAGCATCAGCTTGTGGGCGATGCTGCCCGGGCGGCGGGCAGCGGCGGAACGGGAAGAAGGCATGTAGGGGTCCGCAAGGCAGTTCAGGACGACCGGCACCGGGAGGGCACCGCGCAGGCGCGCGATCCGTCGCGCAGGCCACCGGCCGCCGGGACCCGCCCGGCGCAGGAAGCGCACCGGGTTAGCGGCCGCCTGCCAACGAGGTTGAGGCGACCGGCCTACACATTCCTGAATCCACTCAGGGACGGGACAGGGATCCGTCCCCGCGTCCCCTATTCGGCCACCCGATCCTTGATCCACTCCGCGCGTGGCAACACCTCGATGCTGCCTGCGGCGTACTGCTGCAGCACGGCGTCCGGCCCGAAACGCGGCTGCCACCCCAGCTCCCTGCGGATGCGGGCGCTGTCGTAGACGCGGTCGACGCTCAGCGGCAATGGCCAGCCGCGGCGCTCGAACTCGGCCAGCAGCTGCGGTACGCGCCGGGCCAGTACGTTGCGCGGCTGGGTGGCCAGCTCGAGGCAATCCTCGCGACGGAACGGGGTTGCGGCGCAGGCGATGTAGCGGGCGAAGGCCGGCCCCTCATCCAGCAGCAGCGCGGCATGGGCACTGGCCACGTCACGGGCGTCGATCCCACGATGCAACCGGAACATCGCCATCCGTTCCGGCGGTTCCGGGAAGCAGCGCCCCATCCGCAGCACGCGCACCCCGAAGTCCGGTGCGGCGGCAGCTTCAGCCAGGGCCTCGGCCTGCAGCTTGCTGCGGTGGTAGATCGTTCGCGGCAGCGGCTCGGTATCCTCATCGATCCAGCGGCATCCCCCTGCCACCACCGCGTGGCCGTACAGCGCGGTGGTACTGGTCAACACGAACCGCCGTGCGCCTGCCTCGCGCGCCGCCTGCAGCAGGTGCGCAGTCGCGTCCACGTTGATCTGCTGGAACACCGCGTCCGGTACCAGGCCGACGTGTGGCGCATGCAGGGCCGCGGTATGGATGACCGCGTCGACGCCCTGCACCGCGCGCACGACGGCTTGATGATCGGTGACATCGGCAATGATGCGCGTGGTGGCAAACGGACTGCGGTCCAGACCCACCACTTCATGGGCAGCCGCCAGCGCGCCGAAGATCGCGCGCCCGATCCGCCCGGAACTGCCGGTCAACAGAATCTTCATTGAGTCCATTCACTCGAAGCGCCCGGGAACTACCGGGATGCTTCGATTCTAGGCATGCAACGGAACATCTGCGATAGGACGACCGCGCAACTGTGCGTTCATCCTGACGACTTCGGCGGAGCCAGCAGTTGACGCGCGATGGAGAGTGGATCGTCGCCGCCTGCCGCGTGGGGCGCGACACCGGTCCGTTCGCCGTTGCCACCGGTGCGCAGTCTGATCGGTTGCCGGTCCGGAACGCTGATCTGATAGCCATCGGGCAGCAGCACAGGATCATCGAACATATGTGCGGCACCGCCACTGCGGCCGCCGGCGTTGCGCGCACATCCGAGGGCCGGCAGTGAATACGCGACGAATGCGGCCGCCGGGCCGGCTGCGTGATCATCCCGGTGCGCAGGGCGCGTGAAAACCGGGGCGAAGATGGCGACCTGGACTTAGCGTGCGATGGCCAAGCATGGACGCCGTCGTCCACGAAGGCGGCGTCCACACTGCAGGAGATTTCACATGACTGAGCAGAACCCGCGCAGCTCCAACCGGGGCTTCGCCTCGATGGACCAGGACAAACAGCGCGCGATCGCCGCCAAGGGCGGGCGCGCGGCACATGCCTCCGGCAATGCGCACGAATTCAGTCCGGCCGAAGCACGTGTCGCAGGCCGCAAGGGCGGCGAAGCGATCAGCCGCGACCGCCAGCACATGGCCACGATCGGACGCGAAGGTGGACACGCACGCCACGCCAACGCGCGCCAGCAGCAACAACAGCCTCAGGCGATCGAACGCACGGCAGAGGACCCGCAACGCCAGCAGGGCTGAATGCTGCGCGTCAAGCCGATGCACGCTGCCGATGCAGCCCAAGCGCCGCAAGCAGGGCCAGCGCACCCGCCACCGCCATCGCCCAACCGAACCCGCTGGCCATCGCACTGCGGTACCAGGTCAGCACCTGCGGCGTGGCGTGCATCGAGCCCGGGTGCAGGATCAGTTCACGCGCCTGCGCAACAAGCCGCTGCTGCCCTGCGGCCTGTGCGCAGGCGGCGAACTGCTGTACGGCACGCTGGCCCATCAGGCTGCCCATCAGCGCGATGCCAAGGCTCATGCCTGCCTGGCGCAGCGCGTTCATCGTGGCTGACGCGATACCTGCGCGTTCGGCCGGTGCGTTGGCCATGATCGCCATGCCGGTCGCCGGCACCGCCAGCCCCATTCCAATGCCAAGCAGCATCAGCACGGCAGTGGCATGAGCGCGCGAAGTAGCCGGTTCGAACGTGGCCATTGCGCACAGCGCCACACCGGCCAGGACGTAGCCCAGCACCAGCGCGGCATGCAGCCCGAGGCGGGCAACCAGGCGCCCGAACAACAGCGAGACAACACCCATCAACAGGAACTGGGGAGCCAGCTGCGAGCCTGCCAGCGCGGCGCTGTGCCCCTGTGCCTGCTGGAAGAACAGCGACAGGAAGAACAGGCTCGCATAGGCGGTGAAGCCCAGCACGAACGAGGCCAGGTTGAGCATGCGGAAGCGACCGTCGGCAAACAGGTCCAGCGGCAGCAGTGGCCGTGCCACCCGCCGCTCGACGATGCCGAACAGGATCAGCCCCGCAGTTGCGGCGCCCAGCGCCAGAAGCGTCACCGGGGCCAGCAGGCCCTGCTCGCCGATCGCGATCAGGCCATAGCACAGTGCGCCCAGCGCGCCGATGCTGAGCAGCTGCCCGGCCGGATCCAGCGCGGCGTGCTGCGGGTGCCGTCGCTCGGCGATGCCCCAGGCGCCAAGCACAAACGCCAGCAGCCCCAAAGGCAGGTTGATCAGGAAGATGCTGGGCCAGCCGGCCCGCTGCACCAGCGCACCGCCCAGCAACGGGCCAAGCACCAGGGCAAGCGCGCTGAAGGCGGACCAGCCACCGATCACGCGTGCACGCTGGCCCGGATCGGGAAATGCGTGACTCAGGATCGGCATCGCACTGGGAATCAACAGCGCACCTGCCACGCCCTGCACCGCGCGCCCGGCGACCAGGGTCGAAAGGTCCTTGGCGCAGGCGCACAGCAGCGAGCCCATGGTGAAGGTGGCGACGCTCAGCAGCCACATCCGCCGATGACCGTAGCGATCCCCCAACGGACCGGCCGACAGCATCAGCGCCGACAGTGCGATCGCATAGGCGTTGATCACCCATTGCAGGCCCGCCATGTCGGTCTGCAGCGCCTGCTGCAGGGTTGGCAGGGCCACGTTGACGATGCTGATGTCCAGCGAAGCGAGGAATGTACCGAGGTAGGCCGCCAGCACCAGGGCGGGCCGTTGGAGGCGTCTCATGCGTGGATCCGGGGGGAGGATGTGCGCGCATCCTATCGACTGACTGACCGTCGGTCAATGACTGGCGGTCAGTCAGTGCGAAGGGGCAGCTAGAATGGCGTCCGTCACACCCGGATACCGCCCACCATGCAGACCCCAGCTGTCGCCAGGCCTCGCACCAAGCCCGCCGAAACCCGCCAGGAGGAACTGATGGACGCCGCGCAGGCGTTGTTCCTTTCGCAGGGTGTGGACGCCACCACCATCAGCGACATCGTCGCCGCGGCCGACGTGGCCAAGGGCACTTTCTATACCTATTTCGCCTCCCGCACCGAGATCCTGCAGGCGCTGGCGCAGCGCTACACGCGGCAGTTCATGGACGAGGTCGAGCAGGCAGTGCAGCAGCACCCTGCCGGTGATGGCGCAGCGCGCCTGCGCGCCTGGATCCGCGCCAACATCGAGATCTACGCGCGCACCCACGCGTTGCATGACGTGGTGTACGCCAACCATCACCACCACCAGCGGGGCAATGCCGAGCGCAATGCGATCCAGCAGCAGCTGCTGGGCATCCTCGAAGCGGGCAACGCAGCCGGACTGTGGCAGCTGCCTGCTCCACAGGTCACCGCCTCGTTGATCTATGCCGGCGTGCACGGTGCCACCGACGACCTGATCGCCACACCCGCACAGGATGCCGATGCCTTCATCGCCGCTGTGGAAGCGGATTGCCTGCGCATGGTCGGCGTTCCGGCAGCGCCGACGCGCAGCGGCAGACGCCGCTGACGCAACGCTTCCCGCTCAGGTGTGGGCGAGAATGTTCAACAGCCGCCCGAACGGGTCGCGGACGAAGAAACGACGCACTCCCCAAGGCTCGTCGGCAGGGCCATACTCCAGCGGGATGCCGGCCGCGTGCATGCGCTCCAGCACCTGCTGCAGGTCGTCCACTTCGATCGACAGATCGGGCACCGCGGTGCCGGAACCCCCTTCGCTGGCAAAGCTCACCTGCGCCAGCGCACTGCCCTGCCCGCCATGGGTGACGATCCAGCCATGATCCATCACCACCGGCATGCCCAGCAGCCCGCCATAGAACGCTGCGGCACGCGCCGGGTCGGGCGTGGCGATGTTGGCGACAATGCGTTTGACGGCCATGTGCAGCGGCTCCGGTGCGACTTCCCATCCTCGCCGCTGCGTGCATGGCCCGCAAGCGGGCTCAGGCCAGATGCCGGCATCGCCATCTGAGGGGATCGCTGGAACAGAAGAGCCCCGTCGATGACGGGGCTCCGTGTACGGTTCAAACGGCGCGACTCACACGCCCATGCACAGATCGACCACGCAGGTGTTGTACGCCTGCTGGCATTCACCGGCATCGGTGCCACTGGCCAGGCACATCTGATAGGCCCGCCAGCACGGCTGGTCGCAGGGCTCGACCGGCCCTGCCACTGCCACCGAACCGGTACACGCCAACGCGAATACCGCCACTGCGATCACCTTCCTGACAACACGCATCGCCATCACTCCTTGATAAGCCTGGTGAGCCCAGGCCGGCCCACGTTAGCGAGGACACGGGGAGACGAAGTGAAGCCCACTGTCACGCACACTTAACCTGTTCACAATTTTCCTTTCACATGCATGGGGGATGTCGCCACGGATTGGCGTTAACGGCCTTGTTGCCCGTCCACCAAGGAAGTTGCCCGATGAATCACCCGCTGCACGGCCGTTCGTCCCGCTCCCGCTCCCGCTCCCCGCTGCACAGCCGCCTCGCGCTGGCCGTGTCCAGCTCTCTGTTGCTTGCCGCTGCCGCGCCCGCCATGGCCGGCGAGGCGCTGGACGCATGGCAGCAACAGCGCCAGCTGCAGGCGGCGTGGGCACAGCCCGCCGTCAGCGCGCCTGCAGCATCGACGGCCGCCACGCCCGCGGCAACCGGCACCGCCCTGCTCGGCAATCCGGGCGATGCCGCCAGCTGGCGCAGCGATGAATTCAACGCCGACTGGGGCCTGGGTGCCATGGGGGCCGACCACGCGTATGCCCGCGGCCTGACCGGCAGGGGCGTGCGCCTGGCGCTGTTCGACACCGGCTCGGCACTGGCTCACCCCGAATTCGCCGGCCGCAACACCTCCAGCATCACCATCGGCCCGAACTGTGCGTCACCGGGAACCGTCGGCGGTACCGGCGCGTGCAGCCAGACACAGGGTGATCAACCGGGTATCAACTACTACACGCTCGGCGCGGGCGTGCCTGCTTCCCTGCAGGCCAACATCATTGCCGCAGGCCGTGAATGGGGTTTCCGCTATGCCGATCACGGCACGCATGTCCTCGGAACCATTGGCGCCAACCGCAATGGCACGGGGATGCACGGCGTCGCCTTCGGTGCCGATCTGACGACCGCCCGTGTATTTGGTGACACTTACTACGAATGGAGGCGCCAGGCGAGCGGAGGCTACCTGCCTGAAGCCGTGGAACGGACGGATCCCGATGGTGCCGCAAGGCTGGACATGTACGCGCAGCTGCAGGCACAAGGCGTGCGTGCCATCAATCACAGCTGGGGCATCTCCACCCGGAACATGACCGTGGCCGCACTGGATGCCCAGTACGCACGCATCGGTGCCGGCTACGACGTATACGGAAGCATCTACAAGGACAGTGCGAACGCCCCCGCTTCGCAGTTGATCCAGGTCTGGTCGGCAGGCAATGGCAGCGGCGCCGTCGCCGGTATCACCGCGGCCCTGCCGCGCTGGAAGCCGGAGATCGAGCCCTACTGGCTGGCCGTCGCCAACGTTCGCCAGCCCAATACAGCCAATGGTGAAACCGACTACGTGATCAACGCAGGCTCGAGCATCTGTGGCGCTGCTGCCAACTGGTGCATTTCCGCACCCGGCACGGCAATCCTCAGCACCATCGTTTCCGGTGACATCCAGGGACGGCTGGAGAAGACCGCAGACTACGTCCGTCTTCTCATCGACAGCCAGAATCCCACGTACGACTACGGCCTGAAGACCGGCACGTCCATGGCCGCCCCCCATATCACCGGCGCACTCGGCCTGTTGATGGAGCGCTTCCCCTACCTGGACAACGCCCAGGTGCGCGACGTCCTGCTGACCACCGCGCGCGACCTCGGTGCGGCAGGCGTCGATCCGATCTACGGCTGGGGCATGGTTGACCTGCGCAGGGCCATCGAGGGCTATGGCTCGCTGCGCGTGGATACCAACGTGGTGATGAACCAGAGGGCCGGCGGCCTGAAGGTGTGGGAAGGCGATGCCTGGGACGACTGGACCAATGACATCGGCGGCCCCGGCACGCTGACCAAATCCGGCATCGGTTGGCTGCGCCTGAGCGGCGACAACAGCTTCAACGGCGCGGTGCTGCGCGAGGGCACGCTGGAGTTGAACGGCAGCAACACCCTCACCTCGGCGGTCGATGTGCAAGGCGGCCGGTTCCTGCTCAACGGCAGCCTGGTCTCCACCGCACTCACCACCACCGGTGGCGTCAGCACGGTCAGCGCCAGCGGCGTTCTGAAGGACGGGAACCTGACCGTCAATGGCGGCGTGGTGTCCTTCAATGGCATGCAGACCGGCGGCACCACCACGGTCGGTAGCAACGGCCTGCTGAAGGGTATCGGCACGTTGGGCAGCACCCGAGTGGACGGCACCATCGCGCCCGGCAATTCGATCGGCGCGCTGACCATCAACGGCGACTACGTGCAGGGCGCGACCGGCGTCTACGCCGCCGAACTCGCGCCTGGCGGGCGCAGCGACCAGCTGCACGTGACCGGTACTGCCACCCTCGGCGGCACGCTGGTCGCGTTGCCGGAACCAGGCATCTACTATCTCGGCGAGCAGTTCAACTTCATCCGCGCCGACGGTGGCATCAACGGCCAGTTCGCGAAAACCGACTTCAGCGCGTTCTCGCCGTTCCTGCAGTTCAGCCTCGCCTACGGGGCCAATGGCACCCGCATCGACGTGGCACGCGGTGCCTCGCTGGCCAGCGCCGCCACCACCCCGAACCAGCGCGCGGTGGCCGCCGCGGCGGACCTGCTGGCAATCAACCAGGGCCTGCCCAAGCCGCTGACCCAGCTGTTCCCGCAGCAGGTCGGCGGCGTGCTCGACGGCCTCAGCGGCGAACTGCACGCAGCCACGCCGCTCGCACTGGTGGAAGGCAGCCGCTACGTTCGCGATGCCGCGCTGTCCCGCCGTGCAGGTGCAGTCGCGCCGGGCGCCGATGCGGGCGACGCCACCGGCGCCTGGGTGCAGGCTCTGGGCGGCAACAGCAGGCTGGACGGCAACAGCAACACCGCCCGCACCGAAGCCAACAGCAACGGCCTGCTGGCCGGTATCGACCACGAGTTCTCTGGCTGGCAGGTCGGCGTGCTGGCTGGCACCGGCCGCACCGACGTCAAGCAGCAGGCGCTTCGTGCCAAGTCGAAGATCGACAACACCCACTTCGGTGCATATGCCAGTCACAACTGGGGCGGCCTCGGCCTGCGTGGCGGCGTCGCCTGGAGCAAGCACAAGGTGAAGAGCACCCGCGATGTCGACTTCGCAGGGTTCAGCGACAGCCTGAGCGCCCGCTACAACGCGCATACCCGCCAGGCCTTCATCGAAGCCGGCTACCGCTTTGGTGGCCCAGAGGCCGGGCTGGAACCCTACCTGCAGGTCGCGCGCGTAGAGGTGGACCTCAAGCCGATCAACGAGCGCGGTGGTGCAGCCGCCCTGCACGGCAAGGTGGATGACACCGGCACCACGATCGCCACCGCGGGCCTGCGCTTCGACAAGGGCCTGAAGGCATCGTTCCAGCAGGACAGCTGGCTGCACCTGCGTGGTGGCGTGGGCTATCGCCGTGCCTCGGGTGACCGCAGCCAGCTGGCCGACCTCGCATTCGCCAACAGCAGCACCACCTTCGTGGTCGAAGGCGCCCCGATTGCCGACAGCGCCGTGGTGGCCGAGCTGGGGCTGTCGGCTTGGCTGACCCCGCGCCAGCAGCTGGAGCTGGGTTACAGCGGCCAGTACGGCAGTGAAAGCCGCGACCACAGCGCCAACATGCGCTGGTCGGTTCGCTTCTAGACGCGTGTTCTCTTGACGGTTTGGGGCGGCCTCAGGGCCGCCCCTTTTTTATCCACGCCCCAGGGCCATGCGCGATACCTCAGGATCATCGCGTCCTGGATCCATCCGTGGAGCGTTACGCGTGGATGAAGATCGACTGGAGCCGGGTCGCCCAGCCATTGCACCCGGTGGAGTTGAATGCCTCGAGCCGGACATTCTTCCCCGATGTCAGCGCTGCCAACGCCGCCGCGTAGGCTTCCTTGGCTCCCGGCCGGGACATGTCGATTGCAAAGGTATCGGTATTGCAGAAAGCCGTACTCGAAACTTGCACGTACACAATTCCCGCCGGGCCGTCCATGTACGGCCGCAGCGACAGAATCGTCATCTGATCGCTGGTTGGCTCCGCCTTCAGTGGTGCAGACAGGCACAAGGCCAACGTCAAGGCCAACCCCGCTCCCAACCTCCTGCGGAAGCCCGGCGTCGCGTCACTCATCATCATGTAGTTCCCCTGTGGATTCAGACATCAGGCCTCAGGCATCGTCACGGCCCTCAGCTGCATTGCCCCGGAGGTGCAGCCGTCGACACGCAATCCGACACGCAGCTTGTTCTGCCAGGCGATGAGCAGCATCGAGACCATCTCCCTCTGCATTGGATGATCATTGAGGAGAATGAAGCGATTGCCACCCCCACAATCCGAGCCCGCTGGAAGCACACCTTGCGTCACCAGGTAGAACCCTTCCCCGCCCCAGCCAGTTGCGACGGATACGATCCGATGGCCTTCCAGATTGTAAGGCTCAGCATTTGCCGTTGAGGCCAGGCCAGTTCCCAGCACTGCCACCACCGCCAGCAGGACCTTGCCGCCGATGGCGCCACGCGGGCGCGATACAGCACGTACTCCATCCATGTTCTTCCTTCCCCTGTCATGAACAACCGGTTGACGGTGCACTGCGCCCCGTGCGGTCCGCTACGCTCAGCCCAGCAGCAGCTGGTACAGCAGGGGCACGATGTCACCCTGCGGACGCTGGACATGCGAGACATCGGACACCGGCGTGCAGCTCCCCGTGGCGCCACAGGCAAGCACGCGATACGCATAGCTGGTGGCAGGGCGTGCGGCAGACGTCCAGTTCGCGGCGTTGCCTTCGTAGACCGTGGTCCAGGTCACCCCGTCCACGCTTTCCTCGACGACGTAGCGGACGGCAGAGGCCACAGGCGACCACCCAACGAAGTCCTTCGCGGCCGGCGAACGCCGCATCGGCACCGCTGCCTTGGCGACCAGGCTTCCGCCCAGGGTGATGTAATCGGTCCGTTTGTCCTCGCGCTCGCTCGCCTGGTAGCGGAGGACGCCGGCGTGGTCGTACATCGAGGTGATCCGTCCGAACGATGAATCTGTCTGTGTGCGGCGACCGTGAGCGTCGTAACGGTAGCTCTCGGAACCTGCCGCCGCACGCAGCCGGTTGCCGAAGTCGAAGGCGAACGGCTGCCCGTTCTTCGCCCGCAGATTGCCCTGCGCATCGTAGGCCAGGCCGACCACGGTTGACCCTCCGCAACCGTTGACCTTGACGTTGGTCAAGCGCCATGCGTTGTCATAGCAGTAGTGATGGTCACGGTCGAGAATCGTCACCCGCGTGAGGTTGTCCAACGCGTCATAGCTGTAGCTCGCCGAGCCGAACATGGGCGAGGAAGCCGAAACGAGCCGATCCAGCGCGTCATAGCCCAGATTGCGGTTGCCACGCTGGTTGCGGCCCGTGGCACCGTCAGTAATTGCCATCACATTGCCGACCGCATCGTAGTCGTAGCCGTCGCTGAGGATCCGGGTTGCGCCAAGCGTGTCCTGGCTTTCATCCGGCAACTGGCGCGCGTTCTGCACCATCGAGTGGACAATGCCGTTGCCATAGGTGAACTGACGAATCGCCCCGTTGGGGTAATAGACCACGCCAGCGGCGTAGGAGCCCGCCTGCCCGGCCTGTCCCAGCGCGTTGGGCGCATACGCGACCACGTTGCCGGAGGGATAGCGATGCGCGGACAGGTTGCCCAGTGCGTCGTAGGCATACCCCATCGCCAGCGCTTCGCCATCGATGGGGCTCTGCACCTCACCGATGAGCAGCCCGCGACGGTTGTACGCATAGCTGTTATGCGTCTCCACCCCGGCGTTCAACGTGGTGACCTGCTTGACCAGGCCATCGGGCCAGTAGCTCCAGCGCTGGTTGCCATTGCCGTCGGGGAACTGCAGTGATGCGAGCCGGTTGCGTCCGTCATAGGAACGCACCACTCGGCGCCCGCTTGCCGCGGCACTGTCCTGGTTGCAGTTGCCTGCATCGGACAGGTCCAACCCCTGCGCGCTTCCCACCGGGTTCGATGCGGCGTCGTAGTCAATTACGGTGGCGCCGGTTTCCGGTTCGATCGTCTTGCACAACCGCTGCGCCGCATCGTAGACATAGCGCCGGGTCGACGTCACCGAGCCATTGCTGGCCCTGCGGGTGATCGACGTCGGCTTGCCGAAGACGTCCCGCAGGATATCCAGCACGGCTCCCTCTGCCAGTTCGATACGTACCGGCCAGTCAAGCTTCGCGGCATCTGCACCGGTGTAGGTCACGACGGTCGGGATACCCCTGGCATTGGTCGTGCGCACGCGCCGCCCCGGCAGGTACTCGGTTGTGCTGACCAGCGCGCCAATCTCGGAATCCTGGCTGACCTGGACCACCCGCCCAAGTGCGTCGTACGTCGTACGGACGCCAGTTCCGGCGTCCTGGACCGTACCGACCCCCGCGACAGGATAGGACTGGAAGGTGACCCGCCCCTCCGTGTCATAGGCGGTCACCGAGGCCCGCTGCGTGCCGGCTTCATTGCCCGCGTCGTACTCGCGCACCAGCAATGGGCGCCACAGCGCATCGTAGTAGGTGACCTTGCGCGCATTGCCGGTGCTGACCGTCTGCCGCCAGTGACCGGCAGGAATGCCGTACTCGGCGCCGCCCACCTGGGCAAACTGTGTCGTGGTGGACGCCCAGTCCACCGTATCGCCGTCGGGGTAGTCGACCAGCGACATGCGCCCCATCGCGTCGTAGTCGTAACGCGTGGTGTTGCCCCGGCCATCGGTGATCCAGCGTATCCAGCCATTGTCATCCACGCCGGCAGACTGGGTCGAACCATCCGCATACTGGATGTTCCCGGGGATGCCGCGCTTCCAGCCGGACAGGCTCACCGTATTGCCACGCCCGTCCACCACGGCGCGAACGGTACCGTCGCTGTTGTAGTGAATGGTCTGCTGGAGCTGGCCGAAGGCATGGATCCGCTGGGGCTTCGCGGTGGCCGGGTCATAATCCACCTGGGACTCGGTCCGGCCCGTGTCCTGGTTGACCGACGTCCGGACCTGGCCAAGCACCCACTTCGACAGATCATCGTGATAGGTGATGACGTTGGTCTTGCTGTAGGACTGCGCCCCCGCACTTCCCACAACCGTGCCCAGCAACATCATCGCGGAAAGTGCATTGACTCGACGCATAGTCAGTGGGCCTGTTCGCAATGGATGGCGATGGGACAACCAGGATCAGGCAACGGAAAGACCGGCGAAGCGCACATCACAGCAAACCGCGCACACGCACAAAACCGGACGCGACTGCATCCGGTTGGCGATTGACGTTGATGCTGGACGAAGCCCCCTTCGTCATGCCGCGCCTGTTCCCTGGACTCGGCCAAGTATAACCATGGAAACGGGGCCGGACGCCCGGTCCTTCGCAGCCCTGCCGGGCTGCGAAGGTTCCCGGGCCATGACGCGCCTCCGGGGCTCGACGGCCGCGATCGGCCGCCCGGCGCGGGACGTCAGGCAGCCTTCATGGCGTGCTTGCGTGCCCGCATGACGTTGTGGCACTCCTGCACATCCGGCAGCAGCTGGGTCACTTCCTGGCGCACCGCGGGCGGCAGATCGTTGTCCTGCAGCACATCCTTGAACGCGCCCAGCAGGCGGTCTTCGGATTCTTCCAGTTCGGCCACGTAGCCGTAGTTGGTATCACCAAACGCGGCGCGCACCTTGCCGTAGAACTGCTGCATCGAACCGACCATGGTGCCGTGCTCGGCCGGCTTGCCGCCGCTGGCGGCGACCGAACCACTCAGCGCCGCGACGATCCGCGCCTTCACCCCGGCGATACGGGTGAACAGTGCCGACAGTTCGGCATCCTTTACCTTCGTTGCGGCTTCCTCATAGAAGGACTTGCCATCACGCGCGATCTCGATCAGGTCGTTGAGGCGATGTTCGATGGTGGACTGGGTGCTCATGGCGTCGCTCCTGTGTGCTCGAAAGTCAGTGGAGAATGGCAGCGCGTCGGCACTGCCTTCGACCTCACTATCATCGTCCTCGTGTGCCGGCCGGGTGAGTACGAATTGATGTACACATCACCATGCGGAACACGTGCTGACTTATTCATTGCCGGCATCATTGAATGTTCACGGAAAAACACGCATGCGATGCCTGCCTCACCATGGCGCGATGACGATGATCACACTGATCAGCAGCGCAATCGCCAGAATCACCAGCAGCACATGCCATTGCTTCCAGCTGGGTTTCGGCTTGCCAGGCGTATTCATCGGCGGCCTCCTGTGTATGCCGGGAAAGGAGCTGCCAGACTGAAGCGAAACGTCATTGCAAAACGTCGACGCGACGTGCACTCCCCGTGCAGGACAGCGGCCAAGGGCGCGCGAAGATAACGCGTCCATAACGCAGTTCAAATGTGAGCGGGATGTTAGGTTCCTCTCGATTCCGGGTAACGGAATGCAGACCGGTCGTAGCGCCGCGCGCATTGCGACCACACAACGGATTTGGAGAGAGAAACAATGCACTACAAATACACTCTGCTTTCGGCAGGGATCGGCGCCGTGTTGGCTGCCGTTTTCTCGCCGGCTGCCAATGCACAGGACGACGCTGCGAAGTCTCCGAAGAACCTGGACCGCATCCAGGTGACGGGATCGGCGATACGCAGCGTGGATGTGGAAACCCAGCAGCCGGTGCTTGCCATCTCGCGCAAGATGATCGAGCAGCAGGGCTTCACCACCATCGCCGACGTCCTGCAGAACCTCACGTCGGCCGGCGCACCAGCGCTCTCGCGTTCGCGCACGCTGTCGTCCGGCGAAGACGTCGGCGGCAGCTACGCAAACATCCGCAACCTCGGCGCCACCCGCACCCTGGTGCTGGTGAACGGCAAGCGCCTGGGCGCCAGCACCAGCGGCCTGCAGGACCTGAGCCAGATTCCGATGAGCGCGGTCGAGCGCATCGACGTGCTCAAGGATGGCGCCTCGGTGCTCTACGGATCCGACGCCATCGCCGGCGTCATCAACATCATTACCCGCAAGAGCGTCGAGGGGCTGGAGCTTTCGGCGCAGCATGGCCAGTTCAGCCAGGGCGACGGCAAGGACAGCACGTTCTCGCTCGTTACCGGCGCGCGCGGCGAGCGAGGTGGCTACACCTTGGCCCTGGAATACCAGAAGGCCGACCCGGTGTTCGCCCGCGACCGCTGGTTCTCCAAGCATGGTGGTGCGGGGCCGGGTTATCCGCGCGCGGGCTGGAGCGACCTCAGCCAGAACGGCTCCTGGTGTAACCCGGCGCTTTACGACTGTGCCACCGGAAATTCCGTGTTCAAGACACTCAATCGTGGTGGCGACCCGAAGAACCCGAACGATTACCATCCGATCACGCCGGCCGAGTATTCCAACGGCAACGAGCAGATGCATGTGCAGACCGGCATCGAGCGCCGGTCGCTGTTCCTCAGCTCCGACTATGCACTGAGTGACCAGATCACCTTCACCACCGATATCGGCTACAACGAGCGCATCTCGGACCAGCAGATTGCCGGCTACCCCTACGAATCGACCAAGTTCGGGACGCCGCTGGCCGGCAACAGTGCGTTCAATCCGGTCGGCCATGACATCGCCTTCAACCGCCGCCTGTGGGAGCTTCCGCGCACGACCGAAAGCAAGCTGAAGTCGCTGCGCGTGGCACCGACGCTGTCGGGCTACTTCGAACTGGCCAGCAAAACGTTCGACTGGGAGGTGGGCGCGCTGTTCAACCGCAACGAGGTGACCAAGACCGGCCGTGGTGACATGAGCCTGATCGCCTCGCGCCAAGCGCTGGGACAGTCCTTTGTTGATGGCAACGGTGTAGCACGCTGTGGCAGCGCAGGTGCACCGATCGCCGGCTGCCTGGCCTGGAATCCGCTGCTGCCGTACGGCGTTGCTGGCGCCGGCTCGCTTGCCGACCCGGAACTGCAGCGCTTCCTGTTCCCCACGTTCACCGATACCGGCATCACCAAGACCCGAAGCTACTTCGCCAACATCTCCGGCCCGGTGCTGGAACTGCCGGCGGGCGAGCTCTCGGTGGCGATGGGCTACCAGTACCGCAAGGAAGAAGGACGCTACGTTCCCGACGCCTTTGCCCAGTCGCGCCAGAGCACTGCACTGGGGGCACAGACCACTGCAGGCGGTTACAGCCTCAATGAAGTCTTCGCCGAAGTGAATGTGCCGGTGCTGCGTGACCTTCCGTTCGCCAAGGAGCTGACCGTCAACGTTGCGGCACGCTATTCCGACTACAGCAACTTCGGCAGCACCACCAACACCAAGGCCAGCTTCGCCTGGCGCCCGGTCGAGGAGCTGATGGTCCGCGGCACCTTCGCCGAGGGCTTCCGTGCTCCCAGCATCTCCGACCTGTATGGCGGCCTGGGCACCAGCTTCGAAACCTACGTGGACCCCTGCGGCATCGGCGCCACCAACAGCGTCAACGGCAACGCGGCCTGCAACGCCGCCGGTGTTCCGCGTGGCTACGAGCAGCTGGCCCAGGGCCTGAAGCCCTGCACCAGCTACCCGTGCGCCACCCCGAACGAGTTCACCACGGGCTCGAACCCGAACCTGCGCCCGGAAGAGTCCAAGAGCAAGACCGTCGGTGTGGTCTGGAGCCCGCGCTGGGTCAACGGTCTGGACATCAACCTGGACTGGTACAGCTACAAGATCACCAACATGATCATCGAGGACAACGTCGATCGCATCCTCCGTGACTGCTACGTGCTGGGCAATGCCTCGCGCTGCGGCAGCGTCAAGCGTGCCGCTGATGGCCACATCACCAGCATGTTCTACGGCCTGACCAACCTCGGCGCGATGAAGACCGAGGGGTGGGACCTGGGCATCCGTTACCGCCTGCCGGAGTACGCGTTCGGTCGCTTCACCCTTGACCTGCAGAACAGCTACGTCTCCAAGTACGACGAGGAGAAGCAGAACTCGGCCGGTGACACCATCATGGACGGTCGTATTGGACGCCCGGGGGTGTTCCGCCTGCGGTCCAATCTCGGCGTCAACTGGCAGCTGGGCAACCTCTCGGCCCAGTACACGGTGCGCTACTACTCCGGGATGATGGAAGGCTGCATGCCAAACCGGCCCTGCACCGCGCCCGAACGCATCGCCAACGGCGAACCGGATGCCGTGCGCAGGGTCGGCTCGAATGCGTTCCACGACATCCAGGTCAGCTACAGGCTGCCCTGGGATGGCACCGTGGCAGTGGGCTCGAACAATGTGTTCGACCATCGCGGCCCGATCATGTTCTCCAAGCCGCAGAGTTCCTTCCCCTACTACGGCGGCTTCGATATCGGCCGCACGGTGTACGTGAAGTACTCGCAGCGCTTCTGACCGTAGCGTCCGTGCACGTGGCCGGCGGAAGGGGAGTTCCGCCGGCCACGCCGCACACAACCTCCACCCAATCTCCACGCTACTTCGACCCAATCTCCAACATCCCCGGCAACACTGGCGCAACGGCAGCAGATGGAGCAGGCAAGCGAGGATCGCCCGCGCGGCATCCACCTCGCCCGACCTCTCCGGATTCACCACTGAATGCGATGGACCACCCCCTCCCCGCTGCGGGGATGAGGCTGGTCCAAGGGAAGCAAGCGATGACAACGGCAGTACACAGTGGCTTGACCGATCTGGTCATGGATGCGCAGCGCTACCTGCGCCGGATCCTGCCCGGCCTGGCCTCGGTGGTCGGCCCCGTGGCTGCGGCACGCTTCATCCCGCAGACCATGGCCTCGCGCTATCACATCGCCGAGCTGACCCTCTATGGTGAAACGCCGGCGATGCTGGCAGTTCCACGCGTCCCGGGCGAATCCAGCAGCCGCGTCATCCAGGATGTGAAAGTGCTGCGCTCAGCGGCAAAGGCCATGGTGCTGTATGTCTCGCCGTACCTCACCCCCACCCAGCGCAGGTTCCTGGTCGAGAACCATATCGACTTCGTGGTACCGCACAACCAGCTGTACGCCCCCAGCCTGGCGATCGAGTTCCGCGATGCGCCCGACCACGAGAAGAAGGCGATTTCGCTGCTGCCTTCGGCGCAGGCCGTGCTCATCCACGTACTCCTGTCCGGCCAGGCACGCTGGTGGTCACCGCGTGAGGTCAGCCGTGCTGCCGGATACACCTCGATGACCGCGTCGAGGCTCTCCGCTGAACTGGTCGGTCGCGGACTGGCCGAACGCTCCACCGGCGGACGCGAACGCTTCCTGAGACTCGCCGGCAGCCGCGGCGAGGTCTGGGCGAGAGCGCAGCCGTTCCTGCGCTCCCCCGTGCTGAAGGAAGTGGAGGTCTGCTGGGAACAGGTCGCCGACGTTCTGGCCCGACATGCTCAATCCGCCCCCCAGGCAGGGACGGAAGCAATGCTTGCGGTGCCGTCGAAAGACCACGGCATCACGCGCGCCCTGTACATCGATGCCTGGCGGAAGCTGGGGGCACTGCCTGCAGCCGGCCCCGACTGCACGCGCAGTGGAACGTTGCAGATATGGTCGTATCCGCCTGCCTTCACCGGTAGCGGTGACCGCGTGGACCCGCTGTCGCTGTACCTGAGCCTGCAGGGCAAGCGCGGCTACGACGCCGACGCGCTGGAACAGGAGGTGGAGCAGGCGCTATGCGGGACGACACGCCGCGGCTGAGGTCCGCGCGGGTCCGGCCCGACCGCGTCAGGACGCTTCGCCCCCACTCGCCATCGTCGCGCGCTTCGCTGCGTACTCGGCGAAGACCACACCGGATACCGCCAGCACGCCCCCTGCCAGTACCCAGCCACTGAGCGATTCGCCCAGCAGCAGCACGGCCAGTGCGGCGGTCACGATCGGCACCAGGTTGAAGAAGCCGGAGACACGCGCTGCGCCCAACCGTGACAATCCGGTCATCCAGGTCAGTGGGGCCAGGATCGACGCGCATACTGCCGCAAACCCGATGCAGCCGACCGCGGTGAGATTGTTCACCCCGGTACCGACCAGCAGCTGCGCCGGCAACAGGATCAGCGACGCGGCGGTGGCCTGCAGGAACAACGATTCCAGCACCGTCAGCGGGATCTTCCAGCGCTGCATCAGCACGTTGTAGGCGGCAAAGGCCAACGCACCGATCAGCATGATCGCATCACCGCGGTTCACGCCCTGAGCGGCCAATCGTGCCAGGTCGCCCTGCGAGACCACCGCCACCACCCCGACAGTGGAAATCACCGCACCGGTAATGGAGGTACCGCGCACCGGATGGCCCATGAACACGCGTGACAACGCCAATGCGAGCAGTGGAATCAATGCCTGGATCACGCCCATGTTGGTGGCCGAGGTGAAGTGCGCCGCATAGTACGCAAGGCACTGGTACATCACCCCGCCCAGGCACCCCAGCAGCAGGAAGCGGCCAAGGTTGGCACGCACGGTCTGCAGGTTGTTGCGCAGCCGCGGCAGCGCGAAGGGCAACAGGACAATGGCCGCCACCAGCCAGCGGAAGAAACCAATATCGATGGGACCGACCGCGCCCGAGGCCAGCTTGGTCACGATGGTATTCGCGCCCCACAGCAGGCAGGCAAGGATTGGGAAGAGGTAGTTCAAGAGCGTGGGTGTACGTGGGGGAATGGCCAGCGTACGCTTGGCGCATATCGAGGACATCCTGAAAATGCGTCACTCCGACCCCGGGTTGCGGCAACCGATGGAGCCCATCCCCACCTTCCGCCAGCTGCCCGGTCCGGTCTACTTCCGGCAGGGTGCGATGGAGCCCACCGACTGGGGCACGCACAGCCATCCTTGGGGCCAGTTCAACTTCGTCGCACAAGGGGTGATGGAGATGAAGATCGACGGCGAGTGGATGGTGTCCCCGCCCCATTACGCGATCTGGATCCCACCGGGAATGCCCCACTATTCGCGCAACCGGTCGCGGTTGGCCTATCGCTCGGCCTACCTGTCGCCGGCGTTGTCACGCCGCCTGCCCGAGCGTTGCAGTGCGCTGGAAGTCAGCCCATTGCTGCGCGAGCTGCTGCACGAGCTGGCGCGACAGGGCGTGACCGATCCGCGGACGCCGGCCCAGCGGCGCATGGCCGCCGTGGTGATCGACCAGATCCTCAATGCCGCAGTGCTGCCCAGCTTCCTGCCGATCGCCAGCAGCGATGCCCTGAAACAGGTGATGGCGTACATCGAGAAGCACCTGTCCGCAGCCGAGTCGGTCGCCGATATCGCGCAGCGGCACCACATGAGCGTACGCAAGCTGGAGCGCATGGCACGCAGCGAGCTGGGCATGTCACTTGGTGACTGGCGCGGTCGGGTTAAGTTCGTGCGCGCCACCGAAGCGCTGTGCACACGCCGGCCGATCAGCCGGATTGCCGAGGAGCTGGGCTACTCCGGCGTCAGCGCCTTCGCAGAGATGTTCAAGCGGCACGCGCACTGCACGCCGGACCAGTACCGGAAACTGCATCGGGCGGGGTGAAGAGCGCATCGAGGGATGTCGATTTCCGCCCTCGTCGTTCGTCGGAACAGAAGAGCCAGGCCTTCCCGCCTGCAGGAGCGCCGCGATGTCCCCCATCCTCACCGCCTTTGCCACCTCCCCCGACCGCGGCCAGGGCCTGGCCCGTGACATGCGCGTGCGCTGGGCGCTGGAGGAACTGGGCGTGCCCTATGACGTGCAGCTGCTGACCTTCGCCGAAATGAAGCAACCTGCCCACCTGGCGCGGAATCCCTTCGGACAGATTCCCACCTGGCAGGAGGGCGACCAGGTCCTGCTCGAATCCGGCGCGATCGTCCTGCACCTGGCCGAACAGCATGCCGGCCTGCTGCCCGTCGGTCCGGATGCACGCATGCGCGCAGTCATGTGGGTGTTCGCCGCGTTGAATACGGTGGAGCCACCCATCGTCGAGCGCTCGATGGCCTGGGTGCTGGAGCGCGAACAGCCCTGGTATGCACAGCGATTGGTGATGCTGGACGAGCGCGTGCGGATGCGTCTCTCACAACTGTCCGCGTGGTTGGGCGCGGCGGCGTGGCTGGACGGCGGGTTCAGCGTGGGCGACCTGATGATGGTCTCGGTGCTGCTGCGCCTGAAGAGCAGCGGCCTGCTCGACGAGTACCCGCTGCTGGTGGCCTATGTGGCACGGGCGACGCAGCGTCCCGCCTATCAGCGCGCGTTTGCTGCGCAGTTGGCGGTATTCCAGAACGGGTAGTTCCACGCCATGGGGGGAAACACTCAGCGCAGGCTGCGCCGGCAGGCGGCCTGCACCAGCATCAGCTGCGCTACCAGGATCAGCATCGCGCAGCCTGACAGCAGCCACGGGTCGATGTACCACTGCGCGTTGAAACTGAAATCGCCGGCGGAAATGCGCTTCCAGCCATTGAAGTGCTGCATCGCTGCAACCACGAACGCGAAGCCGCCCGCTGTGTACGACAACCAGGGCACGATGAGGCTCCCCGGCCGCGCGAACAATGTCAGCACGCCCAGCACACCGATGACAGTGCGTTGTACGCGGCAGTATGGGCAGACATAGGCCATCCCGCTCCACTCCACCGCCCAGGCCAACAGGCTGACCAGCACGGCCACGCCTGCGGCTGTGTACAGGACTTTCGGCGTGATCGTCATGCCACCCTCGTGTGCCATCCGGTGCTCCTTGGTTGAAAGACCCGGGCAGGGTAGCAGTGCTGCAGCCTCATCCCTTCTTGATGACAGTCCGCTTGCCGATGGTGCTGGTCTTGCCAGCGGTCGGCCTAGCCAAGCCAGGAATCAGGAAATCGGTGGCCTTGTGGCCCATCGACACCTTGGACGCCAGCCAGCGCGGCATGCGCCCGCGACCGGTCCAGGTCAGGCGCTTGTATTCCGGGTCGCGATACTTGGGCGCGACTTTGCCGGATTTACGGCGGGTGGGTTTGCGGGCGGGCGCAGGTGTTTCCGAAGCTTCGCCACCGAAGAGTTCTTCGAGGGTGTAGCCGGCTTCGGCCGCGGCAGCCTTCAACATCCGCCGCACCGCGCTGGCCGGACGGCGGCTGGAAATGAGCTGTTTCCGCTGTTCAGCGGCAACCACCAAGGCGCCCAGCTCCCGAAGGCTGAGCGATTCAATATCGATCGTCATGGTGGAAAGGTGTCCTGCGGCCGGCCAGCTGTCAAGCCGCCTTGCCCGGTACGTAGACACGGGCTTCACTGCCGGTGGGCTCCGATCGCCTTCGGCAGCCATCTCCGAGGACTTCGACGTGAGCAACTCATCGCATTCGCTCGCCTACCTGCTTGCGCGCATCCTGCTGATGGCACTGTTCCTGGTGTCCGGCATCGGCAAGCTCGGCGACCTCAGCGGTACCCAGGGTTACATGGAAGCGATGGGGGTACCCGGCATCCTGCTGTGGCCTACCATCGCCTTTGAGATCGGCAGCGGCCTGTGCATCCTGCTGGGCTTCCAGACCCGGCTGGTATCGATCGTGCTGGCAGGCTTCAGCCTGGTCACCGCCTTCATCTTCCACCACAACGTTGGCGACCCCACCCAGCAGATCATGTTCCTGAAGAACCTGGGGCTGGCCGGTGGCTTCCTGCTGCTGGCCTGCACCGGGGCGGGGCGCTACAGCATCGATGGGCGTAGGCGGCGCGGATGAGCACGCGGCATGCCGCCATCATCCCTGGCCCACGGGCTGGACGCGCTGCAGACGCAGGTTGCGCCATGTCGGCTGGGAGCTGCGGAAATCCACCGCTTCGCCATCGCTGGTGAACAGCAGGCCTGGCTCCACTTCAGTGACCAGGCGGATGCCATCGATGTACAGCCAGCCCTGTCGCTGCTCCAGTACAACGGACATCGCCGGTTTCCCCCATTGGTCGATGCGATAGCGCCCCAGCCAGGGTCGCCAATGGGACGCCTGCGGCCCTGTGGCCCCATCGATGGGATCGTTCTGGTCCAGGCCATCCTCGCCGTTCGTACATTCCAGGTGCGCCGGCAGCCTCTCCGTCGCCGCATGGTAACGGTACGTCGCAACCTCTCCATCGGTGTCCGCGGTGAACAGTTGGTCGTCGTCGATGGCCGCAAACCGTCTGCCCACAGCTTGCGCCCCACGATGCAGTTGCAGTTCACCGCTTCCGGCAACCACGATCTTCGCCTTGCCGCTGCGCCCTATCCAGTCTCCCGCCATCCGCTGGATCTGGTCCTGGTTCAACCTGATCGGCGCCAGGGACGATAGCGGCACACGCGGCTGACGGGGCCCGAAACGCGCCGACAGCAATTGGTCGAGCAGACGCTCGCCGATGCCGTACCCCGCGGACGTCGCGCGGTTGAACATCGCGGCAAATCCAGCGTTGGCCTGCCTGCAGTAGGTGAACACGCACCCGAATCCGAAGCCTCCGCCGCGATGGTGCAGCAGCCGCA
This sequence comes from Stenotrophomonas sp. YJH_SMC_54, assembly GCF_059368435.1. Lineage (NCBI taxonomy): Bacteria > Pseudomonadati > Pseudomonadota > Gammaproteobacteria > Lysobacterales > Lysobacteraceae > Stenotrophomonas > Stenotrophomonas sp. YJH_SMC_54. The sequence goes on along the minus strand of NZ_JCAFRS010000004.1, from coordinate 178,886 downwards.
CCGGTGTACTGCCGTAGAGCCGTTCGCTGCGCATTACGCCGAGCCCGTAGTCACCACCCAGGCCGAAGCCATGCATCTCGTCCCAGAGATGGGGCTCGAGCAGCTGCTGCGCGCCGGTTTGGCCGCCACCGAGCAGGAAGCCAAGATACTTCGCCATGTCGGCGGCACTGGTCCAGACGCCTCCCGACACCACCAGCGGCGTCACCGGCGGCACCTGCGCATGGCCTTCCTGGGTTCCCAGTGCCCGACCCTTGCTTGCCAGGTAGACCGACGCATCGGCCGTACTGTCGTGCATTCCCAGTGGCTCGAAGATCCGGCGCTGCAGCCAGGCCGGATAGCCGATGCCCGCAACCTGCTCAAGGACATGACCGGCAAGGTCGAAGCCCAGGTTGGAATAGCGATAGCGCGTACCCACCGGAAAGCGCAGCCATGTCTGCGAGATGCTGCGGACGTGCGCATCAAAGCCCGGTGACGCCGGTTCGTAATTGTTGCCCAGCGGCGCCTCGTGCGTGAATCCCGCGCGGTTGGCAAGCAGCAGGCGCAGGGTGATGCGCTCCTGCGGGGAATGCTCGAAGCGACTGCGCACGGTGAACGACGGCAGATAGCGGGCAATGGGCGCATCCAGATCAAGAATGCCGTCCTGCACGGCCAACAGCACCGCCACCGCCGCGAAATTCTTCGAGGTGGACTGGATGCTGAACATCGTGCTGGCGTCCGCGGCCGCGCTACCCTGGCCTGATACGTGACCGAAGCCTTCAGTCCAGCGCACCTGCCCGCCTTCGACCAGGCAGACGGCAGCGGCACCGATGCCGCTGCCTTGCATGGCCGAGCGGATCACGCCGCGCTCCGCTTCGATCAGGTTCCCGGTGGTGACGGTGGGCTGCGCCGCCGTGGCAACACCGGTAGGCATGAGCGTGGCCGCCGGAACAGCCGCGGCATTGGCCAGGAAGGTGCGACGACTGAGCGTACCAGGCATCAGATCACTCCACTTCGGGATGCCGCCATCTTCCCGCCAGCAGAAATGGCGGGGCATGTGTCATTCGGCACAGAGTGCGGTGATCGACGGTGCTGCGCCTTCGCCGGCCGAGCAGTCCTCAGCCCGGAGGGTCCGGCAAGCGGATTCCCTGCGCCGAAACAAAGGCGCGGGACTCGTTCCAATAGGCCTGTGGCGGTTCCCGCAACTCTGGTCGCGCCCAGTAATCGTCGCCATTCAATACGCTCATCACATGACGCCAGCCATCACGCGGATCATGAACCTGAAATCGACCGCGATGATGGCGCGGATGATACGCGTAGTGGCCGAGCGCCTCCTGGCGCGCTTCATCCGGCGAACGACCCGTCTGATGGACCAGCGTCCATGCACGCATGTGGCGCGCATGCGCGAGCGCGCCAAGGTACTCGTCCTCATCCAGCAGTGGGACCCGCTCACTGCGGGCCAGGCACAGTGCGTCCGATTCGGCTTCGTAGTCCAGCGATGGCTGCGCCAGTTCCGGGCGCCGGTGCCAATAACCTTCCCCCGCCACCTGCAGCATCGCCCAATGCCAGGGCTCGTCGTGGAAGATCAGCGCGTGTTCGTAATCGCGGCCGGGGCTCTGGTCGGGATAGCGTTGGCGTGCCTGTTCAAGTGCCAGCGCCTCGGGCACCTGTCCATAGTGGACCAGGCACCAGGCAAACAGGTGCCGGCTGTCTTCGATTTCGTTGGTGAAGTCTTCCACCGGGGTATCGGTGCTGGCCATGGTCGATCCCTGTGTGCGGATCAGATGGTACCGACGCTGCAGGTCGCGTTGGGGAGCGATGAGACCTGCGACCGGTCAGGCGAGGTCGGTTGGTGGGCCCACCAGGATTCGAACCTGGAACCAAGGGATTATGAGTCCCCTGCTCTAACCGTTGAGCTATAGGCCCGGCGCAGCGTCACAGTGTAGTGGAGGCCGCGCTCGATCGGCTACCCGGCAGCAGCAAGAGCCTCAGCCACATGCCCCAACCGCTTCTCCGCCACGTCCGCAAACCAGACCTGCCGCCGCAGGTGCGCGTGGAACAGCGCCACAGTCCTCCTGGTCTCTTCCAGCCCCTTCTGGTTGTCCGCCGCCGAAGCCAGCAAATAATCCAGCACCAGACTGCGTCAGCAATGCCAGCGTCGCTCTTCGGGCAAATCCCAGTGAATCCTCGCGCTCGTCGCGCATCACATCTTCCCAATGCAGTAGCGGCGCAAACGCGCAGCCGTTGAGAAGACCTGCTGGATACGTCATCGCAAACAGCAGCTGGCTCGACTCTACAGAAAGCACACACCCCCCAAAAAGAAAAACCCCGCACCAGGCGGGGTTTCTCTCAACGCTTCAACAGCCGCTGGAAATCAATCAATATCCAGGAAGCTGCGCAGCTGCTCCGAGCGGCTCGGGTGACGCAGCTTGCGCAGGGCCTTCGCTTCGATCTGGCGGATGCGCTCGCGGGTCACGTCGAACTGCTTGCCGACCTCTTCCAGCGTGTGGTCGGTGTTCATGTCGATGCCGAAGCGCATGCGCAGCACCTTGGCTTCCCTCGGGGTGAGGCCGGCCAGCACGTCGCGCACGGTTTCAGACAGATTGATGTTGGTGGTGTTCTCGATCGGGGACTCCACGTTGGTGTCCTCGATGAAGTCGCCCAGATGGGAATCCTCGTCGTCGCCGATCGGGGTTTCCATCGAGATCGGCTCCTTGGCGATCTTCATCACCTTGCGGATCTTGTCTTCCGGCATGTCCATTTCCTTGGCCAGCTCCTCCGGCGTAGCCTCGCGGCCGTACTGCTGGAGCATCTGGCGGGAAATGCGGTTCAACTTGTTGATCGTCTCGATCATGTGCACCGGAATACGGATGGTGCGCGCCTGGTCGGCGATCGAGCGGGTGATCGCCTGGCGGATCCACCAGGTGGCATAGGTCGAGAACTTGTAACCGCGGCGGTATTCGAACTTGTCCACGGCCTTCATCAGGCCGATGTTGCCTTCCTGGATCAGGTCGAGGAACTGCAGGCCACGGTTGGTGTACTTCTTGGCGATCGAGATCACCAGGCGCAGGTTGGCCTCGACCATTTCCTTCTTGGCCTTGCGCGCCTTGGCTTCACCGTAGGCCATGGCACGGCTGATTTCCTTCAGCTCTTCCAGGTCCAGCTGGGTCAGCGTCTCGATGTCGATCGTCGCCTGCTGTTCGGCAATGATCTGGTCCTTCACTTCGCGCAGCGCCGAGGACCACTTCTGCTTGCGCTTCAGTGCGTCTTCCACCCACTCCAGGTTGGTCTGGTTGCCTTCCCAGGAACGGATGAAGTCCTTGCGCGGCATGCGGGCGGTGACGGTGGCCAGGTTCAGCACGCGACGCTCATGGGCCTTGATCGATGCCATGGTGTCGCGCAGCTGCTTGGTCAGCACGTCGGTCAGCGGCAGCGGCAGCTTCAGGGTGACGAACACCGCCGACATTTCTTCGCGCAGGCGCGGCAGGTTCTTCTTGTCGCCCTTGGTCGCGGCCTTCTTGAAGGCGTTGAAGGCATCGCTCAGCGCCTGCATGCGCGCGGCGACTTCCTCCGGATCCGGACCGGTCGGTGCGGCTTCTTCATCGCCACCGTCGACATCGTCGTCCTCGTCCTCGTCGCCTTCGGCGTCCGCATCGGCGCTGTCATCGGCAGCGACCGCCGGCGGCGCCGGCTCTTCGTCGACCAGGTCGTTGAAGCCGACGATCACTTCGGCCAGGCGCTTCTTGCCTTCCTTGTGGGCTTCGTAGTCGTTCAGCAGCGACTCGACCGAAACCGGGAACTGGCCCAGGGCCGCCTGGACCTGCGAAAGGCCTTCCTCGATGCGCTTGGCGATAGCGATTTCGCCTTCGCGGGTCAGCAGCTCGACGGTGCCCATTTCGCGCATGTACATGCGCACCGGGTCGGTGGTACGGCCACCTTCGGTGTCGAGCGCGCTCAGCGCAGCGGCAGCTTCTTCAGCCGCGGTGTCATCGACTTCGCGGTTGCCGGTGTTGCCATCGTTGAGAAGCAGGGTTTCCACATCCGGCGCAACTTCATGGACATCGATGCCCATGCCGTTGATCATGCCGATGATGTCTTCGATCTGTTCCGGGTCGACCATGTCGTCCGGCAGATGGTCATTGACTTCGGCGTAGGTCAGGTAGCCCTGTTCCAGGCCCTTGCTGATCAGTTGCTTGATTTCGGATTGGGCAGGACGTTCGTTGGCCATGTAGTGCTCGCGCCACCGGCAGGGAGAAATAGGGAACGTAGCATTATACCAGCCCGGGGCCCTGCCTGCCGGGCGGTGGTCCCGCAGGCTCAGGGCCGGAGAAGGAAGGTCACGGGACCGTCATTGACCAGGCTGACGACCATATGGGCACCAAATCGGCCCGTTTCCACCCCTGGCGCGTGATTTTCACGACAGATCTCGACAAATCGATTGAACCCGCGTTCAGCCTCTTCCGGCGGCGCGGCCGTGGTGAAGCTCGGCCGCATGCCCGAACGGGTGTCGGCGGCCAGGGTGAACTGGCTGACCAGCAGCAGGCCGCCGCCGGTATCGCGCAGCGAGCGGTTCATCTTCCCGGCCTCGTCGGCGAATACCCGGTAGCCCAGCAGGCGCTCGGCCATCCGCCGCAACTGGGCCTCGGTATCGCCCGGCTCCATGCCGACCAGGGCCAACAGGCCAGGGCCGATCTGCCCCACGGCCTCATCGTCGACATGGACGGCGGCCTGGCTGACACGCTGGATCAGGACGAGCATCGTGGGCTTCCAATGAACAGGGCCGGCCACGATAGCAGCGCCCTTGGCTAAACTGGCGCCGATGAATCCGCAACGCAAAGCCCGGCTGGTCTACCGCGCCACCACCCTGTTCGCCCGCCTGCCCTGGCCGCTGCTGCGGGCGTTCGCGCGCGCCCTGGCGTGGGCGTGGATCGCCCTCAATGCCCGTGAGAGCCGCGTCACCCGGCGCAACCTGGAACTGGCCTACCCGGAGCTGGATGGCGCCGCGCGCGACCGCCTGCACCGTGATCTGCTGCGCTCCACCGCGCTGCAGGCCATCGAAACCCTGCGGCTGTGGAGCCAGGCGCCGGCCGACAACCTGCGCCGGCACCTGAAGCAGCGCCATGGCGAGGCCCTGTACGACGCCGCCCTGGCCAGCGGCAAGGGCGTGATCGTGGCCGCGCCGCACTTCGGCAACTGGGAGCTGCTGAACCAGTGGCTGGCCTCGCGCGGGCAGATCGCCATCGTCTACAAGCCGCCGGAGGACGAGGCCAGCGATGCCTTCCTGCAGCTGGTGCGCGGCGGCCAGAACGTACAGCAGGTGCGCGCCGAAGGCCCGGCCGTGCGCCAGCTGTTCAAGGTGCTCAAGGACGGCGGCGCCACCGGCATCCTGCCCGACCAGCAGCCCAAGGCCGGCGATGGCGTGTTCGTGCCGTTCTTCGGCGTGCAGGCGCTGACCATGACCCTGGTCAACCGGCTGGCCGAACGCACGGGTGCCACCGTGCTCTATGGCTGGTGCGAACGCATCGGGCCGGACATGGAGTTCGCGCTGCACATCGAGCCGACCGACCCGACCGTGGCCGATCCGGACCCGCTGGTGGCGGCCACCGCCCTCAACGCCGGTATCGAACGCATCGCCCGCCGCGACCCGGCGCAGTACCAGTGGACCTACAAGCGCTATACGCTGCGGCCACCGGGCAGTAGCGAGGAAGACCCGTACGCAACTGAGGAACACCCCCACTGACGGCCGCCTGCGACCACTGGCCGCACCACGTTGAATACGACGCCGGCGCCCCCATAGAGACTGCGATGTCCGCCTCCCCCGGTCCTGCCATGCCTGCTGCTTCTTCCCTGTTCGGCGATCCGGCCGCGATCCGCTGCGAACGCGCGGTGGCCGAACTGCGCGCCGGTCGCCCGGTGCTGCTCCACGATGGCCAGGGCCAGCGCCTGGCGGTGATCGCGCTGGACAGCGCCACGACCAGCAGCTTCGCCGCCTTCGCCGCTGCCGCCCGCGAGCGCCATTACCTGTTCCTGACCGCCACCCGCGCCCGCGTGCTCGGCGTGGAGGCACCACAGGGCGCGCGCCTGCCGCTGAGCGGCGTGGCCTTCGAGGCCCTGCCCTCGCTGGGCTACCTGCGCGAACCCGGGCCGATGCCCGAAAGTTGGAGCGCCGGCGACGCCTTCGATGCCGGCGCGGTGGAGCTTGCCCGCCTGGGTCTGCTGCTGCCAGCGATGGTCGCGGTGCGCCTGGACGTCGATGACCACACTTTCGACGGTGCGGCCGAGGTGGCCCTGTGCGACCTGGCCGAAGGCGCAGCACATGCGGCCCACGACTACGAACTGGTGGCGCGTTCGCCGGTTCCGCTGCGCGACGTCGGCATGACCACCTTTGCAGTCTTCCGCGGCGGCGTGGCGCAGCGCGACCAGGTCGCGATCATCGTCGGCGAGCCGGACCTGTCGGCAGTGGTGCCGGTACGCGTGCATTCTTCGTGCCTGACCGGCGATCTGTTCGGTTCACTCAAGTGCGACTGCGGCGACCAGCTGCGGCGTGGCCTGCGCAAGCTGAAGGACCTGGGCGGTGGCGTGCTGCTGTACCTGGACCAGGAAGGCCGCGGCACCGGCATCGCCGCCAAGATGCGCGCCTATGGCTACCAGCACGACGGCCTGGATACCATCGACGCCGATGCGCAGCTGGGCTTCGGTGCCGACGAGCGGCGCTACGGCAGCGCGGTGGCGATGCTGCGTGGCCTGGGCATTTCGCGCGTGGCGCTGCTCAGCAACAACCCGACCAAGGCACAGCGCCTGCGCAATGCTGGCATCGAAGTGCTGGACTGCATTCCGGTCACCGGCGAGATCACTGCCGAGAACGAGAACTACCTGCGCACCAAGGCCGACCGTGCCGGCCACCTGCTGGATGTCGATGCGCTGATCCAGGCTGCCCAGTAACGCAGCCGACCTGCTACCGTCTGCGCGGTGCGGCCACGGCCGCTACCGCCCGCCCTGCTGCCTGACGGAGCCCGCGTGACCGACGCCACGATTCCTGCACCACCCGCCACCGACTGGCAGTCACTGCCGCAACGCGCAGCCCGCCTGGCCGCACTGGAAGGTGCCTTTGGCGGCCTGTTCGTCCCGGGCCTGCCACTGGCGGCGGCGGCGTGGTTCTTCGATCTGCCCGGTGGCCTGTGGACCGCTGCAGCCGGGCTGCTGATGGGTGTGGCTTTTGGTGCGTGGCTGGGCCGTCGACGCCTGGTCCGCACCCGTTGGCGGCTGGACGCACAGGGCCTGGGCCTGCGCCGCGACCTCATGTGGCAGCTGGAGACGCGCATTCCCCTGTCGCGAGTGCAGCATCTCGATCTGCGCCGGGGCCCGCTGGAGCGCCGTGCCGGCCTGGCCACGCTGATCGTGCACACCGCAGGCACCCGCATGAGCGCGGTGACCGTGAGCGGCCTGGACGAGGCGGATGCCGAGCGCCTGCGCGACACCCTGTCCCACCAGCTCGACCAGGACGCCGACGCCCTGTGAGCCTGCCGCCGCCCCTGCCTGCACCGCCGCCCACCGGTACCGAGGACCACCGCCTGCACCCGTGGTCGTGGCTGTTCGTGCTGCTGATGCAGCTGCGCCACTACTTCCTGCCACTGGCCGCGCTGCTGGTGTTCGGCCAGCGCGGCGACCGCGATCCGATGTGGGCGCAGCTGATTCCGCTGACGGCAATTGCCGCCCTGGTCCTGGTGTCGGTGATGCAGTACCTCAGCTACCGCTACCGCATCGGCAGCGATGCGATCACCGTGCGCAGTGGCCTGTTGGCGCGCAACCGCCGCGAGATCCCGTTCGCCCGCATCCACAACGTGGAAGTGCGGCAGAACCCGCTGCACCGCCTGTTCGGCGTGGCCGAGCTGCGCCTGGAATCGGCCGGCGGTGTGCGCCCTGAAGCGGAGATGCGGGTACTGAAGCTGGACCAGGCACTGGCGCTGGAACGGCTGGTCCGCCAGCGCGGGCAGGCGCCGCAGGCCAACGACGCCGTCGATGCACCGCCCATTGCCGACGTCGACAGCGAACGCGTACTGCTGCGACTGTCCAGCTGGGACGTGGTGCGCATGGGACTGCTCTCCAACCGCGGCTGGGCACTGGCAGTCGCCGCGTTCGGCGTCCTGTTCCAGACAGTGCCGCGGCCGGTGATGGACGATGCCATCCAGCGCGGCGGCCGCGAAGCCTTCGGCTATGCCAGCCACCTGCATCCCGGCGTGACCGGCGCGTTGCTGCTGGCGGCGGCGGCCCTGCTGCTGGGCTGGCTGGCGCTGCGCGTGCTGTCGGTGGTACTGACCCTGTTGCGTTACCACGGCTTCACCCTCGTCGAGCAGGACCGCCGCCTGACGGTGTCGGCCGGGATGCTCAGCCGCACCCGCAGCAGCGTGGCACGTCGCCGCATCCAGGCCTGGACGCTGCGCGAAGGCACCCTGCAGCGCTGGTTCGGGCTGCGCCAGCTGCGCATCGACAGTGCCGCCGGTGGCCCTTCGCGTGATGAGGACCGCGCCCTGCGCGAACTGGCGCCGCTGGCAACCCGCGAGCATTGCACGCAACTGGTGCAGCACCTGCTCCCCCAGCTGCACTGGCCACCGGCGCAATGGCAGTCCATCCCGCAGCGTGGCTGGTGGCGGCTGTGCCTGGGCGCGCTGCTGCTGGTGCCGCTGCTGGCCGCCGCCGCGTACTGGCGCTGGGGCCCATGGGGCCTGGTCGTGCTGGCCTGGCTGCCGGTCGCGTTGTTGGTCGCACACCGTCAGATGGCACGCATGGGCTGGTATCTGGACGAGCACTATGTGGCCGTGCGCGGCGGCTGGTGGAAACGCTGGTGGCGCTGGGCCGAGCTGGACAAGGTGCAGGGCCTGCGCCTGCAGCGTTCACCGCTGGACAAGGTGCTGGGCACCAGCAGCCTGCAACTGGATACCGCCGGTGCGCATGGCGACGTGGCACTCACCCTGCACCATCTGCCGCAGGCACAGGCACAGCAGGCGATGGATCAACTGGCGGCCGCGCTGGCGCGGCGCAAACTGCGCTGGTGATGCGGGGTCGGATCCCGGCCTGAATCAGGTCGTGCCGGCCGCTGGCCGGCAACTGCACATCCCCCGGTTTGCCGGCCAGCGGCCGGCACTACCGCGAGCAGGGTCAGCGAGGCATCATCGCTGCGAGGGGCCCCAATAGCCCAGGTCCCTTCGGATCTGCAGATCGCGCACCCAGCTGCCGAGAGGCTTGCGGCGCAGCGCACCCATTTCACCGGACAGGAAATCCTCGGTGGCCGCGATTACCCGCTCGCTGGACAGGCCGTCGCGGTACGGATGGATGGCATCGGCGTAACGCACGATTTCCGCCTGCAGCGCGGCGTCCGGATGCAGCGCGCGCTGCAGCATCGCCGGCAGCTGTGCCGGGTCGTCGAAATCAATCATGTGCGGCTTCGGCACGCGGTTGCGGAAGGTCACCACCGGCTTGTGCTGGACGATGAACTCCGAAACGATCGACGAGGTGTCCGACACCAGCACATCGGCGGCGCGCTGCGCGGCCATCACCTGCTCCGGCTCGATGAAGCGGGCATTGGCACCGGCCAGCCCGCGGTAGCGCTCGAACAGTTCCGGCGGACATTTGGGATGCAGGGTCAGCAGCCAGTAGCGCCCACCGGCAGCGATATCGGCGGCGATCTGCGCATGCAGGTGCGGTGCCGCACTCAGCCGCTCGGTGAAGGTGGAACCAAACAGGATCACCGGGCGATCGCCGGCCGGCGCGCGCAGTGCGGCGCTCTCGCCACCGTCATCGCGGAACAGCGGGTCCAGCTTCGGCCAGCCGGTCTCGGCCACCGCGAAGTGGCCCTGCTGGGCCGCGATCTCGCGGAACGGCGTCGTGGTGGCCGGCCCCTGCGTGCAGTACAGATCGAACGTGCCGCGCACCCGGAAGTGGCCGCGCGCGCTGTCGCGCTTTTCCACGTTGAAGCCATGGAACAGCTGCACCTTGGCCCCCGAAAGGAAGGTCGGCACCCAGTTGGCCGCGCTGAACACCGCCCGCGGGCGCATTGCCAGGGCCTGCTTCAGGCCGACGTTGGCCACCCCCGGCAGGCTGCTGCCGGCCGCGCCGCCTTCGAACCAGGCCGCAACCTCCTGCCCGGACGCGTGCAACGCCTGCGCCAACGGGGCGAGAATAGGCAGCGCATAGCGCTCCGTCGCAAACAACAGGTACCCGGCCATCATGTCCTCCACGACCGCTCCCATCGAACGGCCTCGCATCTCGGCGTGCATTATCGCGTTCAACGAGGCCGGACGCATCGGCGACTGCCTGGCCTCGCTGGCCTTCTGCGATGAGATCGTGGTGGTGGACTCGCAGTCCACCGATGCGACCGTGGCCATTGCCGAGGCTGCCGGTGCCCGCGTGCTGCAGCGTCGGTTCGAGGGCTTCCGCAGCCAGAAGGCGTTCTGCGTCGAGCAGGCCAGCCACGACTGGGTACTGTGCCTGGATGCCGACGAGCGCATCAGCCCCGAGCTGCGTGCGGCCATCGAACAGGCCCGTGACGGCGGCTTCGCCGGTCACGCCGGCTACCGCTTCGCCCGCCTGTCCGAATACTTTGGCAGGTTCCTGCGCCACGGCAATGCCTACCCGGACCGGGTGATGCGCCTGTTCGACCGCCGCCAGGGCGGCTGGCGCGGCAAGCGCGAGATCCACGAGGCGGCCAGCGTCGATGGCAGCGTCGGCACCCTGCGCGGCGATCTCATCCACTATCCCTATCGATCGTTGCAGCAGCAGCTGGCCAAGACCGAGAAGTATGCACGGATGATGGCCGAGCACGAGTTCGCGCGTGGCAAGCGCGCCACGCTGGGCAAGCTGGTGCTGGCGCCGGCCTGGCGGTTCTGGCGTGGCTTCCTGTTCCGCGGCGGCTTCCGCGACGGCTGGCACGGCCTGGTCTATGCCTATGTGCGTGCCAACTACGTACGGCAGAAGACCATCATGCTGTGGATGCTGGGCAACGGCCAGGCGGTGGCCGATCCTCCAGCCCCTGAGGAACGGCCCTGAGCCGGCTGTGTCACACTTGCCGCGCGTTGCCTGAAGATCCCCCATGAAAATCCTGTACACCAACTTCCACTATGGCGACGGTGGCGGCCACACCACGTACATCGTGTCCCTGGCGCGCGCCCTGCATGGCCAGCACACGGTCCATGTCGCAGCCCCCGCCGACAGCCGCCTGCTGCGCACGGTGGCCGAGGAAGGAATCGCCACCCCGCTGCCGATGGCCTTTGGCAGCGGCCTGCCGACCTTGCCACGACAACTGGCCGAACAGCATGCGCTGCGCCGGCTGGTGCGGGACGAGGGCATCGACCTGGTCCACGTCAACGGTGCTCGTGATCACCGCTTCGTGATGCAGGGACTGCTCGGCATGCGCCGCCCGCCGATCATCCTGACCAAGCACAACAGCAAGCCCACCCGTACGCTTGGCAATGCCTTCAGGGCCCGCTGGGCCACCGACCGCGTGATTGCGGTTTCGGCACACACCGGGCGCCTGCTGGAGCAGGGCCCGTACCGGCGCTGCCCGATCGATGTGGTCCGCAACGGCGTCGACCTGGACCGCTTCGCGCCGCTGCCGGCCGACGCCGGCCAGGCAATGCGGCAGCAATGGACGCAGGATCCGGATGCGCTGCTGCTGGTCAGCAACGCCGGCACCGATGACTACAAGGGCTGGATCGACCTTGCGCAGGCCATTGCCCTGCTCCCCGACGCGATCCGGCCGCACGTACACATGGCGGTCGCAGGTCACCTGCCCAACGCGCAGCAACGCGCGCAGGTGCAGGCCCTCGGCGATGTCGCCACGCAGGTCCACTTCACCGGACTGCTGGCCGATACGCGCCCACTGATCGCCGCCGGCGACGTCGGCTTCGTGCTGTCCAACGACATCGAAACAATTTCCTTCGCCTGCCGCGAAATGATGGCCAGCGCCAGGCCGATGCTGGTCAGCGACTACGCGGGGCTGCCGGAAAACATCGAGCAGGGAGTCGACGGCTGGGTCGTGCCCACCCGCAACGTGGCCGCCATCGCCGCACAGGTCCAGGCGATGTATGAACAACGCCAGGCGCTGCCGGCGATGGGCATGGCCGCCCGCCGCCATGCAGAGCGTGAGTTCGGCCTGCAGACCTTCGCCGGGGCGACCCTGGCCAGCTATCACGCCGCCTTGGCCAGCACCTGAGCCACATTGCCCGAACGCTTAATCGGTAAGGCCGGGCCCCTGCAGGCGGCGCTCGTGCTCGAGTTCCGCCGCCGACGGCCGGCAGGTGCCGGCGACCGCATCGGCAGGCACAAGCCACCAGCGGCGACGATTGGAAATGCCTGCCATTTCGGCCTGCGCACGGTCAATGCAGGCCTGCATCGCATCTTCGTTCACCAGCAGCCAGCGGTGCTGCGGAACCAGCCGCTGCCAGCGCACGGCCGCCTGCAGCTGTTGATGCCAACGCGCTTCGAATCCAAAGGTGGCCGCCGCGCGATCGGCCATCAGCAGGTTCTGCTCTTTCCATGCCACCAATCCCAGCTCGGCCTGCGGACCGATGCGTGCGCTGACCTCACGCATCAGGCCACGGGCCGAGCTGGAATCGTTCAACACCGGATAACCGACCAGGCTATACAGCACCCATACCCCGGCCAGGGTAGAGACCAAGGCAACGTGCCGACGTCGGCGCCCGCACGCCCACAGGCTCAACGCCGACCAGATCGCCATCGCCAGCGCCGTCCACGCCAATGCATCGGTCGCGCCCGGCGTCAATCCGCGTCCATGGGCAAGGTTCACCTCGAAGCGCGGATCACCCAGCAACGCGAGCGCCCCGACCAGGCTCAATCCCAGTGCCAGCAACGCGGCAAACCCTCCCAGCACGCGCTGCACATCGCGCCGCTTCAGCAGCCCGGGCAGCAGCGGCGCCAGCGCCAGGCAGAACATCGGCAGCGCCGGCAGGATGTAGACATCACGCTTGCCCTGGGGAATCGAGAAGAACAGCACGACCAGCAACCACCACGCCAGCGGCAGCAGGTAGCGTGGATCGCGGCGGCACAGGCGCCGCCGCCACGCCGGGATCGCCCATGGCAGCACCAGGAACGCGGGTATCCACATCGTTGGCATGACACCGAAGAAGTACCACCACGGCTGGTGATGGTCCCAGGACTGCGTGTAGCGGCGGGCCGTCTGCCGCACCAGGATGTCGTTGATGTAGCCGCGGTACTCGTCCGATCCGGTGCCCAGCGCGGCCAGCAGCATCGGCGCCAGCCACAGCGATATCGCCAGCAGGAAGGCCAGCGGTGCCAGCCAGAAGCGGCCATCGCGTGCGTGCAGGGAAACACGGGGCCACTGCAGGGCTGCAGCGATGGCCGCCGGCACGATCATCAGCAGCGCCAGCATGCCCACGCCCTTGGTGATCACCCCGATACCGGCAAAGAACCAGCCCAGCCACCACCAGCGCCAGGCCGGGCCCAGCAGCAGGTGGCGCAGCAGGCCATAGTTGGCCAGGGTGATGAACAGCACCAGCAGCGGATCGATCTGCGCCTTCTTCGCCTGGAAGGTGAACTGCAGCGCGAACAGCAGTGCCCACCCCGCGCAGAGCCCGACCTGCCGCGTCCACAGCCGGCGCCCCAGATCGACCACGCACCACAGCGTGCCCAATGCGGCCAGCAGCGAGGGCAGCAGGAAGGCCACGCGCCAGTGGCCAACCAGGCCATACAGCGAGGCCTGCCACCACATCAGCATCGGCGGCTTGTCCGAATACAGCTCGGTACCGCGATGCGGGAACAACCAGTAACCGCTGTCGACCATCTGCCTGGCCACCAGCGCGAAGCGTGGTTCGTCAGAGGGCCACGGATCGCGGAGACCGAGCCCGGCCCCCAGCACCAGCAGGGCCACCACCACGAACAACCACGTCTGGCGCGACGCGTGGGTCTTCAGCATGGGACTCGAAACGGCAGCGGGGGTCAGGCTGCTTTTATCAGACGCGCGTAGAAGAAACCGTCAGCATCGTTGTCACCAGGCAGTCGCTGGCGTGCCACGCCTTCGCAATCCACGCCGAACGCATCGCCCAGCGGCTGCGCCACCGCGTCCGGATGCCACTTCAGGAACGCACGCACCTGATCGATGTTCTCGGCGCGCAGGATCGAGCAGGTGGCGTACAGCAGCACGCCGCCCGGGCGCAGCATCGACCAGCAGGCTTCCAGCAGGCGCGCCTGCACGCCCACCAGTGCATCGACGTCCTCGGCGCGACGGTGGAACATCACATCCGGCTGGCGGCGGATCACGCCCGTGGCCGAACATGGCGCATCCAGCAGGATCGCGTCGAACGGCACGCCGTCCCACCACGAACCGGGATCGCTGGCATCGGCGACCAGGGTCTGCGCATGCTCGCCCACACCGGTGCGGGTGTAAGTGTCACGTGCCCGGGCCAGACGGCGCGCGTCGATATCCAGCGCCAGCAGGCGCAGGCTCGGGTCACGCTCCAGCAGATGCGCCGATTTGCCGCCGGGTGCCGCGCAGGCATCCAGCACGCGGGCACCGGTCGCGGGTGCCAGCGCATCGGCCGCGCATTGCGCCGACAGGTCCTGCACCGACAGTGCACCATCGCCGAAGCCCGGCAGCTGGTTCACGGCAACGGGGGTCGCCAGGCGCAACGCATCGGCGCACAGTGCAGTGGCTTCAGCGGCAATGCCGGCCTCGGCCAGCGTCGCCAGGGCCTTGTCGCGACCGCCATGCTGGCGGTTGGCACGCAGCCACAAGCGCGCGGGTTGCAGGCTGGCGCTGAAGATCGCTTCGGCCTGCGCCGGCCAGTCGCGCTCGATCGCATCAGCCAACCATTCCGGGAAGGCGTCGCGCGCAGGCTGTTCGGGGAACCCCTCGCGCTGGGCGCGGCGCAGGATCGCGTTGACCAGGCCTGCCTGGCGCTCACGGCCCAGCGCGCGCGCCGCATCGACCGTAGCCGAAAGCGCTGCGTGCGCAGGCAGTTCGAGCACGTCCAGCTGGGCGAAACCGACCATCAGCAGCGTGCGCAGGTCGGCATCGCGCGCCGACAGCGGCTTCTGCATCCAGGCCTGCAAGGCCGCGTCATAGGTGCTGCGACGGCGCAGCACAGCGAAACACAGGGCTTCCAGCAGCGCGCGGTCGCGGCTGTCGGCCAGCTTCGGCAGCGCCCAGGCCAGTTCGGCCTTCAGCGAACGGCCACGGGTGAACACCTGTGCCAGCACGCGTGCGGCCAGCATGCGCGTGGCCGCGCCCGGTGCCGCCTTGGCGACGGAGAAATCGTTCTGCTTGGACACCGCTTATGCCCCCACGCGCAGGTCGCGGCGAGCGTTGAGGTAATCGGCAGCGGTGATCGCCTTGCCGCCTTCACGCTGCAGCACGCGCAGGCGCAGCGCGCCCTGGCCACAGGCAATGTCGATGCCGTCGCGGCCGGCGGCCAGCACGGTGCCCGGCGCCTGGCCGTGGTCTGCCTCCAGTGCCACCGCACCATGGATGCGCACGCGTTCGCCAGCCAGCGTTGCCTCGGCGATCGGCCACGGATTGAACGCGCGCACGGTACGCGCCAGCGCGTCGGCGTCCTGCGCCCAGTCCAGCCTGGCTTCGGCCTTGTCCAGCTTGTGCGCGTACGTCACGCCCTGTTCCGGCTGCGGTCGCGCGATCGGCTTGATGCCCGCACGCAGCAGGCCCAGGCCATCGGACAACACCTGGGCACCAAGCTCGGCCAGCTTGTCGTGCAGCTGGCCGCCGGTATCGGTGGCGGCGATCGGCAGCTCCTGGTGCAGCAGCACCGGGCCGGTATCCAGGCCAGCCTCCATCTGCATCAGGCACACCCCGGTCTTCGCGTCACCAGCCTGGATCGCACGCTGGATCGGCGCAGCGCCGCGCCAGCGCGGCAGCAGCGAGGCATGCACGTTCCAGCAACCATGGGTCGGGATGGCCAGTACTGCCTTGGGCAGGATCAGGCCATAGGCCACCACCACCATCAGGTCCGGCTGCAGGTCGCGCAACTGCTGCTGGGCGGCCGCGTCCTTCAGCGACTCCGGCTGGTAGACCGGAATGCCACGGGCCACGGCTTCGAGCTTGACCGGCGAAGGCGCCAGGCCACGGCCTCGGCCGGCCGGGCGATCAGGCTGGGTATAGACGGCCACGACCTCATGGTGGCGCGCAGCCGCGCGCAGCGACGACACCGCGAATTCCGGCGTACCGGCAAAGACAATCCTCATGGCTACCCCACTTGCAGGATGGATTCGTGCAGGAAAGAAAACGGCGCCGTCGGCCGGCGCCGTAGAGCCCGCGCGAGCCGCGCAGGCACGGGCCACCCGAAGGGTGGCCCGGATTGGCGATCACGCCACGTGCTTGCGCTGCTTGGCCAGCTTCTTGCGCACCATCTCGCGCTTGAGCGGCGACAGATAGTCGATGAACAGCTTGCCGTCCAGGTGATCCATCTCGTGCTGGATGCAGGTGGCCAGCACGTCACCAGCCTCCATCTGCTGTTCCTGGCCGTTGCGGTCCAGGTACTTCACGGTGATGGTGTCGGCACGGGTCACGTCGGCGAAGATGCCCGGAACCGACAGGCAGCCCTCCTGGTACACCCGGCCCCCGTCCTTGGCGACGATTTCCGGATTGATGAACACATGCGGTTCATTCTTTTCTTCGCTGACGTCGATGACCATGAAGCGCTTGTGCACGTCCACCTGGGTGGCGGCCAGGCCGATGCCCGGGGCGTCGTACATGGTCAGGAACATGTTGTCGATCAGTTCCTGGAAGGCCGGCGTGGTGACTTCGGCAGCTTCGATCAACGCGGCCTTGGTACGCAGGCGCGGATCGGGGAACTCGAGAATGGGGAGAAGGGCCATGGCTGTTTCCGGATAGGGGGCCGGCACGCCGGCATACGTCGCAGATTCTAGCTCCAACGCTTGCCTTGCGCCCCGGTTTCTGGACTATAGTGCGCGGACCTGTTGGGGAATCAGGGCTTCACACCTATGTTGCTTCGTTTTCGTACGGTCGTCGCCGCGGCGATGCTGACCGTGGCTGCCTATGCTACCGCCGTGGAAGTGAATGGCGGGCACCCGGACACCTATGTGGTCCGAAAAGGGGATACGTTGTGGGATATCGCCGCACGTTTCCTGCAGAAGCCGTGGCTGTGGCCGGAGATCTGGCAGGCCAATCCGCAGATCGCCAATCCGCACCTGATCTATCCCGGTGACGTCCTGAGCCTGGCCTACCTGGACCGGGTGACCGTGGCGGCCCGGCCCGGCCCACGCCAGGAGGCCCCGATCGACGCCATTCCGCTGGCCCAGGTCGAGCCGTTCCTGAAGCAGCTGAGCGTGGTCGACAGCATCGAGCAGCTGCCCTACGTGGCCGGCTTGGAAGAGGAACGCCTGCGTGCCACCAGCGGCCACGCCGTCTATGTGCGCCTGGCCGACGCCCAGGTGGGCCAGCGCTGGGCGGTTGTCCGCCCGACCGTGCGCTACGCCCAGCCCAAGCCGACCGAGGACCTGACCGCCAACGGCGACGTCACCCCGGGCAGCGGCAACCTGTGGCGCGCCTACAGCGCACCCAACCACCGCCGCGGCGTGCTCGGCTATGAGCTGGCCCAGGTCGCCACCGGCACCATCACCCATGTCGCCGGAGGCAAGGTCGAGGCGTCCACCCTGGTGCTGGACAAGAACGAAGGCGGCCGCGAGGTGCGTGCCGGCGACCGCCTGGTGCCGATCGAGGCCAGGCCGTACGACCTGCAGTTCGTGCCCCATGTCCCCGCCGCCGGTGTCGAGGGCGTCGACGTGCGCGTGCTGGCCGTCACCGACATGTTCACTGCTGCTGGTCCGCGCGATGTGATCGCGATCTCGGCAGGCCGCGCGCAGGGCGTGGACAACGGCACCGTGTTCTCGCTGTGGCGCCCGGGCCGCCACGTGGCGCACCGCATGAAGTACCCGACCTCGTCGCGCATGGACGATTCGCTCAGCACCGGCGCCGGCCGGGTCTCGCTGCCGGACGAGTACGCGGCGCATGCCATGGTGTTCCGCACCTTCGACAATGTCAGCTACGCGCTGGTGATGCAGGGCGTGAAGCCGGTGCGCGTGGGGTACAACGCGCTGCACCCGGACGCGCGGTAGAGTCGACTGTTGGTCGACTGCTCTTCACCGCCCCCCGAAAGCGCCCGCGCTGCGCGCGGTAGTCGACTGACAGTCGACTCTACAGGGGCGGTCTCCGGCAAAACCTGACAGCCACATGCGAAGGCGCCCTAGGGCGCCTTTGTTGCATGCGCTCGATAGTGGGGGAATGACCAAGCAAGCTGATGAGGCGCTGCTGCGCCTGGTGATGGCAGGCGGCGCGCTGGCGCCACGGCGGTCCCTGCTGCAGGCCGCGGGCAGCGCGCAGACCGCGATCGCGCAGGGCGCCGCGAACTGGCGCGCGCACGGTTGCACGCCAGAGCAGTGCGCTGCACTGGAACACCCCGACGCCCGCGCCTGGACCGTGGCGCGGCACTGGCTGGAAGACGACGACCACCATCTGCTGTCCTTCGCCGATGCGGCCTTTCCGCCGCCCCTGCTGGACGTCCCGAACCCGCCACTGGCGCTGTTCGTGGCGGGCGATCCGAGCCTGGCCTGGCGCCCCTCGGTGGCGCTGGTCGGCAGCCGCTCGCCAACCCCGGGAGGACGCGCGCTGGCCGCGCGCTTTGCCGGCTGCTTCGTCGAGGCCGGACTGGCCGTAACCAGTGGCCTGGCGGCCGGCATCGACGCGGCCGCCCACCTGGCCACACTGGAGGCAGGCGGCTGCACCGTGGCGGTGATCGGAACCGGCCCTGATCGGGCCTATCCGGACAGCCACCAACGGTTGCAGGGGCGGATCGCCGCCGGGGGCGCGGTGCTCAGCGAGTACCTGCCCGGCACACCGGCACGCCCGGGCCACTTCCCCGCGCGCAACCGCCTGGTGGCCGGGCTGGCGCTGGCGACGGTGGTGGTCGAGGCCGCGCAACGCTCCGGCGCCCTGATCACCGCACGGCTGGCTGCCGAGGCGGGCCGTGAAGTCTGTGCCCTGCCCGGCTCGGTACTCAACCCACGCGCTGCGGGCTGCCACCGGCTGATCCGTGAAGGGGCCGCACTGGTCGAGCGCCCCGAGGAAGTGCTGGAACTGCTGGCCCCTGCCCTTCGCCAGCAGCTGCCGGGCTTGCAATCACGGCTGGGCACCCCCACTGAACAGGCACCGCCGGCGCTCCTGCCGGCGCGCTGGGCCGACGACCCTGACTACCAGTGCTTGTGGCGGGCCCTGGACCACGACCCAAGCAGTATGGATTCACTGATCACACGCTGTGGATTGACGGCGCCCCAGGTGTCCTCCATGCTGCTGGCCATGGAACTGGCGGGAATCGTGGTGTGCGTACACGGCCGCTACTGTCGAACTCCCTAGTTTCTTCACCTCCACAGCGTCGCGCGACGCAGGCCGAGGGGCAATGAAAGAGAGCATCCTGGACGTACTGCTGTACCTGTTTGAACACTATTTCAGCGAAGACGCGGACCTGATCCGTGACCGCGATTCGCTCCAGAACGGCCTGATCCAGGCCGGTTTCAGCCCAACCGAGATCAACAAGGCGTTCGACTGGCTCGACGCCCTGGCCGCGCAGCGGCCGAGCGTGGCCCAGGCACGGGTCGACGGCCCCGTGCGCGTCTACCACGGCCCCGAGCTGGACAAGCTGGACGTGGAATGCCGCGGCTTCCTGCTGTACCTGGAACAGCACGGCATCCTCGACGCCGACCAGCGCGAACTGGTGCTGGACCGGGCGATGGCCTTGGACCAGGACGAACTGGACCTGGACGACCTGAAATGGGTCGTACTGATGGTGCTGTTCAACCAGCCTGGCTCCGAAGCGGCCTATGCCTGGATGGAGACGCAGATGTTCATGGACGAGCCAGAACCCCTGCACTGACCGTACACTTGGGGGCATAGCGCATTCAGGAGCGTCCCCGTGAGCGAGTGGTTCCATGCAGAAGGCAACCGGCAGCAAGGTCCGCTGCCGGCGGAACAATTGGTCGAGCTGTTCCGCAACAACCAGATCACCCTGGACACCCTGGTCTGGCGCGACGGACTGCCGCAATGGCAGCCGTTGCGCACCGTCGTGGACGAACTCGGCCTGATCGTGCCGGCGCTGGACGCCGCCGTACCGCCGGTCGAACCCGAACCGGAACCGGAACCCGTCGCACCGCCTCCGCCGCAGCCGCCGGTACTGCCGGCGTCCACGCCCTACGCCGCCAGTGCATCGGCCACCGTCCTGCCGGCACCGAAAAAGAAGCTGTCCGGCTGTGCGCTGACCGCCATCATCGGTGGTGCCCTGTTGCTGGTACTGGTCCCGATCGTGGCCATCCTGGCCGCCATCGCGCTGCCGGCCTACAACGACTACACCGTGCGCAGCAAAGTCGCCGGCGCCGTGGCCGCGCTGCAGCCGCTGAAGGACCAGGTGCAGCATTTCGCCGATGACGAAGGGCGCTGCCCGGGTGCCAATGACGCCGGCTTCCCGGCCCCGGGCGACTTCGCCAACGCGGGCCTGTCGGCGGTGAACATCGGCCGCTTCAACAACGGTCACTGCGGCATCGAAGCAACGCTGGCGGTACCAGGCAAGGGCATCGACGGCGACCTGCTGTGGCTGGAATACGATCGCGACAGCGGCCGGTGGGAATGCAGTGGCGAAAGCAACGACAAGTACCTGCCGCCGACGTGCCGCGGCTGAGCCACGCGCACGCCAGCACCTCCAAGGATGATTCAACAGGGAACATGCAATGACTGAGTGGTACTACGCCGAAGGACAGCAACGCCAGGGCCCGCTGCCGGTCCAGGAGATCCGCCAGCGCTTCCAGCGCGGCCAGTTGAACCTGGACACCCTGGTCTGGCGCGAGGGCATGGCCCAGTGGGCTGCACTGCGCCAGGTGGTCGACGAGCTCGGCCTGCAGACGCTGGCCGATGCCACCACTGCCACCAGCAGCGGCGGGTTCGACCTGCGCAGCGACTATGCCGCCATCGACAGCGGCACCGCACCGCTGCCCGGCACCGGCGCGCTCAGCAGCTCGCCATACAGCGCTCCAGCCGCCGTCGGCAGCGGTGGCCACGCACAGCCTGTGGTTGGCGGTGAAGTGGTCTACGCAGGCTTCTGGAAGCGCGTGGCGGCCTACATGATCGACTACTTCGTGCTGGTCATCCCCGGCAGCATGATAGGAGCCATCCTCGGTGCGATCCTGGGCGCCAGCATGGGCGCGGTGGGCAGTGGCGAATCAGCCATCGAGATCGTGGCCCAGCTGGCCAGTGCCCTGATCAACCTCTGCATCGGCATGGCGTACTACACCTGGTTCCATGCCTCGAAGGGCGGCGCCACGCTGGGCAAGATGGCGGTCGGCATCAAGGTCGTCCGCGGCAACGGCGAGCGCCTGACCAAGGCCCGCGCGTTCGGTCGTTACTGGGCCATGCTGCTGAGCAGCTTCACCCTCGGCATCGGCTTCCTGATGGCGGCCTTCACCGAGCGCAAGCAGGGCCTGCACGACATGATCTGCGACACTCTGGTGGTCGACCGCTGGGCCTACACCGACCAGCCCCACCTGCAGCGCCGCGAGCTGGGCACCGTCACCGTGCTGGTACTGGTGTTGACCGCAGTACTGTCGCTGGTGGGCCTGGCGCTGCTGGTGTTCGCGGTCGGCTTCATCGCCAAGATGGCCTCCTGAACGGCCATCCTCACGGCTGGCTGCTTGACACGGGCTGGCCGGGCGTGATTCCTCTAATAAGGTGAAACCTGAACGCCCGGCACATTACCGGGCGTTCAGTTTATGGATTTGCGCGTGGCCGCTTCACTAATGCGGCCATTTGCTCCACCCTAGCGGCCCCTTCCCCACGGTTCGCCCCACAGACCCTGCTGCCATGCCCAAGCACCTGCTCATCGTCGAATCGCCGGCCAAGGCCAAGACGATCAACAAATACCTCGGCAAGGACTACACCGTCCTGGCCTCGTATGGGCATGTGCGTGACCTGATTCCGAAGGAAGGCGCGGTCGACCCGGACAACGGGTTCGCCATGCACTATGACGTGATCGACAAGAACGAGAAGCACGTCGACGCGATCGCCAAGGCCGCCAAGGGCGCCGACGACATCCTGCTGGCGACCGACCCGGATCGCGAGGGTGAAGCGATCAGCTGGCATATCGCCGAGATCCTGAAGGAACGCGGGCTGGTCAAGGACAAGCCCATGCAGCGCGTGGTGTTCACCGAGATCACCCCGCGCGCCATCAAGGAAGCCATCAGCCAGCCGCGCGCGATCGCCAGCGACCTGGTCGATGCCCAGCAGGCGCGCCGCGCGCTGGATTACCTGGTCGGTTTCAACCTGTCGCCGGTGCTGTGGCGCAAGGTCCAGCGCGGCCTGTCCGCCGGCCGCGTGCAGAGCCCGGCGCTGCGCATGATCGTCGAGCGCGAGGAAGAGATCGAAGCCTTCATCGCCCGCGAGTACTGGTCGATCGCCGCCGAGTGCGCGCACCCGTCGCAGCACTTCAACGCCAAGCTGATCAAGCTGGACGGGCAGAAGTTCGAGCAGTTCACCATCACCGATGGCGACACCGCTGAAGCGGCGCGGATGCGCATCCAGCAGGCCGCGCAGGGCTCGCTGCACGTCACCGACGTGGCCAGCAAGGAGCGCAAGCGCCGCCCGGCGCCGCCGTTCACCACCTCCACCCTGCAGCAGGAAGCCTCGCGCAAGCTCGGCTTCACCACCCGCAAGACCATGCAGGTGGCGCAGAAGCTGTATGAAGGCGTGGCGATTGGCGACGAAGGCACCGTCGGCTTGATCTCGTACATGCGTACCGACTCGGTGAACCTGTCGCAGGATGCGCTGGCCGAGATCCGCGACGTGATCGCCCGTGATTACGGCATCGCCTCGCTGCCCGACCAGCCCAACACCTACCAGACCAAGTCGAAGAACGCCCAGGAGGCGCACGAAGCGGTGCGCCCGACCTCGGCCCTGCGCACCCCGGCCCAGGTCGCTCGCTTCCTCACCGACGACGAGCGCCGCCTGTACGAACTGATCTGGAAGCGTGCAGTGGCCTGCCAGATGATTCCGGCCACGCTCAACACGGTCAGCGTCGACCTTTCGGCCGGCAGCGAGCACGTGTTCCGTGCCAGCGGCACCACCGTGGTCGTGCCCGGCTTCCTGGCCGTGTACGAGGAAGGCAAGGACAACAAGAGTGCCGAGGACGAGGACGAAGGCCGCAAGCTGCCGGCGATGAAGCCCGGCGACCGCGTGCCGCTGGAACGCATCCAGGCCGAACAGCATTTCACCCAGCCGCCACCGCGCTACACCGAAGCGGCGCTGGTGAAGGCGCTGGAAGAGTACGGCATCGGCCGTCCCTCGACCTACGCCTCGATCATCCAGACCCTGTTGTTCCGCAAGTACGTGGAAATGGAAGGGCGCAGCTTCCGCCCGTCCGATGTGGGCCGCGCGGTGTCCAAGTTCCTGTCCAGCCACTTCACCCAGTACGTGGATTACGACTTCACCGCCAAGCTTGAAGACGAGCTCGATGCCGTCTCGCGTGGCGAAGAAGACTGGATCCCGCTGATGTCGCGCTTCTGGGAACCGTTCAAGGAACTGGTCGAAGACAAGAAGGAATCGGTCGACCGCGCGGAGGCCAGTGGCGCGCGCGAGCTCGGCACCGACCCCAAGACCGGCAAGCCGGTCAGCGTGCGGTTGGGCCGTTTCGGGCCCTATGCCGCCATCGGCAGCACTGCCGAAGATGCCGAGGAGAAGCCGAAGTTCGCTTCGCTGCGCCCCGGCCAGTCGATGCACACCATTTCCCTGGAAGACGCGCTGGAGCTGTTCCTGATGCCGCGCGCACTGGGCGAGGACAACGGCGAGCCGGTCAGCGTCGGCATCGGCCGCTTCGGCCCGTTCGCCAAGCGCGGCAGCACCTATGCCTCGCTGAAGAAGGAGGACGACCCGTACACCATCGACCTGGCGCGCGCCGTGTTCCTGATCGAAGAGAAGGAAGAGATCGCGCGCAACCGGATCATCAAGGAGTTCGAGGGCAGCGACATCCAGGTGTTGAACGGCCGCTTCGGCCCGTACATCAGCGACGGCAGGATGAACGGCAAGATCCCCAAGGATCGCGAACCGGCGTCGCTGACCCTGGCTGAAGTGCAGCAGTTGATGGAAGAAACCGGCAAGCCGGTGCGCAAGGGCTTCGGTGCCAAGAAGGCCGCTGCGAAGAAAGCCCCGGCCAAGAAGGCGGCAGTGAAGAAGGAAGCGGCGCCGAAGAAGGCCGCTGCAAAGAAAGCGCCTGCCAAGAAGGCCGCGGCCAAGAAGGCAGTAAAGAAGGCCCCGGCGAAGAAGGCCGCCAAGAAGGCCGCGAAGTAACTCCACGCCATACGTGGATGAGGGGTAGTGCCGGCCGCTGGCCGGCAACCCCAGAAGCATCAGATGCCGGCCAGCGGCCGGCACTACCGGGTGCCAGGGTCCACCCCTTCTGCACGCAGCAGGGGGATAATGAAGGCCCACGCCGGGCCGGTCGCCGCCATGAAAGAACTCACCCTGGACTCTGCTGTCGCCACGCTCCGCGCGGGCGGCGTGATCGCCTACCCGACCGAAGCGGTCTGGGGCCTGGGCTGTGACCCTTCGCACGAGGCGGCGGTGCACATGGTGCTGCGACTGAAACAACGCCCGATCGAAAAAGGCATGATTCTGGTCGCGGCCGATCTGGCGCAGCTGGAAGGCTGGGTGCGCCTGCAGGCCCTGCCGGACGCACGCCAGCGCGCGGTGCTGGCCAGCTGGCCCGGCGCCAACACCTGGATCCTGCCGGCCGGACCCCGTGCCCAGCCGTGGGTCACCGGGGAGCACAGCGGCATCGCCGTGCGCATCAGCGCCCACCCGCTGGTGGCCGAACTCTGCCGTGCCTGGGGAGGCCCGCTGGTCTCCACCAGCGCCAACCTGGCCGGCGAACCACCGGCGCGCCGCCGCGAAGAACTGGATCCACGCCTGCTGCGCCTGCTTGATGGCATCCTGGATGGCGAAACCGGCGGCCTGGCCCAGCCCACCCCGATCCGCGACGCGCTCAGCGGCAACGTGCTGCGCTCCTGAGCGGCCGATTGCGCTGCCCCGGACAATCGCGCACCCTGCCGTCATGAACCTGCTGCGCACCGCTTTGGGCCTGTGCCTGCTGCTGCCATCGACGGCACCGGCGGCCGAGGATGTGCGGGTCTACCGCTGCGTCGCCAGCAACGGCGCCGTGGCCCTGCAGGACAGGCCCTGCAACAGCGGCCGCCAGGAAGTCCGCGACCTGCAGCGCCCGCGCGATCCATCGCCGCGGGTGGTGCGCAGCGATGCGGCCCCCGCACCGCCGGACGAATCTCCGGTGATGCGTGACCGCGAGGTCCGCCACGTCTACATCCAGCCGCCGCAGCCGCTGTACGAATGCGTGCGCGACGATGGCCAGCGCTATACCAGCGACAGCAACGAGGGCAATCCGCGTTGGGTGCCGTTATGGACCAGCGTCTGGCTGCCACACGGGCATCGGGGCCCATCGTACCCGGGTCCGCGCCCGGCCATCGGCACACCGATCGGTCCGCCCGTCGGCGAGGGTGCAGGTTACCGGCCGCCCGCCGTCGGCGTAGGCGTGCAGGTCCCGGCCGGCAGCGTGCTGGTGCGCGACAGCTGCCACGCGCTGCCGCCACAGGAGGTCTGTGCGCGCCTGCGCGACCGCCGCTGGGAACTGGACCGTCGCTACAACAGCGCATTGCAGAGCGAGCGCACCGCCATCAACAACGAACAGCGTGGCATCGACGCGCGCCTGTCACGCGACTGCCAGCGTTGAGCGCAGCCTGTACGCTGTGAGCATGAACAGACTGATCTGGTTGCTTCTGGCGCTGCTGCCCGGAAGCGCGTTGGCCGAAGAGGGCGTGATCTACCGCTGTACCTCCAGCAGTAGTGACGTCCCTACCCTGCAGCGCACGCCGTGCCCCACCGGCAGCAAGCAGCAGGTGCTGCGCATATCCGGCCCGGCCAATCCGCAGCCGGCTGCCGCTGCACCTGTGGCTGCGGAACCTGCACCCGCCCCCGTCGAAACACCCGCGCCGGTGCCGGCCGGGCCGGCCGTTGCCCCTGCGGCCCCAGCGAAACCACGACGCGCGGACGAAGGACGCACCATCATGGAAGCGGGAATGGTTGAACGCGAAGGTGCCAACCAGATTCTCGACAGTGCGACCCTGCGCCGTGATGCCGATGCCCGTGCCGAAGCAGGCAACGGTCCACCGAAGCCGCCGCTTCCCCCGATCTTCCAGTGCACCGACGGACAGGGCGGTGGTTATCTGCACGAGTACGAGGCATCACCTGGTCGCTGCGAACCGATGACGGTGCAGGGCCTGGGCGGGGTCACGCCGATGAACGCGGCCGGCTGCGAAGTCGTACGCGACCGCTGCGAGGAACTTCCCGAAGCACAGCGATGCGGCAGCTGGCAGCAGCGCTTCCGTGATGCCCGCGGCCGTGAACGCTTCGCCGCACCGGAAAACCGCGATACCGCGCGCGGTGAACGCGAGCGGCTGCAGGCGGTGTTGGAGGCCAGCAACTGCCCGGTACCGGGGTGACCGCCACCCGGTAGTGCCGGCCGCTGGCCGGCAACTGCAATCATCTGAAGATCCTGTGGTTGCCGGCCAGCGGCCGGCACTACCTGCGGAAAGATCAGAACCCGTAGCGCAGGAAGCCGCCATCCACCGCGATGCACTCACCGGTGACATAGCTGGCTGCCGGCAGGCACAGGAAGCCCACCGCGGCGGCCACTTCCTCCGGCTCGCCGATACGACGCATCGGCGTGCGGTTGATCACTTCCTCGTAGTAGTCCGGGTCCGACAACGGACCGGAGGTCCGCCGCGTGCGGATGTACCACGGCGCCACTGCATTGACCCGGATGCCATCCTCGGCCCACTCGACGGCCAGGTTGCGGGTCATCTGGTGCATCGCGGCCTTGCTCATGCCGTAGACCACGCCGCTGCGCACATGGGTCAGGCCGGACACGCTGCCGACGTTGACGATCGACGACGATGCGTGGCGAGCCAGCAGCGGATGCGCGTAGCGCGACAGCTCGAACGCCGAGAACAGGTTGGTCTCGAAGATCTTCCGCCATTCGTCCTCTGAATACTCCGTGGCCGCCTTGGTGACGTTGCCGCCAGCGTTGTTGACCAGGATGTGCAGGCCATCACTGTGGTCTTCCACCCAGTCCAGGATCTGCCGGCGGTCCTCGTCGTCGGAGACATCGGCGGCCAGCGCGTGCACCTGCATCTGCGGATACACATCCAGCAGCTCGTCGCGCGCGGTCTCCAGCATGTCGATATCGCGCCCGACGATCATCAGGTCCGCGCCGAAGCCGGCCAGTTCGTGCGCGATGGCCAGGCCGATACCGGCGCTGGCACCGGTGATCAGGGCGGTCTGCCCGTCCAGGCGCCACCGTTGCTGGGTCATGTGTCCTCCGGGGCCGCGCCCGCTGCATTTCGATGCGGCAAGGATACGCGCTCACGGCGGCCCTCTGCCGAGGATGCGACACTGCACGTACGCCCACTGCGGAGAGCCGCCATGCGCATCCTGACCCTGTTCTCGTCCCTGCTGGCCGGCGTGCTGCTGGTGGCCTGCCAGCGGCCGCCGACGCCGAACCCGGAGAAGCCACCGGTGCCCAAAGCGATGTCGCGTGCGATGCAGGAACCGCTGGACCGCGCCAAGGGCGCGCAGAAAGCGGTGGAAGAAGCCGCCGCACGCGAACGCAAGGCCGAGGCCGACGCGACGCAGTGACCTGTGGGGTCAGAGCCCTTTGCGGGGCAAAGGGATCCGACCCCCACCAACGAAAACGCCCGGCCAGGGCCGGGCGTTTTCATTCGTCACCGTTGCCGATCAGAACCCGCAGAAGCAGTACGCCAGCGCCTTCACCGGCGTGCCGTTGCCCTTCTCGCGCGCCGCGTTCTCGACAAAGCGCAGCTGCGTATCCACTTCCGGCATCGCGCGCGCCAGCACCATCCGCGCCATGCCCGAGTCGGACAGCATCCAGGCGCCGGCGCGGCTGCCGGCGAAACCGCTGACGAACTGCGCGAACGGCGTCGCCGCCTTCTCGATGTAGCGCACGCGGTAGGCATCAGCCTTGCCCAGCTTGGCACGGCTGGCGGCATCGGCCACGGCATCCTTCAGGCCACCGAAGGCATCGACCAGGCCACGTTCCTTGGCCTGCGCACCGCTCCACACGCGGCCACGCGCCACTTCGTCGACGGCCTCGACCGGCTTCTTGCGGGCGTCGGCGACGCGACCGGTGAAGTCGGCGTAACCCTTGTTGATCACCGACTGGATGACCTGGCCCACGGCCGGATCCATCGGGCGGGTGACATCGAACGCACCCGCGAAACGGGTGGTGCCGACACCATCGGTGTGCACGCCGATCTTGTCCAGCGCGCGGCTGAAGTTCGGCACCATGCCGAAGATGCCGATCGAACCAGTGATGGTCGACGGATCGGCATAGATGCGATCGGCATTCATGCTGATCCAGTAGCCACCGGAGGCGGCCAGGTCGCCCATCGACACCACCACCGGCTTGCCGGCGGCCTGCAGGGCCACCACTTCGCGGCGGATCTGCTCGGAGGCGAACACTTCACCGCCCGGCGAATCCACGCGCAGCACCACCGCCTTCACGTTCTCGTCGTCACGCGCGGCACGCAGCAGCGCCGAGGTCGATTCGCCACCGATGCGGCCGGCCGGGAGATCGCCGCCGCTGATTTCGCCGGCGGCCACAACCACCGCTACCTGCGGACGGTTGTCCACCGGGTTGCGGCGCGCATCGAGCTGGCCCAGGTAGGTGCCGAAGTCGACGTTGCGGAAACCACCGTCGGCATCGTCGTCGGCCACGCCGCGCTCGATCATCAGATCCTCGAACTCCTCGCGGGTCTTCAGCGCGGTCACCAGCTTCTGCTGCAGGGCGAACTTGGCCAGGTCGCCACCGGCGGCGGCGATGCCTTCCGGCAGCGTGTCGATGCCGGCGGCCAGCTGTGCCGGGTCCAGGCGACGCGCCTTGGCGATGTCCGCCAGATAGCGCTGCCACACGTCGTTCATCCAGAACAGGTCGGCTTCCTTGGAGGCCGGCGAGGCCGCATCGAGCACGTACGGCTCGGCCGCGGACTTGTACTCGCCCACCTTGAACAGGTGCACGTCCACGCCCAGCTTGTCCTGCAGGCCGGTGCGGAAGTACTGGCGGTAGCGGCCCAGGCCCTCGAGCACCACCGACCCCATCGGATCCAGGTAGACCTCGTCGGCCTGTGCGGCCAGCAGGTACTGCGACTGGCCCATGCTCTCGCTGTAGGCCACCAGCTGCTTGCCGGAGGCACGCAGCTCCTGCAGCGCGGTGGCCACTTCACGCAGCGAAGCGAAGCCGGACGGCTGCAGCTTGTCCAGCTCCAGCACCACGCGCTCGATCTTCTTGTCTTCCTTGGCCGACTCGATCACCCGCAGCAGGTCGCGCAGCTGGATCTCTTCGGCGCCGTTGTCGCCCACCGCCTTGGCCAGTGCGCGGCTGACCGGGTCGGCGCTGAACTGCTCGACCAGGCGGCCTTCCGGGGCGATCACCAGGGTGGTGCGGTCCTGCAGCGACTTGCTGGCACCGGCGCCCATGCCCGCCGCGATGACGAACATCACCAGCAGCAGGAACAGCAGGCCGAAGAACAGCAGGTTGAGGATCAACCGGCGGGTGAAGTTCATGACGTCCCACAGCCCGATGAAGAAACTGGCGACGGGGTTGCGACGCGCCGGGGGCAGCGGGGGCACGGGTTGATTCATGGAACGCTCCGGATGGCTTCTTGCCGTGGTACCAGCATAGCCGGTGCCGCGTGATGCAGCATCGGACACAAGTCAGGGGATCGCCCGCCATGGGTCGGCATGACGGGCGCAAAGGTCAGGACAACATCGACTGGCCGATGCGCAGGCTGCTGCGGCGCAGGCGCCAGCCCATCAGGATGGCAGCGGCGGTCAGGCCAACGATCAGGCCGATCCACATGCCCTGCGGGCCCATGCCCAGGCCCAGGCCGAGCCCGGCGCCGAGCGGCATGCCCAGGCCCCAGTACGCGAACATGGCGATGAACATCGGCACGCGGGTGTCTTTCAGGCCGCGCAGCGCGCCGGCCGACAGTACCTGGATGCCATCCGGGAACTGGAAGGTGGCCGCGTACAGCAGCAGCGTCGAGGCCAGGCCGGCCACCGCCAGGTCGTTGGTGTAGACACCGACGATGGCATCGTGGCCGAACAGCAGCACCGCCGCCGACAGCGTCTGCGTGCCCATGATGATCGCGTAGCCGGCCCAGGCCGCACGCCGTACGCCGAAGCCATCGCCACGGCCAACCGCATGGCCGACGCGCACGGTGGTGGCCTCGGCCACGCCCATCGGGATCATGAAGCACAGCTGCGCCACGTTGATCGCGATCTGGTGCGCGGCCGCTTCATTCGCACCCAGGCGGCCGATCAGCAGCGCGGTGACGATGAACAGGCCGCCTTCCATCAGCACGGTAATGCCGATCGGCAGGCCGGTGCGCAGCAGGTCCCAGATCGCCTTCCAGCGCGGTCCTTCGAAGTGCGAGAACAGCTGCAGGTGGGCGAAGCGCTTGGTGCGCCACAGGTAGAGGGCAAACGCCGTGGCCTGCAGCCACATCATCACCGCCGAAGCGATGCCCAGGCCTTCCGCACCCAGTTCCGGGAAACCGAGCTTGCCGTTGGCCAGCACGTAGCCCATCGGCGCCAGCACCAGCAGGCCGCCGAAGCCGAGCAGCATGGTCGGCAACGTCCAGTGCATGCCTTCGCTCAGGTAACGCATGCAGAAGTACAGGGTCAGTGCGGGCCCGCCCCAGCGCACCGCGTGCAGGAACGCGGTCGCCCCCGGCACGATGTCCGGCGCGATGCCGAACGATGGCAGCAGCGGCGGCACCACCGTGAGGAAGGTGAACATGATCAGGCCCAGGCCCAGCGCCAGCCACAACGCCTGGCGGAACAGCGGGCCGATTTCGCGCTCGCGGCCGGCGCCGTGCAGCTGCGATACCGAGGCGGTGAGCGAGATCAGGGTGCCGATCGGGATCAGCATCGGCAGCCACAGCAGCGCCGTGCCGATGGTCACTGCGGCCAGGGTCGCGGTGGCATGGTGGCCGGCAATCACGTTGTCGACGAAGGAGATCAGGCCGGTGGACACATGCCCGAGCACAAGCGGCAGGGCGAGCAGACCGGTGGCGCCGACTTCCTTGCTGAAGCGCGGCGTGGAGGTTGCAGTAGACATAAGGTGCTTGACGCGAACTACGGTTGCGCGCGAAGGGCACAGGCACCGGGTTGCGGCCGGTCATCTTACGCGCGCAGCGCGCGCATTCCCATGACATGGCGTGAATGCTGGGTTCCGGCAGGCCCCGGCATCACGCGTTGCGATCGCGTTACCGGGAAAACCGTCCGCCCTGTAGAGTCGACTGTCAGTCGACTTCCGCGCGCAGCGCAGGTTTTTCGCGGATCAGTATGAAGAGCAGTCGACCAACAGTCGACGCTACCCCTGGACGCTACGCCTTCCGGTTTACTGACCCGCCTGGCGCTTGAGCCAGGCATCGCGCTCGGCGGCCGGCACGGCGAGGAACGCGCCTCGCACCGTGTCACGCTCCTGCGGTGGCGTGCGCTGCGCGACCAGGGTCAGCTGGGCCAGCTGCGCTGGGCTGAGCTGGCGCAGCACGGCCAGCGCGGCCTCGCGCTGTTCCGGTGGCACGAAGCCGAACAGGCCGTGCAGCTTGGGGAACTCCAGTCCCAGCTGCGGGCCCAGCCGCCAGCCCTCGCGGAAGGCCTGGTCCTGCGCCTGGAACTGCTCGCGCAGGCGCTGCTGCTGGTCCGCCGGCAGCGCATTGAACCGCGCCGCAGCCTGCCGGATGCGCTCCCGCTCGCTCTCCGGCAGGGCGCGCCAGGCCGCGTAGTCGGCACGGCGCTGACGCTGCTGCTGGGCGTCGAGCTGGGTGAACGCAGCGGGCGTCGTGTTTGTGGTGGCCGGAGCGGGAGCCGCCGGTGAACTGCCCGGCACTGGCGGCGGCAGCGGCACGCTCAAGGTCTGCGGCGCGGCGGACAGCGACAACGGCAGGGCCAGCAGCAGGCTGGCGAACAGGGTCTTATTCATCGGCGGCAGCGGTTTCCAGCGTGGCGCTGGCGGGCTCGGGCCGGCTCGGCCTGGATTGCGATTCGTCCACCGGCAACGGGCCGCCGGCGGCGGTCCAGGCATACAGATCGGCATCGGCCACCAGCGGATAGTCGCGGTCGGCCAGCATCATGGCGTCGTCGGAGGCTTGGGCCGGGGTCGCATCCGGCGTGGCATTGACCTTGCTCGGCGGAAGAGCTTCCACCGTGACCGGGCCAGCTTCGCCCACTACCCCTTCCGGCAGTGGAGCGTCGCTACCGGATGAATGTCCTTGCCAGTAGCGCCAGCCCAGTGCCGCGGCCAACAGCACCGCCACCGTCACCAGCAGGATCACCGGGCCGCGCCAGCGCGGCCTGGCATTGGGACGCCGCCGCTTGCCCTGGGCGGCCGCACGATCATCGCGCTGCGGTGCGCGCCAGCTGGTCGCGGGAGCTTCATTGCTGGCGGCCGGCGCAGCCGGCTGCTGCAGCTGCTGCAGGCGCTTGGCCGGCAGGTCGCGGATGCGCAGCTGCACCTGTTCGGCCAGCTGGCGCCATGCCGACGCATCGGGCTGGCCGAGCGCATCACGGGGGCAGGCATCGGCCAGCAGGTGCTGGTAGCCCGCTTCGTCCTGGTCGAGCACGCGCATGGCGATACCCTCGTCCAGACTGCCGCCCACCCGCAGCAGGAGCGCCAAGCGCGGCAGCGGCCCCATTTCGCCCAGCGCGGCCAACGGCGGCAGCCACTGGCCGCCCACCGGCTCGCGCAGCGCCTGGCGCTGGCCCAGCAGGGTCCAGAAGCGGGTCGGCCACTGCGCCATCGGCAGGTCGCTGGCGACCGCGGCGAAGGCGCGCATCACCGCCACCAGGGTCTGCTCGGCTCGCGCGGCATCGCCGCACTGCAGCTCAGCCACCACCAGGGCGCGGCGCTCGACGCCGCGCAGGAACGCCGACAGCGCGCCGGCCGCGGTCGAGGAAACAGGGGCGGGCACAGCCGTCATCGGTCACTCCAAAGGTCTGCCGGCATGATAGCGGCAGCCCATCGGCACCCGTAGGACTTGCGCGCGCAGGCACTTCGTGCTGCAGGTTGTGCACAGCACCACGCCGGCCTCGGGGAAAACTGCGGCATCCAGCTGAATTCACTCTGTTTCAGCAATGTTTCACACTCAAGTTGTTGATTTTGAATGACTTTGAAGTGTGGCGATTTTTTGACCAACCCAAGCGTGAGCTCGTCGCCATCGGCCTCCTGCGTTCCCGTCGACCGGTAACGCACAACGTTATCCACAGAACATGTGGATAAGACTGAATCTCCAATGGACACCGATATTTAGGTGACATTTATGATTCGACGAGGGCTCCCCGGCTGTCTCTGGCCCCTGCCATCCGCGCGCGCATGGCCCGTTACACTGGCCCGATGCTTTCACCCATTCCGACCCTGCAGGTCGCCCTGCCCGTCCCGCTGCCGCGCCTGTTCGACTACCTGTCACCAGAGGGCGATGGCCCCACGGTCGCGGTCGGCTGCCGCCTGAAGGTGCCGTTCGGCAACCGCGAGCTGGTCGGCGTGGTGGTGGGGCACGGCCAGACCGATGACGGCCAGGGACTGCGCCAGGCCTTGGCCTGGTGCGACCCGCAACCGCTGCTCCAGGGCGAGCTGTGGCACAGCCTGCAGTGGCTGGCGCGCTACACCCATGCGCCACTGGGCGAGGTGCTGAGCACCGCCCTGCCGGGCCCGCTGCGCCATGGCGACGCCCTGCCCGACACCCATCACTGGGGCTGGCAGCTGACCGCCGAAGGCCGCGCCCAGCGCGAAAAACTGCGCGCCGGCAGCCGCCCCCGGCAGCTGGCCGAGCTGCTGGCCGACGCCATCGTCGATGAGGACGTGCTGGGCGAACGCATGGACGACTGGCGCACCGCCGCGCGCAGCCTGGCCAAGCGCGAGCTGGCCGAACGCGTGGCGCTGCGCGTCGCTCCGCAGCACGCGCAGCCACTGCCTGGCCCCACCCTCAACACGGAGCAGGCAGAGGCCGTGGCGGCGATCAACGCAATCGAGGGCTTCCAACCGTTCCTGCTGGATGGCGTAACCGGCAGCGGCAAGACCGAGGTCTACCTGCAGGCCATCATCCACTGCCTGGCCCAAGGCAAGCAGGCGCTGGTGCTGGTGCCGGAAATCGGCCTCACCCCGCAGACCCTGGCACGCTTCCGCGGCCGCCTCGGCATCGCCGTGCATGCACTGCATTCGGGGTTGAACGACAACGAGCGCGCCCGGGTCTGGGCGGCGGCTTCGCGCGGCGAGGCACGGGTGATCGTCGGCACCCGCTCGGCGGTGTTCACGCCGCTGCCGCAGGCCGGCCTGCTGATCGTCGACGAGGAGCATGACGGCAGCTACAAGCAGCAGGACGGCATCCGCTACCACGCACGCGACTTCGCCCTGGTCCGGGGCAAGGCGCTGGGCGTTCCGGTGCTGCTGGGCAGCGCTACGCCTTCACTGGAGACGCTGCACAACGCCTATGCCGGGCGCTACACCCACCTGCGCCTGAAGCAGCGTGCCGGTGATGCGCGGCCACCGCGCGTGCGCATCCTTGATGTGCGCAAGCGACCATTGCATGACGGCCTCTCGGCCGACGTGCTGGCCGGCATTGGCGAGCACCTGCAGCGCGGCCAGCAGGTGCTGGTGTTCAAGAACCGCCGTGGCTATGCGCCGGTACTGCTGTGCCACGACTGCGGCTGGACCGCGCCATGCAACCGCTGCGATGCACCGATGACCGTGCATGGCGGCGGTCGTCGCCTGCAGTGCCATCACTGCGGTGCGCGGCAACCGGCGCCGCTGGCATGCCCCGCGTGCGGGAGTCTGGCGCTGCAACCGCAGGGCATCGGCACCGAGCGTCTGGAAGAACATCTCACCGCCGCCTTCGCCGACTTCCCGGTGGTGCGCATCGACCGCGGCACCACGTCGCGACGCGATGCACTGGAACAACAGCTGGCGAAACTGGGCGACCAGCCCGGCATCCTGGTCGGCACGCAGATCCTGGCCAAGGGCCACGACCTGCCCAAGCTGACCCTGGTGGTGGTGGTCGGCATCGACGAAGGCCTGTTCTCCGCCGACTTCCGCGCCAGCGAGAAACTGGCGCAGCAGCTGATCCAGGTCGCCGGTCGCGCCGGACGCGCGCGCGACCCGGGCGAAGTCTGGCTGCAGACGCATCACCCGGGGCACCCACTGCTTGAAACCCTGGTCAGCGGTGGCTACCACCCGTTCGCGCAGGCCGAGTTGAACCAGCGCCAGGCCGCAGGATTCCCGCCGTTCGCGCATCTGGCGCTGATGCGCGCTGAAGCGCAGCAGGTGGAGCATGCCAATGCATTCCTGCTGGCAGCGCGACAGCTGCTGGGCGAGCAGGACGTGGTGGAGGCCTATGGACCCATGCCGGCGCCGATGCCACGGCGCGCCGGTTATCAGCGCGCCCAGCTGCTGCTGTCTGCCGCGCAGCGGCCACCGCTGCACGGGGTGCTTTCGCAACTGGTACCGCAGCTGTATGCGCTGCCGGAAGCACGCAAGGTGCGCTGGTCGCTGGATGTGGATCCGACGGATCTTTATTGAGGGGTCAGAGCCCACCCGTCGGGTGGGATCCGACCCCGATGCCCTGGGGCCGGATCCCTTTTCGCAGAAAAGGGCTCTGACCCCGGACGCTTTCGCTTACGTCAGCGGCGACATCACGCCGCGCTGGTAGGCGGGGCGCTCGCGAAGACGGGCGTACCAGTCGGCCAGGTGCGGCAGTTCCGGACGCTGGATCGGCAGTTCGAACCAGGCATAGATCAGCGAGCCCAGCGGGATGTCACCCATCGCGAATGTCTCGCCGGACAGCCACGGCTGCTTGGCCAGGGTGGCATCGGCCATCGCCAGGTAGTCGCCGGCGCGCACGATGGCGGCATTGATCCGCGCTTCGTCGCGGTCGGCCGGGGCGGTGCGCATGATGCCCCAGATCAGGTCGGTGTACAGCGGCGCCATGCGCGAGGTGCTCCAGTCCATCCACTTCTCGGCCTGGGCGCGTTCCATCGGGTCTTCAGCGTACAGCGTGCCCAGCGCGTAGCGCGCACTCAGGTAGCGCACGATGGCGTTCGATTCCCACAGCGGCAGGCCGTGGTCTTCGATCACCGGTACCAGGCCATTGGGATTCATCGCCTGGTATTCCGGCGTCTGCGTGCCGCCGTGGCTGCCACCGACCTCGATGGACTCGTACGGCAGGCCGATTTCCTCGGCACACCACAGCACCTTGCGGACGTTGCTGGAATTGCGACGGCCCCAGATCTTCAACATGCGGGTATTCCTTGCTGGCAATGCGAGCGGCAACGATACCCCTGATCGGGCGGGGTGTGTGCATGCCGGATGCGGGATCTGGTGTCCGGGCATTGCCGGCCAGCGGCCGGCACTACCGGTTCCTCGCTGGCCAGCGGCCGGCATTACCGGTTCTTTTTCGGCAGCGCGCGCACGTAGGACGACTTGCCATCCTTCTTCAGTTCGAACAGGCCGATCGCTGCCAGCAGATCGCTGAGCTTGCCGTAGCCATAGTTGCGCGGGTCGAACGACGCCTGGTTGCCGATCTGGCTGCCGACCGGGCCGAGGTGCGACCAGCCATCCTCACCCTCGGCCGCGGACACCGCGCGGCGCAGCATCTTCACCAGCCGCGTGTCGCTGCGCATTTCCGCACCGCTCTTGCGCGGGCGCGCATCGTCGTTGGCCACCGGCTCGTTCGAGGCCTGTTCGCTGGAGGCCTGTTCGGTATCCGGCACGCTGGCGTGGGTCTGGCCCAGTGCTTCCAGGTAGGTGAATTTCGAACACGCGTTGACGAACGGCTCGGGTGTTTTCTTCTCGCCGAAACCGTACACCTTCACGCCATCGGTCAGCAGGCGCATCACCATCGGGGTGAAGTCCGCATCGCTGGAGACGATGGCAAAGCCATCCAGGTTGCGCGCGTACAGCAGGTCCATGGCATCGATCACCATCGCCATGTCCGAGGCATTCTTGCCCTTGCTGTAGGCGAACTGCTGGATGGGACGGATCGCATACTCATGCAGCACCGCTTCCCACCCCTTCAGTCGCGGGCTCTTCCAGTTGCCATAGGCGCGGCGCACGTTGGCCACCCCATAGCGGGCCACTTCGGCCAACACCTCGTCGATCTTCGAGGCCGGCGCATTGTCGGCGTCGATCAACAGGGCGATGCGCTTTTCCGGTTCGCTCATGGACTCCTCGCGGGCGGTTGCCTGAACCCGAGTATCGCCGATCCACGCGGGCGCTGACGTGACAGGCGGCCGCCGTGCGAAGATGCCAGGCGCTTCCCCCAATGCCCCCACTGGAGTGAGTCGATGAGTCGCGAGCGCGTTCCCCACCTGGTTGTTGTCGGCGGCGGTTTTGCCGGTCTCTGGGCCACCCGTGCCCTGGCCCGCGAGCGCATACGCATCACCCTGGTCGACCGCCGCAACCATCATCTGTTCCAGCCGCTGCTGTACCAGGTGGCCACCGCCGGCCTGTCCGCGCCGGATATCGCTGCACCACTGCGCCATATCCTCGGCCACCAGCGCAACGTGGAAGTCCGCCTCGGCGAAGTGGTCGCCATCGACAAGCAGTCCCGGCAGATCCGCATGGCCGATGGCAGCACGCTGGACTACGACAGCCTGCTGCTGGCCACCGGCGCCACCCACGCCTACTTCGGCAACGACCAGTGGGCCGATGATGCGCCCGGCCTGAAGACGCTGGACGATGCGATCGCGCTGCGCCGCAAGCTGCTGCTGGCGTTCGAGCGCGCCGAGGCGGAACCGGACCCGGCGAAGAAGGCCGCATGGCTGAGCTTCGCGGTGGTCGGTGGCGGTCCCACCGGTGTTGAACTGGCCGGCACCCTGGCCGAGATCGCGCGGCATACGTTGCGCAACGAATTCCGCCACATCGACCCGGCCAGCGCCAAGGTGCGGCTGGTCGAGGCCGGCCCGCGCGTGCTGTCCTCGTTCCCGGAAGTACTTTCGCTGAAAGCACGCCGCCAGCTGGAAAAGCTGGGCGTGGAAGTGCTGACCGGTACCCCGGTGAGCGACATCGACAGCCAGGGCTTCACGCTCGGTGACCAGTTCGTACCGGCCCGCACCGTGGTCTGGGCCGCCGGCGTGGCCGCTTCACCGCTGGCGCGCACGCTGGACGTGCCGCTGGACCGCGCCGGCCGCGTGCCGGTGCAACCGGACCTGACCCTGCCCGATCACCCGGAGCTGTTCGTGGCCGGTGACCTGGCCGCACTGAGCCAGGCCGACGGCAAGCCGGTACCCGGCGTGGCACCCGCTGCCAAGCAGATGGGCAAATACGTGGCCGAGGTGATCCGCGCACGCCTGCACGGCAAGCCCGAGCCCGGCCCGTTCAAGTACGCCGACTACGGCAACCTGGCCACCATCGGTCGCATGGCCGCGATCGTGCACCTGGGGCGGCTGCAGCTGTCGGGCGTGCTGGCCTGGTGGTTCTGGCTGGCCGCGCACGTGTTCTTCCTGATCGGCTTCCGCAACCGCATCGTGGTGCTGCTGAACTGGGCCGTGGCGTACTGGAGCTACCAGCGCAGCGCACGCATCATCTTCGGCGATGACCAGGAAGACCGGCGACCGAGGCGGTAGTGCCCGCCGCTGGCCGGCTGCCACGCGGTCCGATCCCTTTCCGCAGGAAAGGGCTCTGACTCCGTCAACATCATCCATGCATGGCGTGGATCTACCGCTTCATCGGGCCGCCGGGCGCCCGCCGTTTCGACCATGCGCGGCAGAAGTCCTCCTTCCTTGCGGTGTCGGCAATCTGCGCGGCACTCCAGTTGCGGGTAATCCAGATCGTCAGTGCCGTGCTGCTCAGATGCCAGCGCAGCATGTCGTGCCGTGGCTGCCGCCAAAGATGGCGGCGGGCAATCCAGAACGCCTCCCGTTCCACCTCTGGCACCTTCTTCTTCATCGCGTCGTCGTCGAAGAACTGCGCGGCGAAACTCCAGGGATTCATCGGCTGAAATCCTGTTCGCGGTTCACTGCTGCACGCAGCCACACCACTGGGCGCACGGTCTGCTGGCTTCGGCCAACCGCCCACCAGGGCAAGCCCGAGCAGGTACAGCAGGCCAGGCAGCAGTGCGATGCCGGCGGCCAGTACGACGACGGAGACCCATGCCTTACCGGCGGCACGCATCGTGCTCACTTCGCCTTCGGTTTCGGGTACCACAACGCGTTGACGATGACCCAGCGCTGGTCGAAGCGCCCCATGTGGAAGTAATCGACGAACCACGGCGTTT
Organism: Stenotrophomonas sp. YJH_SMC_54; assembly: GCF_059368435.1. NCBI lineage: Bacteria > Pseudomonadati > Pseudomonadota > Gammaproteobacteria > Lysobacterales > Lysobacteraceae > Stenotrophomonas > Stenotrophomonas sp. YJH_SMC_54. Next base: position 139,457 of record NZ_JCAFRS010000004.1, on the reverse strand, counting down.
CCAATCGCACCGAGGCGGCATTGCCGGTCACGTCCAGCACCGTGCAGCGGCGGTCCCATTGATCCTTCGGGGTTTTCAGCGCGCCCTGCTTCGTCAGCGCGACCAGTTCTTCCTTCGACATGCGGCGCAGGCCCAGCCGCTCGTCGGGCGTATCGCCGAGGACCGCGCGCTTGGCCAGGTCCGGGTGCAGGGAGCGGGCGACGCGCTGCGGGTCGGCCTCCAGCTGGCCGTCGACGTAGTCATGGCAGGTGGCTTCGATGGCCGCGAGGGTGGCCGGGTCGGCAGCGGGACTGGTTGACGCGGAGAGAGCGAACAACAGGGCGACGGTGGACATCCGGGTCTCCAGCGCTGAGGGCTGGGCGATCATCGCATGGCGGCACAGAGGCATCCATGTATGCCATGGATCTACAGGGACCCAGCATCCACCGCCTGCAGCCAGGCCAGCTTGCGTTCGCGCGGCTGCTGCTTGAGCTGCCATTCGGCCCGCGAGGCGGCGGCCCGGTCCGGGTACTCGCGCACGGCCAGCACCCGCAGCGGCGGCCGGGCCCGGGTGTAGCGCGCGCCCTTGCCAGCCTGATGGGCGGCGAAACGCGCGTCCACGTCGGTGCTGATGCCGGCGTAATAGCTGCCATCGCGACATTCGAGCAGGTACAGGAACCACGGGCGGAGGGACGGGGCCATGCCCGGATTATGCCGTGCTGCACTGCAGCGGATATACTGGCGCCCGAATGCAGGAGAGAGGCGCCGCGCTGGCGCCCGCCGAAGGCGCAGGCTCCCATGATCGCTCAGGCCGGTGGGCTGGAATCCCACCAACCATGCATTCGACTCGCCGAGCTGGAGAGAGGTCACCGGGCATGCCCGGGACGATCCGCCGAAGGGGCACGCGGCCCATGCCGCTGAACTCTCAGGCAAAAGGACAGCGGGAGCGGCACCGGTCATCGTCATTCCGTCATTGCGCAGGCAATGGCGGCGTCCGCGCATGGCCGGCCCCACCGCGCCCGGAGCCTGCCCCATGTTGCTGTCCATCATCTACCTGATCGCCATTTCCGCCGAAGCCATGACCGGCGCACTTTCTGCCGGCCGCCGCCGCATGGACCTGTTCGGCGTGGTCATGATCGCCTGCGTCACCGCCCTCGGCGGTGGTTCACTGCGCGACATCCTGCTCGGCCACTACCCGCTGGGCTGGGTGAAGCATCCCGAGTACCTGGGCTTCACCGTGTGCGCGGCGCTGATCGCCACCTGGGTGGCGCGCTGGATGCACCACTTCCGCCGCACCTTCCTGGTGCTCGATGGCCTGGGCCTGATCGCCTTCACCCTGATCGGCTGCTCGATTGCGCGCGAAGCCGGCCATGCGATGCCGATCGTGCTGATCGCCGGCATGCTGACCGGCGCGTTCGGCGGCGTGCTGCGCGACATCCTCTGCAACGAGGTGCCGCTGATCTTCCAGAAGGAGCTGTACGCGATCATCGCACTGCTGACCGGCGCGGCCTACCTGTTGCTGCTGCACTGGGGCGTGGCCGACGCCACCGCGATCCTGTGCTGCCTCGGCGGCGGCTTCGCGCTGCGCCTGCTGGCGATCCACTACCGCTGGGAAATGCCGAAGTTCGTGTACCACGACGAAGTGCATTGAGGTTCGCGCGGCGGAATCCGCACCACCCCGGCGATGTACCTGGCGCTGTCGCTCATGCGCAGCGCCAGGCGCATCGCCGGTGCAGATGGGCCGGTCTCCAACTCCGACCGGCCCTGATCGCGGCCGCACCCCCGCAGGCGCTGGCCGCCATCCACACACGTGCCGCACTCAAGCGGCTTCGGACACCTTCACGTCGCGACGGGCGCGCACGGCCGCGGCCAGTCGCTCCAGCACCGTCACGGTGGTGTCCCAGTCGATGCAGCCATCGGTGATGCTCTGCCCGTAGACCAGCGGTTGGCCTTCCACCAGTTCCTGGCGACCACCGACCAGATGGCTCTCGATCATCACACCGACGATGCGCTGTTCACCGTCTTCCAACTGAACGGCGATGTCCTCGATCACCTTCGGCTGGTTGTCCGGATTCTTCAGGCTGTTGGCATGGCTGGCGTCGATCATCAGACGAGTCGGCAGCTTGGCCTTGGCCAGCGCCTGGCAGGCCTCGGCGACACTGCCTGCATCGTAGTTCGGCTGCTTGCCGCCGCGCAGGATCACATGGCAATCCGGGTTGCCAGTGGTCGACACGATGGCGGTGCCGCCCTGCTTGGTGACCGACAGGAAGTGATGCGGATTGGAGGCCGCACCCACCGCGTCGGCGGCGATCTTCACGTTGCCATCGGTGCCGTTCTTGAAGCCGACCGGGCACGACAGCCCCGAGGCCAGTTCGCGGTGCACCTGGCTTTCGGTGGTGCGCGCACCAATGGCGCCCCAGGCCACCAGATCGGCGATGTATTGCGGCGAGATCACGTCGAGGAACTCGACGCCGGCCGGCAGGCCGAGCTTGTTGATGTCGCGCAGCAGGCCACGGGCGATGCGCAGGCCCTTGTCGATCCTGAAGCTGCCGTCCAGGTCCGGATCGTTGATCAGGCCCTTCCAGCCCACCGTGGTGCGCGGCTTCTCGAAGTACACGCGCATCACGATTTCAAGTTCCCCGGCCAGCGCGTCACGCAGCGGCTTCAGGCGCTGGGCGTACTCGATGGCGGCCTTCGGGTCGTGGATCGAGCATGGGCCAACCACCACTGCCAGGCGGTCGTCACGGCCATGCAGGATCTGGTGCAGGGCCGCGCGCGAGGCGCTGACGGTGTCGGAGGCTTCATCGTCACACGGCAGCATCGCCAGCAGCTGGGCAGGCGGTGTCAGCGGTTCGATGGTGCGGATACGCAGGTCGTCGGTGTGCGGGGGCATTGGGGGAGGTCTCCGGAACGTTGGGGGTCCCCAGCGTGGCGGCATGAAAAAAGCCGCCAGGTTCGCTGGCGGCTTTCGGGAATGCGTCTGAAGCTTTCTTCAGGGTGAGCGCAGTCCTTCCTCCGCCAGTGGCTTCGGAAAGTAATACCAGTAAAAGCGGGTGGCGGCTGCGTTCATGGGTTGTATTGATAGCACAGCTTTTGCGCAGTGCAAAATGTTTCATCCGCAACTGGGGACGCGGTTCAGCGAGATGCGCGCCGGCCCTGCCCACGCGGCGGCAACCACGCAACGTCGCTCATTTGCCATGCACTTCCACGTCCAGCAGCAGGCCCTCATGGATGTCGGCCCAGCGTTCCAGCACGCGATCCAGTTCCTGCCGGGCCTCGTCCAGCTGCTCGGGGTTGAGCAGGGAACGCGCGGTGTAAAGATCGGAAACCAAGCGCCGCAGGGCCGATTCCTGGATGGCCACCGACGGCCCCTCCAGCCCCGGCAACTGCAACGCCGGGCTGTCGCCAAGAGGGCCGAACAGCGTGACCTGGAGCGTGCTCTGCATGATCGACCTTCCTGCGGATGGAAATGGGCAATGTCCTGTTTACCGCGTCTGGGTGACAGGCGCATGTGCCACCCATGCCCAGCACCGGGATCTGCCGGCGTCTGCCGCCCCGCTACAAGGCGGCCAGGTCGGCAAGGTGCTGGGCCATGCTGTCCATCGCGCCTACCGCCTGGGTGGTGGTGAAGTACTCATGCCAGCCGGTAGCGGCAATGCCGGCCATCAACGCGTCGACCTCCTCGCGGCTTGCGCAGCGCCAGACCGCATAGAACTGCTCATCGCTGCCGTGCGGTACGCCCGAGGCAATGCGGCCCATCGCCAGCGGCGTGATGCGGACCGGATCGAACTGCTGCATGCCGGCGCCGATACGGGCGAAGAAGGCGTTCCGCTGCTCGGGCGGAAGTGTGGTCCAGGCAGGGGTGGCGGTGTAGAGCTCGATGAAGGTGTGCGACATGGTGGTTCTTCCTTGAGGGTTCGGGGGTTGCCGGCCAGCGGCCGGCACTACCGGAGCGAGCGCAGCGCGCGTTTGCGGATGTAGGCGTTGGCGTCGCTGTGGCGCTCATGCTGCCAACGCGTACACAGCTGGCGCAGCCACTGCGGCTGAGTCTTGCCGGCATCGTTGAGCCAATTTCCGACCGAATCCTGCACATAGCGTTCCGGATCGTCGGCCAGTGCTTCCAGCAGCGCGGATGCATGTTCCGGGTGCTGCTTGAACAGTGCGATGTGCGTGGCCCAGACACCGCGCGGACGCAGTGCTTCGCAGGCGAAGCGGCGCAGGTACGGCGATGTTTCCTGTGACCACGGTTGCAGGTGCTCCAGCGCCTGCAGTGGTGCGGCAACGATGTCCGTGCGTAGTGCCAGCCACGCCCATTCGCGCACACCGAAATGGGGGTCATCGGCCAGTGTGCGCATCTGCTGCAGCTTCCCTGCCAGCGTTGCGCGGGCATCGCTGCCGATCAGGTAGCAGGCCCAGCCGCGCACGGTATCGGAGCTGTGATGCTGCCAGAGCGCAGGCGCCCCCTGCCCCGCCTCACGCAGCAGTTGCGCAGCCAGGGCCATGCGCAGCGTGATGCCCTTGCCTGAGGCGTCCCGCATGCGTTGCAGCGCCTCCGGTGCAAGCGCAGGCGCCACCACCTGCAGCAGCGCGGCAAAATCCACTGCCAGGCATTCTGCCAGATGGGTGGCGGGGACGCGGCCGGTGTTGAGTGCTTGCCGGCGTTCCGCAGGAATGGCCGTGCTCATGCTGCGGATTCCCGCCCGGCGTCCGTGTGCTGCCAGACCTTGTGCAGCAGCTGTGACAGCTGCTGCTGTTCATCAGCATCCAGGCCGTTGAACAGCCCACCGATCCATTGCGTGTGCTGCTCGAACAGCGATTCGGCCAAACGCTTTCCCGGTGCGGTCAGCACGATCTGCAGGCGGCGGCCATCCCCGTCATCGTTGCGACGCTGCAGCAGGCCTTCGCGCTGCAGGCCGTCGAGCAGGCCGCTGATGGTGGCGCGGGTCACGCCGGCGCGTTCGGCCAGCACATGCGGCGGCAGTGCGCCACCGGCCCCGTGCAACAGGAACAGCACGATGAAGCGACCCTCGCTGAGCCCATGCGGTGCCAGCCGCGCGGCGCAGTCGCGATCGATCGACGAGGACAGCGAGAGCAGCTGGAAACACAGGCGCAGCGGCGCGATGTTGGCGTGACCGCGTCGCTGCGCTTCCTCGATCAGGGCATGGTGCTTGGCTTCGATCATCTCACGCACGCGATATTGTTAGGCGCCTAATCATACAGCCGAACAGCCGCTGCCTGTAAACCACAGCCGATATCAGGTGAACTTTCCCAGCAGCAGGCACGCAATCAGCCCGCCGCCCTCCCGGTGCAGCAGCTGCAGTTCGCCCGCGTGCCGCCTCGCCACATTGGCGGCCACTGCCAGCCCAAGTCCCGCTCCACCGGTGGTGCGACTACGAGAACGCTCGCTGCGCTGGAACGGTTGCAGCAGGCGTACTCGGTCGCCCTCGGCGATACCTGGGCCCCGATCCATCACCTCCAGCTGGACCCCTCGCTCAACCACGGCAAGCCGCAGTTCCATCGCCCCGGCATAGCGATCGGCATTGTCGATAAGGTTGTCGAACGCGCGCCGAAGCAGCAACGCGTCGCCGTGCCAGGGCAGACTGTCCGGCCCCTGGATGGAGATCTCGACACCGCGCAGCAACGCTGCCTGCACGCACTCCTCCAGCAGCGCGGCCAGATCCAGCGGGCGCATCTGCAACGGCTGCAGTTCACCGCGTGCGTAATCGAGCACCTGCTCGATCATCGTGTCCATGCGCTCGATGTCCGCCACCATCCGGGCCGCCTGTGGTGTGGGCGCGAACTCGGCGCGCAGTCGCAGGCCGGTCAATGGTGTGCGCAGGTCGTGCGCCACTGCAGCCAGCATATGGGTCATGTCCTGGGCCTGCGCACGCAGGCGCTCTCGACCGGTGCCGATCGCGGCGGCCAGCATCTGTACCTCGCGCGGGCCATCATCCGGCAGGGGCGTGTCGGCTTGCAGGTCCACACGTGCACTGGCATCGGCCAAGCGTCGTAGTGGACGCCCCAGCCGGATCGATGCCCACGCCGCCAGCGGCGCCAGCAACACGGCACCGCCCAGCAGCGCCAGTATCACCTGTCGCCGCCAAGCTGCCAGATCACTGTGATCGCTGCCGACCACCCGCCAGCGGCCATCGGCCTGGCGCACGCCCAGTTCAAACGGCGGCCATTGCATCGCGGTCAGCAGCGCGGCCTGCGCCTTCAGTACACCGACCCGCGCCGTGCCGTCGAGCACCTCGCCGCCTTCGATGACCTGCACATCAGGCGCCTTGCCCTGTCCGCTCCAGACCAGGCGCACCTCCTTCGCCGGCAAACCCATCTGCAGCGCCGCCAACTGGGTGAGCCAGTCACTGGCACTGCCCTTTGGTGGCGCATCCTGCGTCGCCAGATGCAGGCCCAGTGGTGCCGCGGCCTGTTCCCCCCGCAGCACCTGCACGGCCTGGTCCAACCGCATCGGTGGCGGCGCGGGCCGAGGCATCCAGCCAACCACGGCCACGCTGACCAGTGTCGCCAGCAGCAGGCTGGCCAGGGCCAGCATCGTGATCCAACGCGCGGTCGGCCACCGGCTGTTCACAGCACCTGTACCTCGGCGTGGAAGCGATAGCCTTCGCCACGCGATGTCTGCACCAGGGCTTCCGCACCGGGTGAGGCCTGCCCGAGCTTGCGGCGCAGGCGGCTGATCGCCAGGTCGACCGCGCGGTCGACGCTGTCACTCGGTTCGCCACGGCTCAGCTGCAGCAGCTGCTCGCGCCCCAGCACCCGCCCGGGGCGTTCGGCCAGCGCCAGCAACAGGCTGAATTCACCACGGCTGAGCACCAGCTCGTTCCCATCCGGCGCCAGCAGGCGACGTTGTTCCGGCAGCAACCGCCAACCAGAAAAGCGCAGTTCACTGGCTACCTGCGCGCGCAGCTTGTCCTGCCGGCGCAGCAGCGCGCGTACCCGCGCCAGCAGCTCGCGCGGGTCGAACGGCTTGGCCAGGTAGTCGTCCGCGCCCATCTCCAGGCCGATCACCCTGTCCGGTGCGCTGCCCATCGCCGACAGCATCAGGATCGGAATGGCCCGTGCCTGCAGCCGGCGGCAGACCGACAGGCCATCCTCACCGGGCATCATCCAGTCGAGGATGATCACGTCCGGGCGATCGACCTGCAGCAGCACGTCCAGCGCCGTCGCGTCCGCTGCCACCCGTACCTGGTAGCCATGCAGCAACAGGCAATCGGCGATGGCATCACGGATGCTGGCGTCGTCATCGACAACGATGACACGGGCGGGAGTTGTCATGCAGGCAGTATCAGGCAGGTCTGTATCAGGACGGTATCAACGCCGATATTCCCGCGATACGGCGCTGCGCGCCAATGGTCACCCATGATCACTGCGGAGACTTGCCTTGCGCCTCATCCCATTCGTCCTGCTTGCTGCCCCGCTGGCTGCGCTGGCGTCCGATTCCCCCGAACACATCCTGCCGATGTGGATGCAGGGCGGTCATCCGGCCGTGGCCGTGTCGCTGGACGGGCGTGCCGAACCGCTGCGCTTCGTGGTCGACAGCGCGGCAGGCGCCACCCTGGTCGATGACCGCGTCGTGCGGCGCTACGGTCTGGGGGATGCGGATGCAGAGGTATCACAGGCCCAAGGGGCAAGTTCAGCCTCCGCGCGGCTGCAGCGCATACGCACAACGTCCTGGCAGCTGGGCAGTTGGCAGCTGCAGGCCCAAGCCATGAAGGTCGATCTGTCGTCGTTGCCGAAGGACGATGATCCGGCCATTGACGGCTTGATCGGCAACGATCTGACCGGACGCTGGGACACCCGTTGGGACTTCGGCCGCAATCAACTGGCGCTGTGGACACCCGGCGGATTGAACCTGGAAGGACCGGGTTGCCAGCCCAATGCGCTGCCCGGACGCACTGACGGCCTGCGCCAGTTCGGTTTCATCATGCTTGCACTGGGCGCGCCCGCGGTGGACGCCATCGCCGTGGTCGACACCGGTGCCGCGCAGACCGTCCTCAACGCCGAAGCAGCCCGCGCACTGGGGCTGCGCACCGACGGCAGCGACGCACGGGTGCGGGTGCGTGAAAAGGGCACCGAAGGTCTGGGCGGCGGAAAGCAGGCAACCTGGCTGTACACCCTGCCCGGCATGGCCGGCAACGGCTGGCAGCACCCCTCGATGGAGGTCCGCATCAGCGAACTGCCAGTGTTCAAGGCGATCGGCCTGGAGGCCCGGCCGGCGCTGATCCTTGGTACAGATGCAATGCGCGGCGGCCAGGTGGACATCGGTGCCGGCGCGTCCCGGATCTGCCTGCGCCGGCCGCAGGCCAGCTGACATCCGGCAATGACGCCAGCGGCAGCCTGGCGTAGCATCACCGTGCGCCCCACCAGGAGTTCCACGCATGTGCCGTGCTGCCCTGATGTTGCTGACGCTGTTCCCGCTGGCCGTGCTGGCTGCACCTCCCCCGGTACCCTCGCCGGCCCGCATCGATGCCGAAGCGCAGCGGTTGATGCAGGCCGCACAGGCGCGCGGCATGGCGCTGGCGGTGATCGACGGCGGCAAGGTGGTGCACGTCGCCGCCTACGGCGAGCGCAATACCGCAGGCGAACCACTGCGCACCGATACGGTGATGTACGCCGCCTCGCTGACCAAGATGGCATTCGGCCATCTGGTCGCGCAGCTGGCGCAGGACCGCAGGATCGATCTGGATGCCAGCATCGCCACAGCGCTGGACAAGCCGTTGCCGGACTATCCGCCCGAAACGAAGAAGTACGCCGACTACAGCGTGCTGGCCGATGATGCGCGCTGGCGCCAGCTCACCCCTCGCCTGCTGCTCAACCACGCCAGTGGCTTTGCCAACTTCGGGTTTCTTGAACCGGACGGCCGGCTGAAGTTCCACTTCGATCCAGGCAGCCGCTACGGCTATTCCGGCGAAGGGCTGATCCTGCTGCAGTTCGTGATCGAACGCGGACGGCTGGGCGAGGATGTGGGTGCGTTGATGCAGCAGCGGGTATTCGACCGCTTCGGCATGACCCGCACCAGCATGATGTGGCGCGGGGACTTCGCCACCAACCTGGCCGACGGCTGGACCATGGAGGGCACCGCCGAGCCGCACGATGAGCGCAGCCGCGTGCGCGCGGCCGGTTCGATGGATACCACCATCGCCGACATGGCCCGTTTCGCCGCCGGCTACGTGCGCGGCGATGGGCTGTCAGCGACGATGCGCAAGGAGCTGGTGCGGCCGCAGCTGCCGATCACCACCGCCAGCCAGTTCCCCACCCTGCAGCCGGAGCTGCCGAAGGCGCTGCAGCGCAAGGACCTGGCGGCCGGCCTGGGAGTGGTGACGTTCCGTGGCCTGCAAGGCGCGGGCTTCTACAAGGGCGGCCACGATGATGCGGTCGGTAATACGCTGGTGTGCGTCGAGCAGCAGCAGCGCTGCGTGGTGATCCTGGGCAACGATGTGCGCGCCGAGGCGACCTTCCCGGCGCTGGTGGCCTTCGTGCTCGGCGACATCGGCGTACCGTGGCAGTGGGAGTACGGCGCAGCGAAGGCATTCGTGAAGTAGATCCACGCCATGCGTGGATGACCTCCCTTCAACGCGCCTGCTCGAAGAACATCAGGTAGACCAGCCGCCCATTCTCCGGCCGGTCGCCGAAGGCCGGGCCGGCGGTATGCCAGAACCACGGGCGCAGCAGCACCAGGCGGTTGAAGCGCATCGGGATGCGCATGGTCATTTCCCACTGGCTGTCGTCGACGCTGTCGCGCTCGATGATGTCCCGATGCATGTCGCCGCCGTTGGCGTAGCCCAGCGCAGCCAGCTCGTGGGCGTTCAGCGCCATGCGCTCGGTGTTGGTGCGGCGATGGCGGAAGAACTCGGTACCCCCTTCGCAGTGCTCCGGGGCGCTGAGGTAGAGGATGCCGGACCAGTGCGAATGGTCGGTGTGCACCTTGGCGCGACCCACATCGCTGGCCAGGGTCAGCCGGAACTTGCCGTGCGACTGCAACGGATTGACCGGCCGCAGCGGCTCGTTGACCAACCGCGACGCGGCCTCGGACAGGCCGTCCAGCTCCAGCCGTTCGAGCGAATTACGCCCGGGGAATGCCCCCTCCTGCGCCGGGTAGGTCAGGCCCAGCCCGGCCTGGCGCAGGCCGTGTGCATCGGCTGGAGAGAGGAAGTCGTCGACGACGATGAACGAGGTAGGCATGGTCTGCGAGCGTAGCGACGCGGCGCCATGGCGGCAACCGGGCAACAAAAAAACCCCGCCTCGCGGCGGGGTTTTTCCGTGCATCGGGGAGACGCGCCGACCAGGGCCGGCAACGTCCGACGCGGGCGTGGACCTTAGAAGTCCATGCCGCCCATGCCACCCATGCCGCCCATGCCACCGGCGCCGCCCATGGCCGGCTCGTCCTTCTTCGGAGCTTCGGCAACCATGGCTTCGGTGGTGATCATCAGGCCAGCGATCGAGGCCGCGTTCTGCAGCGCCGAACGGGTCACCTTGGTCGGGTCCAGGATGCCGAACTGCAGCATGTCGCCGAACTCGCCGGTGGCGGCGTTGTAGCCGAAGCTGCCGGTGCCTTCCTTGACCTTGTTGATGATGACCGACGGCTCGTCACCGGCGTTGGCAACGATCTCGCGCAGCGGGGCTTCCATCGCACGCAGGGCGATCTGGATGCCGTGGTTCTGGTCTTCGTTGGCGCCCTTCAGGCCGGCCAGCGCGGTGATCGCGCGGACCAGGGCAACGCCGCCGCCCGGAACCACGCCTTCTTCAACGGCCGCACGGGTGGCGTGCAGGGCGTCGTCGACGCGATCCTTCTTTTCCTTCATTTCGATTTCGGTCGAGGCGCCGACCTTGATCACGGCAACACCGCCGGCCAGCTTGGCCACGCGTTCCTGCAGCTTCTCGCGGTCGTAATCCGAGGAGGTGTCCTGGATCTGGGTCTTGATCTGCGCCACGCGTGCATCAACGTTGGCCTTGTCGCCGACGCCGTCGATGATGGTGGTGTTCTCCTTGGAGACCTGCACCTTCTTGGCGCGGCCCAGGTCCTTGATGGTGGCCTTCTCCAGCGACAGGCCGACTTCTTCGGAGATCACGGTGCCGCCGGTCAGCACGGCCATGTCTTCCAGCATCGCCTTGCGACGGTCGCCGAAGCCCGGAGCCTTGACGGCCACGACCTTGACGATGCCACGGATGGTGTTGACGACCAGGGTGGCCAGCGCTTCGCCTTCAACTTCCTCGGCCACGATCAGCAGCGGCTTGCCGGCCTTGGCGACGCCTTCCAGCACCGGCAGCAGGTCACGGACGTTGGAGATCTTCTTGTCGTGCAGCAGGATGAACGGGTCATCCAGGTCAGCGGTCTGCGACTGCTGGTTGTTGATGAAGTACGGCGACAGGTAGCCGCGGTCGAACTGCATGCCCTTGACCACGTCCAGCTCGTTGTCCAGGCCCGAGCCTTCTTCAACGGTGATGACGCCTTCCTTGCCGACTTCCTTCATCGCGTCAGCGATGATCTGGCCGATCGACTCGTCCGAGTTGGCCGAGATGGTACCGACCTGGGCGATCGCCTTGTCGTCGGCGGTCGGCTTGGAGATGTTCTTCAGCTCGGCGACGGCGGCCGAAACGGCCTTGTCGATACCGCGCTTGAGGTCCATCGGGTTCATGCCGGCGGCAACGGCCTTGGCGCCTTCGCGGATCAGGGCCTGGGCCAGCACGGTGGCGGTGGTGGTGCCGTCGCCGGCATCGTCGTTGGTGCGCGAAGCAACTTCCTTCACCATCTGCGCGCCCATGTTCTCGAACTTGTCAGCCAGTTCGATTTCCTTGGCGACGGAGACGCCGTCCTTGGTGATGGTCGGGGCGCCGAAGCTCTTTTCCAGCACGACGTTGCGGCCCTTCGGGCCCAGGGTGGCCTTGACGGCATTGGCGAGAACGTTGACGCCGCGCACCATGCGCGAACGGGCGTCTTCACCGAAACGAATATCCTTGGCAGCCATTGCATTTACCTCATTGGTAGCGCCGGACGATGCCCGGCGGCTGGGAGTTTGGGATCAGGTTGAAACAGGTCGCGCCGAGGCTCAGCCGATGACGGCGAGCACGTCGTCTTCGCGCAGGACCTTGTATTCGACGCCTTCGCTCTTGTACGAGCTGCCGGCGTACTGGCCATAGATGACCTTGTCGCCGACCTTCAGCGACGGCGCGCGCACGTTGCCGTTGTCCAGCGGCTTGCCCGGGCCGACGGCCACGACCTCACCCTTGGTGGACTTTTCCTTGGCCGAGTCGGGGATGACGATGCCACCGGCGGAGATTTCGTCGGCTTCGATCGGCTTGACCACAACGCGGTCGTGCAGCGGCTTGATGCTCATAGGAGACCTCTTAAGTGATTGATTGGTCTAAAAAAGTCCGGCGATGTTAGCACTCACCCCAGGCGAGTGCCAGAACCGCACGTGAAGAAACCCGACAACGTCGGGAGCAGGGCAGAGATGGAGCCCCGCCGCCCCCTTTCAAGGGCGGAATGAAAAAAATTTTTCCACCCGCGCGCCTCGGCCAAGGCGTGGGTCCTGGACAATTTCGGTGACAAGCGTCGCACTGTCAGATATCTGACGTTCATTTACGACAAAGTGTCACTGGATCGGCCTTAGGCTCGGTCAGGCATTCCCAATCACAAGGAGTAGTCGATGCGATTGCTGTCCCCGCTTGCCGCCGCCTGCCTGCTGGCACTGGCCGCGGCGCCGGCCCAGGCCGAGGTCTTCATCAACGAACTGCACTACGACGACAGCACCGCCGCCGGTGACGTCGGCGAAGCCATCGAAGTGGTCGCTACCGCAGGTGAAGACCTGTCCGGCTACCGCCTCTACCTCTACAACGGCAGCAATCCTTCGGCCGCCACGGTCTACGCCAACAACCCGGTCCCGGCCGGCACCGCCGCCGGTTGCGGCAGCGCCAGCATCGCCGTGGTCAACTACCCGACCAACGGCATCCAGAACGGCCCGAACGACGGCGTCGCCCTGGTCGACGCCAGCGGCAAGGTGGTCCAGTTCCTCAGCTACGAGGGCGCCATCACCGCCTCCGGTGGCCCTGCCGCCGGCATGACCAGCCAGAACATTCCGGTGGCCGAGACCAACAGCACGGCTCCCGGCACCTCGCTGCAGCTGACCGGCAGCGGCAGCCAGTACGCCCACTTCACCTGGGCCGAGTCGGCCAGGCAGACCTTCGGCAGCTGCAACAACGGCCAGACCTTCAGTGGCGGCGGCACCCCGGGCCCGAACACGCCGCCGTCGGTGTCCACCACCACCCCGGCGCAGGGCAGCAGCACCTTCCCGGCCGCCGCCGATCTGGAAGTGGTGTTCAGCGAGACGGTGAACTTGGCCAGCGGCGCGTTCGCGCTGAGCTGCGGTACCTCCGGCAGCGTGCCGCTGACCTTCCCGGCCAGCGGACGCAGCGTGAAGCTGTCCACCAACACCGCGCTGGTGGCCGGTGAAGCCTGCCGCTTCGACATCCGCGCCGCGCGCATCACCGACCTGCAGGGCGCACACCCGGCGGCCGACAGCCGCATCGCCTTCACCGTGGCCAGCACCGGCGGCAATCCGGACCCGGGCAACCCGGGTGTGCCGGCCGGCTACTACTCCAAGGTCAACACCAGCAGCCCGAGCCAGCTGCGCTGCTCGCTGCACGCGACAATCAAGGGCCACACCGCCTACCCGTACAGCGGCTCGGGCACCAGTACCTGGACCATCCTGGAGATCGCCGACGAGGACCCGAACAACCCGAACCGCATCCTCGACGCGTATCGCAACCGCAGCTACGCCAAGGTGACCGATCGCGCCGGCAGCGGCAGTGGCCTGAAGTACAACCGCGAGCACACCTGGCCGAACTCGCTGGGTTTTGCCACCACTACGGGTGACAAGGGCCTGCCGTACGCGCCGTATACCGACACCCACATGCTGTACCTGACCGATGCACAGTGGAACGCCGACCGTGGCAACAAGCCGTTCGGCAAGTGCGACGCCAGCTGCGGCGAGCGCGCCACCGAGGCCAACAACGGCCAGGGTGGCGGCAGTGGTGGCTATCCGGGCAACTCCAACTGGGTGCGCACGCCGGACGGCAACACCGGCACGTTCGAGGTGTGGGGCAAGCGCAAGGGCGACATGGCGCGTGCGGTGATGTACATGGCGATCCGCTACGAGGGCGGCAAGGATGCAGCCACTGGCCAGTCCGAGCCGGACCTGGAGCTGACCGACGACCGCAGCAGGATCGTCAAGACCAGCAGCTCGCCGGCCTACATGGGCCTGCTGTCGACGCTGATCGACTGGCACCTGTCCGACCCGCCGGATGATGCCGAGCGTGCGCGCAATGACGTGATCTACAGCTTCCAGGGCAACCGCAACCCGTTCATCGACCACCCCGAGTGGGCGACCCCTGGCCTGTTCACCTCGGCCAAGCCGGCCACCTGCCAGCTGGCCAACTGACCGCGCAACGCAGCGGTCCACGGCCGCCGCCGGGTCCTGACCCGGCGGCGGCCCTATACTCGACGGCCATGTCGACCGTCGATCCCGTCCTACTGCTGTTGACCACCTGCCCGGACCGGCCCAGTGCCGAGCGCATCGCGCACGCGCTGGTTGGCGAGCGCCTGGCCGCGTGCGTGACCCGCCTCGATGGCGCGCAGTCGACCTACCGCTGGCAGGGCGAGGTGACCACCGACGCCGAGCTGCAGCTGCTGGTGAAGACCACCGCGAGTCGCGTCAATGACGCAATCGCCCGGATCGTCGAACTGCATCCGTATGAACTCCCGGAGTGCATCGCGGTCGAAACCCGGGCCGGCCTGCCGGCGTATCTGGACTGGATCCGGGCACAGACCCGGGAGGACACTGATTGAAGACTCTGTTTGCGCGTGGCGCCGCCCTGTGCGCCCTGATGTGGCTCTCGCTGCCCGCCTTCGCCCTGGATGAGAAGGATCTGCTGCCGGTGGACCAGGCGTTCGCGCTGACCGCCAGTGCCCCCGAACGGGGCCAGGTGCAGCTGCAGTTCAAGATCGCGCCCGGCTATTACCTGTATCGCCACCGCACCAGCGTCAGGGCCGACCCGGCCTTCAATGCCGGCGCGCTGCAGATGCCCAAGGGCGACAAGCACCACGACGATTTCTTCGGCGAGGTCGAAACCTATCGCGAGCGCCTGCAGGCCACCCTGCCCGGCACGCCGACCGAGGCCGCCAGCACCATCAGCCTGGAAGTGCGTTACCAGGGCTGCGCAGATGCCGGTGTCTGTTACCCGCCGCAGAAGCGCGTGGTGCAGGTCACCCTGCCCGGCAGCGGTGCACAGGCCGCGGCCCCTGCCGCGCGCGCCGGTGCGGCCAGTCCGTTCAACAACCCACTGGCCGGTGCCGGCAACAGCGGCGGCCTGCGCCTGCCGGGTGCGGCCAGCAACAGCCAGGCGCTGCCGCTGCCGTCGGAGCAGGCGTTCGGCTTCGATGCCATCGCCAGCGACGGCAACACCCTGCTGCTGCGCTTCAGTCCGGCACCGGGCTACTACCTGTATCGCGACCGCACCTCGCTGAAGCTGGAAGGCAGCACCGGCGTGCAGGCCGGCACGCCGCGCTGGCCAGCCGCGCAGTCGCATCGCGACGAGCACTTCGGCGATGTCTCGGTGTACTTCAACCAGGTGGAAGTGCCGCTGCCGTTGCGGCGCACGGTTGCCGACGCGGTTGACGGCACCCTCGTGGTGACCTTCCAGGGCTGCCAGACCGATGGCATCTGCTACCCGCCAATGACCCGCCGGGTGAAGCTGTCGATCCCGGCCGGCAAGGTCAGCGCCAGCGCCGACCAGGCACCGCCGCGCAACGAGGTAATCAGCCCGTTGGCTGCGGCGCCACGCGAAGGCGCCAACGGCGCCCCCCTGCGCCTGCTGCCGACGGTGCCCAATACGGATGCCGCCCCCCCGGCCGTCGCAGGCACCGTGGACGGCAATGAATTCGCCGCCGATGCGCGCGGTGACAACGCGCTGCGTACGCGCCCGCCGGCGACCACACCGAACCCGGACCGTTCGTTCGTCTGGGTGCTGCTGCTGGCGCTGGCCGGCGGCCTGGTGTTGAACCTGATGCCCTGCGTGCTGCCGATCCTGTCGCTGAAGGTCCTGAGCCTGGCGCAGAGTGGCGAAAGCCCACAGCGCGCACGCAGCCACGCGCTCTGGTACACCTTGGGCGTGCTGGTCGCATTCGCGGTGATCGGTGCGTTGATGGTGGGCCTGCGCGCAATCGGCAACGCCGTCGGCATCGGCTTCCAGCTGCAGCACCCGGGCGTGGTGGCGGCGCTGGCCTACATCATGTTCGCGGTAGGCCTGAGCCTGTCCGGCGTGTTCACCCTGGGCGGCGGCATCGGCAACCTGGGCCAGTCGCTGGCCAGCCGCAGCGGCCCGGCCGGTGACTTCTTCACCGGTGCGCTGGCCTGCGTGGTCGGCAGTGCCTGCGTCGGCCCGTTCATGGGTGGCGCGATCGCCTACGCGTTCATTGCCCCGCCGCTGAAGGCGATGACCGTGTTCCTGTTCCTCGGCCTGGGCCTGGCGCTGCCGTTCCTGCTGATCGGCTTCGTGCCGGCGCTGGCGCGCCGCCTGCCCAAGCCCGGCCCGTGGATGGAAACGCTCAAGCACGTGCTGGCCTTCCCGATGTACGCCACTGCGCTGTGGCTGCTGTGGGTGCTGGGCAAGCAGCGCGGCGTGGACGGCATGGCGCTGGTGCTGGGTGGCCTGTTGCTGTTCGCCTTCGGCCTGTGGCTGTTCGAGCGCAACCGCTGGACCGGCTCGCGTGCAGTAACCCTGCTCGGCGTGCTGCTGGCGATCGGCGCATTGGTACCGGCCTGGGGCGTGACCCAGCTGGCAGCGCCGGCACGCGCCGCACAGGCCGCCAGCGACAACGTGGTGGAGTATTCGCCGCAGTTGCTGGACCGCCTGCGCGCCGACAACCGCGTGGTGTTCGTCAACATGACCGCCGACTGGTGCGTGAGCTGCAAGGCCAACGAGCGTGCCGTGCTGTCGCGGCCGGAGTTCAAGGACCTGCTCAAGCGCACCAACGCGGTGTACATGCGCGGTGACTACACCAACGTCGATCCGCAGATCACCACGTTCCTGGAAGAGCACAAGGCCGTCGGCGTACCGCTGTACGTGGTGTACGGCCCCGGCGCGCCGCCGACCGTGCTGCCGACCCTGCTGACCCAGGCGGTGGTGGAGGAAGCGCTGCTGCGCACCGCACGATGAAGTGGCAACGGCCAGCGCTGCTGTGGACAGCGGTGCTGGCCGCCGGCCTTGGCCTGTGGGCCGGGCATCGATTGGCTCCTGCGCCGGTTGCGCCTGAGGCCATGCCAGCGGCGCCTGCTGTGGCGGCTGCGGCACCTGCCCTGCAGGTCGGCGACAGCCTGCCCGCGCTGTCGCTGCCCGATCTTGAAGGCCGGCCGCTGGACCTGCGCCAGCACGCTGGCGGTCGCCCGCTGTTGATCAATGTCTGGGCCAGCTGGTGCGCGCCCTGCGTTGAAGAAATGCCCGAACTGGCGCGTTTCGCACATATCCAGGGCGAGCACGGTGTGCAGGTGCTGGGACTGGCGCTGGATACGCCGGAGGACGTGCGCGGTTTCCTGCAGCGGGTACCGGTGGATTATCCGATCGTGATCGAGACCCCGGGGCCGCGCGATGCCAGCGTGCAGCTGGGCAATACCCAGGGCCTGCTGCCCTACAGCGTGCTGTTCGATGCGCAGGGGCGGCTGGTGAAGGCAAAGCTGGGGCCGTTCGCCCACGGCGAGATCGACAGCTGGGTGAAGTGAGGGTGTTTTTTGCAGGGCTTGCAGCCCTGCACCCGCGGTAGTGCCGGCCGCTGGCCGGCAACCTCAACAACAAAAGCAAAAGCGGGCTTCCCGTGGGATGGCGGGGCGGTGTGGCTGTGCAGGACACGCCGTAAACCCGTCCGTGGGGGCTCGATGGCGCCATCCATGGCGCCAACGGTCCTGCACAGCCACACCGCCCCACCTTCGACAGATTCCGGCGGCTGTTGGTAGGTGTCGACCTTGGTCGACACATCTGTCAGATATCGAATGAAATTCCGGGGTCAGATCCGTTTTCCTACGGAAAACGGATCTGACCCCAAGAGTATTTCCGACAGATCGCGGAAATCTGTCGAAGGCGGGGTGGGTCCGGTTGAGGGGGCGTGAGCCGCATGGATGCGGCGACCGAGCTTACATGGGTGAGGGCGCTTTGCTTGCGAAGCACTGCTTCGCAAGCGCCCGAACGCACAGCCGCCAGCGGCTGGGCCGGGCCCCGGAGGGGGACTTGCAGCGTCCCCCTCAACCGGCCCCACCCCGCCAACCCACGGAAAGCCAGCTTTTGACGTTGACGTTGCTCCGGCTTGTAGCGGGTGCAGGGCTGCAAAGCCCTGCAACAAAACCCTCCTTGACCGTAGCCCGTCCGCCACGGAGAATTCCGCGACTAATTCTCATTTGCTGTTGCGCAGGATGCGGGCGGCAGCCTTCCAGGCCCTCCTCCTTCCATGTTCAAGAACGTCCTGTTCCAACTGCACTGGCTGCTGGGCATCACCGCCGGTGCCGTATTGGCCGTGATGGGCCTCAGCGGCGCCGTGCTGTCCTTCGAGGACGAACTGCTGCGGGCGGCCAACCCCGGCTTCACCGAAATCGCCGAGCACCATGCCGACGGCCAGCTTCCGCTTGAACTCAGCGAGCTGGTGCCGCTGCTGCAGGCCGGCAGTGATCGCCCCCTGCAGCGCCTGCGCGTGGACGCCACCGGGCAGCGGCCCTCGGTGGCACGCTTCGCTGGTGGCAAGGAACACTGGGTCTACTTCGATCCGTACAGCGGCGAGCGCTTCAGTGCCTTGCGTGGGCAGGCGTTCTTCGACTTCGTCGAGGACCTGCACCGCCACCTCGCCGCGGGCGAGCGCGGCAAGTGGATCACCGGCAGCTGTGCGATCGCGCTGCTGTTCTTCACCCTGTCCGGTCTTTACCTGCGCTGGCCGCGCCGCTGGTGGCACTGGCGCAGCTGGCTGGCGGTGGAATGGAAACGCAGCGGCCGTGGCTTCCTGTGGAGCCTGCACTCGGTGGTCGGCACCTGGATGCTGCTGATCTACCTGATGAGTGCGCTGACCGGCCTGTGGTGGTCCTTCGACTGGTATCGCAGTGCCGCCAACACCCTGTTGGGCGTCGCACCGGCCGCCAAGCACAAGGTCGCCACCGACACCGCCCTGAACCTGGAGCGCATCGAAGCCACGCTGTATGCCCTGCCCGGCGTGCACACCGGCTACATCGACCTGCGCCTGCCGGAAAAGCCTGGCCAGGCGCTCAACGTGCGGGTGATGGCTGGCGATCCGTCACAGCGCGGTGGCCACCATGACCGTGCACATGATCTGCTGCAGCTGGATCCGGCCAGCGGGGCAATCCTCGATTCGCGCCCCTACGCGCGCCAGGGCGCCGGCGCGCAGCTGGCCACCAGCGTGTTCGCATTGCACTCGGGCAGCTACTTCGGCATGCCCGGGCGTGTCGTGGTGATGCTCAGCAGTCTGGCCATGAGCCTGTTCTTCATCACCGGCTGGATGCTGTACCTGGACCGCCGCCGTAGCCAGCGTGCCGCGCGCGGGCTGCGCCGGTCGCTGCCGGTTGCCACCGATGATGGCCGCGCACCTTGGCTGGTCGTGCATGCCAGCCAGAGCGGGCTGGGCGAGCAGCTGGCCTGGCGTGCCGCCGCGCAGCTGCAGGCCGCTGGCCATGGCGTGCAGGTACTGCCATTGGCCCGGGTCGATGCCACGCAGCTCGCGCGCACTGCGCAGGCATTGTTCGTGCTGAGCACCTTCGGCGATGGCGAGCCGCCGGATGCGGCACGGGGCGCTGCGCGGCGGCTGCTGGCACAAGCGCCCGATCTGTCGGGCCTGCAGTTCGGCCTGCTCGCCCTGGGTGACCGCCAGTACCCGCATTACTGCGGCTTTGGCCGCCAATTCGATGGCTGGCTGCTGGGCAACGGCGCACGTGCGCTGTTCGAGCGCATCGATGTCGATGCCGCCGCGATACCGGCGCTGCGCCAGTGGCAGCAACATCTCGGCGCGCTGACCGGCATCGCCACCGATGACAGCGTGTTGCCGGCCGCGACGCAGATGCACGAGTGGCGCCTGCTCGGCCGTGACCGCCTCAATCCAGGCAGCATGGGCGGCGCCATCTGGCGCATCCGTCTTGCGCCACCGGCCGATGTGCAGTGGCAGGCGGGCGACATCCTGCACATCGCGCCCCGCCACAACGCGCGGCACGCCGCTGCGGTGCTGAAGGCACATGGGCTGGATCCCCAGCAGCCGCTGCTGACTGACGGCCAGCCGCGCACGCTGTTGGCGCTGGCCAGCGAGCGCGAGCTGCCCGATGCCGATGCTGCGCTGGCGGTGCAGGATGCGTGCCTCTGGCTGGCAGGGCTGCCACTGCTGCCGGGGCGCGAGTACTCCATCGCATCCTGTACGGATGACGGTGCGGTCGAACTGGTGGTACGGCTGGTCCATGACGAAACCGGACGCACCGGCCTGGGTTCGGGCTGGCTGTCGCTGCATGCGCCGGTCGGTGCCAGCATCGTGGCCCGCGTGCACCGCAACCCCGGTTTCCATCACGTTGGCGGTGCGCCGATGGTGCTGATCGGCAATGGCACCGGCATCGCGGGCCTGCGCAGCCTGCTGCGCGAAGCCGCGCATGCAGGTGAGCACGGGCACTGGCTGCTGTTCGGCGAACGCCAGCGCGCGCACGACTTCCTGTTCGCCGATGAGATCGAAGCGTGGCAGGCCGATGGCCATCTCGCGCGGGTGGACCTGGCGTTCTCGCGCGATGGTGAGGGCGGCTATGTGCAGGATCGCCTGCGTGCAGCAGCCGATGCCCTGCGCGACTGGATGCAGCGTGGTACGGTCATCCACGTCTGCGGTTCGCTGCTGGGCATGGCCGAAGGCGTGGACCAGGTGCTGCGCGAAGCACTGGGTGATGAAGAAGTGGAAACGCTGCTGGAGACCGGGCGCTACCGTCGCGACGTGTATTGAGCCACAAGGGTAGTGCCGGCCAGCGGCCGGCACTACCGGAGCACGATCAGGCCGCAGCGCGCGCCTGTGGCATCGACTGCAACTGGAACGCGCCCACCGCTTCGGTCAGCGCGTGTACCTGCGCCTGCATCTGCGCGGTGGAGGCACCAGCCTCTTCCACCAGGCTGGCGTTGCGCTGGGTGCTGGCTTCCATCTGCACGATGGTCTGCTTCACCTGCGCGATGCCGGCATGCTGGTCCTGCGATGCACTGCGGATACCGGCCAGCAGCTCGGCCAGCTGCTGCACGCTGCCAACGATCTCGCCCATCGTGATGCCCGCCTGCTCGGCCTGCTGGTTGCCCTGGCCAACACGCGCCACCGAATCCTCGATCAGTCCTTTGATCTGCTTGGCCGCTTCGGCACTGCGCTGGGCCAGCAGGCGCACTTCCGCAGCCACCACGGCGAAGCTGCGGCCCTGCTCACCTGCGCGCGCGGCTTCCACCGCGGCATTCAGCGCGAGGATGTTGGTCTGGAAAGCGATGCCATCGATCAGCTGGGTGATGTCGCCGATCCGCCGCGAGGCCTCGCTGATGCCATGCATGGTCGCGACCACCTGGCCGACGGCCTCGCCACCGCGCTGGGCCACCGCGGCCGCCCCCTGCACCAGGGCATCTGCGCGGCCCGCGGCATCGGCATTGCGGCCAACGGTGTCGGTCAACTCGTGCATCGACGCTGCCGTCTCTTCCAGGTTGGCCGCCTGCTGTTCGGTACGCTGCGACAGATCATGGTGCCCGGCAACGATCTCACCAACGCCGGTGTCGAGGCTGGACGTCGCCTGCTGGATGCGGGTGACGATGCGGCCCAGTTGCGCGACCGTGGCGTTGGCATCGTCGCGCATGCGTGCGAACACGCCCTGCAGCTCACCTTCCATGCGCACGCTGAGGTCACCACGGGCCAGCGCCGCCAGAAGCGCCTGCAGATCGCCGAGGTTGGTCTCGAAGGTCGCCAGCAGGCGGTTGATGCTGGTCGACAACGTGCGCACGAAGCCCTGTTTTCCCTCCAGCGCGATGCGGCCGTGCAGGTCGCCATGTGCGGCGGCGTCAACCAGTGCTGCCACTTCGGTTTCCAGCAGCGTTTCCAGCGCGCGGCTGCGCCACTCCACTGCCACGCCGAGGAAATGCCCTTCGTCGGTGATGGCATTGGCGATCAACTGGTAGCGGACGCCGGCATGACCGATCTCGCGCTCCTCGCGCTGGCGCACGCCAGCCAGGCTGGCCAGTGCCGGATGCAGGCGTACCGCGTCGCTCCCCACCAGATCTTCAAGCCGGAGTGCAAGCTGCTCCAGCAGCGCCGGATTGGCGTACGCCACCAGGCCTTCGGCATCAATCACCATCAAGCCGGCCTGTGCGCTGTCCAATGCCTGGCGCACGCGGGTGTTGCCGCGGGCCACCGCACGCTCGGTCTCGATGCGCGCGCGCAGGCGCTGCTGCATGTCGACCAGGCGCTGGGCCAGCTGGCCGATTTCATCGTTGGCGTTGTAGACGCGCAGGGTGGTGTCGAGGCGGTCGTCGGCGATGTCGCTGGCGAAACGCAGGGTGTCCTGGATCGGCTGGCGCACCGCACGCAGCACCAGCACCAGGCTGGTGATCAGCACGCCGGCCACCAGCAGCAGGGTCAGTGCGAACAGCACGCTCATCGTGCGCGCGCCGGCCTGCTGGCGTGCCTGCGCCCTGGCCAGCGCCGCCACCTGTGCCTGCTGGAATGCGGCCAGCGCCGGCGCTACGCCCGCGGCGGTATCCAGCAGCGACTGCGCTTCCACATCCAGGCCGACGCGGGCAGCGGTATACCCCAGCAATGCGGCCTGATATGCCTCCATCCCGGTGCGCAGGGTGTCCTGCACATCCGCAGGCAGGCCCGCCAGCGCGAGGTCGAACGGCAGCTTTTCCTCGCTGGCGCGATCGGCGTGGGTGGAATCACCGTCGAGCAGCAGCAGCGCCTCCTGCCTTCGCATCTTCTGCAGGGACAGCGCCAGCGCGGGCCGCTGCTGCACATCCACCTGCGCCTGCAGCGTGTCGGCGGCCTGCTGCAACTGCGCAGCGAGGCCGGCATCACCACGGCCCATCTCGTCGACACGTCCGAACAGGGCGGCCACACCCTGCGAGAACGCGTCGGCAGCTTCGGTCAGTGCCTGCAGGGCCTTGCGCCGGCCAGCATCCATCGGCGTCGCGCGCAGCGCCTGCAGATCGGTCTGCAACGCCGTCTGCGTGGCCAACAGCTGCGCGCGGTCGGCATCATCGAAACTGCGTGCATACTGGGTCTGCAGGCGACGCGCTTCGGCCACCCGCGTGGACAGGCTGGCAGCCAGATCGCTGCCGCGCTGGTAACTGGCCTGGCTGCGTGCAGCCAGTGCGTTGGCATGGCCAGTCCAGGCGTAGACAGCGGCGATCGCCACCAGGCCCAGGCCACAGACCCACAGGGTCGCCTTGAGCTTGTTGGCCACGCTGAGCCGATGTGGCTGCAGCCAGCGCAGCAGCCCGGGGGACGCCGAGTGCAACGCAGCAAGGCGCGTGCGCAGGGACCGGAGGTGGGGGACAACGGCCGACATGACAGACTCCAGGCGGAAAGACGCACCTGTATCGGCCGGATTCAGGGCAACTTTAGCGCTTTCTTCGTCTGCGTCCCCCCATCGCTGGTGGACGCGGCCTTTGTACCGGGTGCAGGCGACGGAGGCATGACACGGCCGCCGCGCTTGACCTCAACCCCGGTTGGGGGAGCACAGTGGACCTCCCTCCCCCGCCCGGTGCCTCCATGACGACGCTCGATGTCCCCCGCTACCTGCAGCGCCTGCAGTTGGATGCGCCGCCACCGCGGACTCTGGCCGGCCTGACCCTGCTGCAGCAGCGCCACAACGCACTGCTGCCCTTCGAGACCCTCAGCTGCCTGCTGCGCGATGCGGTGCCGATCGACCTGGACAGCGTGCAGCGCAAGCTGCTCGACGAGCGCCGCGGTGGTTACTGCTTCGAACTCAATGGCGGGTTGCTGGCGTTGCTGCAGGCATTGGGCTTCGATGCGCAGCCATTGAGCGCGCGGGTACTGCTGGCCGCCCAGGACGGCGAACTGACCGCGCGTACCCACCTGCTGCTGCGCGTGGACGTCGACAGCGACGCCTGGCTGGTGGATGCCGGTTTCGGCAGCCTGACCCCGACCGTGCCGCTGCGCCTGCATGATCCGCAGCCGCAGGCCACGCCGCACGAACGCTATCTGCTGCAGCGCCTGCACGACGAGGGTGATTTCGTGCTGTCGGCCGAGTCCAACGATGGTTGGCGGGCGATGTATCGGTTCGACCTGCAGGCGCCGGCACCGATCGACAACGTGGTGGGCAACTGGTACGTGTGCACCCATCCCGATTCCAGTTTCCCCGGGCAGCTGCGCGCGTCGCTGACCGGGCCGGACTGGCGCCGCACCATCGGCAGCGGCAACTACACCGAGTATCGCCCCGGGCAGGCACCGGACAAGCGCCCGCTGCATGATGTGGGTGATGTGCGTGCCGTGCTGCAACAGCGCTTCGGCATGCAGCTACCGGACGA
This sequence comes from Stenotrophomonas sp. YJH_SMC_54, assembly GCF_059368435.1. Classification (NCBI taxonomy): domain Bacteria; kingdom Pseudomonadati; phylum Pseudomonadota; class Gammaproteobacteria; order Lysobacterales; family Lysobacteraceae; genus Stenotrophomonas; species Stenotrophomonas sp. YJH_SMC_54. Next base: position 114,881 of record NZ_JCAFRS010000004.1, on the reverse strand, counting down.
CCCGCGACTGGACCCGGCCATCAATGACTGGCTGCAGCGCTCGCGCGCCGCGACCTTGTAGGGCCGAGCCCATGCTCGGCTGAGCTGGAGCGGCTGGGCCAACAGCAGCCGAGCGTGGTCTCGGCTCTACAGAGCTGCGCGCGCCTGCAGCGCAATGTGGTTGCCTTCGCTGTCGCGGATCTCGGCCACGCGCCAGTCGCCCGCGTCGGCGGGGCCGAAGCACAGCTCGGCGCCCGCTTGCAGTGCTCGCTCCAGGCTCGCATCCAGGTCATCGACGCCGATGTAGACGCGCGCCCCCTGTTCGGAAGGCCGGTAGTCCGCGCCGAGCACCAGCGCAATGCTGGCACCGGCGGCCTCATCGGAGAACGGCAGGTAGGCCATCCGGCAGTCGTGCAGCACGACAGGTTCGTCCACCGCGACCTGCAGCCACCGCTGGTAGAACGTGATGGCACGGTCCAGGTCACTGGCCGGGATTTCCACATGCAGGATCGGGTTCACTGGCACTCCTTGCTCGGTCCACTCAGATGATGCGCAGGGTAATCGCCTTCAGCACCGCACGGGTGCGATCGCGGGTGCCCAGCTTGTCGAGTATGGCGGACACGTAGTTCTTCACCGTGCCCTCGGCCAGGAACAGGCTGCGCGCGATCTCCTTGTTGCTGTAGCCACCGGCCAGCAAGCGCAGGATCGCCACCTCGCGTTCCCCGAAGGTATCGGTGGGCGGTGCTTCATCGTGGAAGCGGTAGCGGGCGCGTACCGGCTCGGTGCTGACCGGCAGCAGCAGGGTTTCACCTGCGGCGACGCGCTCGATCGCCTCGCGCAGGTCTGCGGGTGCGGCGTCCTTGAGCAGGAAGCCCTGTGCGCCGGCCTCGCTGGCACGCAGCAGCAGATCACTTTCATCAAAGGTCGTCAGCAGCAGCCACGGCGTCGCATCGCCGCGCGCGCGCAGCTGGCGCACTGCTTCGATGCCGTCCATCCCGGGCATGCGGATGTCACTGAGCACAACATCCACGCGCTGGGTGGACAGCGCGTCCAGCAACGCCTGGCCCTCCTCGGCCTCCAGCGCCACGTCCACGCCCAACCCCTGCAACAACGCACGCAGCCCGGCGCGGACCAGCGCCTGGTCGTCGGCCAGGGCAACACGGATCGCGCTGCCGTTCATGCCGGCACCCAGGCGGTCAGGTGCATGCCGCCCTGTGCGGTGCGGGCCAGTTCCAACTGGCCACGCACTGCGGCCAGGCGCTCACGCATGCCGGCGATGCCGTTGCCCTCGCGGATACGTTCGGCGCGCTGGCCGTCGTCACGGATGTCGATACGCAACCGGGAATCCTCCTCGTTGATCGTCAGCCATACGGTGTCTGCGTTGCCATGCCGGGCGGCATTGGTCAGCGCTTCCTGTACCAGGCGCAGCACGGTCTCGGCCATCAGCGGGTCAACCACGCGCACGCACTCGCCGATCTGCAGCTGCAGCTTCGGGCGCGGGAACGGCGCGGCCAGCGCGTGCAATGCGGTGGCCAGATCGAGGCCGCGATCATCGCGCATCGATTGCACCACCTGGCGGATGTCGGTCAGCAACTCGCCGGACAGCTGCTCGGCCAGCACCAATCCTTCGCGCCTGGCCAACACAGGGTCGGCCGCAAGGGCACGCAGGTTCAAGCGCATCGCGGTGAGCTTGTGCCCGGCCACATCGTGCAGTTCGCGCGCCAGGCGCAGGCGCTCGGCATCGCGTGCGCTGTCGGCCAGCAGCGCGCGGGTGGCCAGCAGGTCGGCATTGACGCGGGCCAGGTCATCGCGGGCCAGCGCCGTGCTGCGGGCATAGTGTGCGGTCAGTGCAGCAAAGGCCTGGAAGCCGCCATAGAGCAGCACCACCAGCAGCGGCTGGCTGAAGCCGCTGTAGCGCAGCACGAGATACATGGCGAGGTTGGCCAGCAGTGCAACAGCCAGCACGAAGCGCGGTGGCCAATGCTCGGCCAGCTGCGCCACCAGCACCACCAGCAGTACCGGTGCGGTGCCGGTACGCGGCTGCAGCGCAACCAGCACGACCGCCAGCAACGCCTGCAACACCGCCGCGACAGCGCGCACGCGGGATGGCACCGACGCCCAGCCGTGCACCACGAACAGCAGCAGGAACACGGCAAGCAGCAGCAGGCTCAGCCCGGCACCGTTGCGCTGCACCGCGAATGACAGGCCCACCACCAGCACGGTGGCCAGGCCGGCGAGGCTGAGGGGACGCAACAGATGGCGGAACAGGCTGGGCATGGCCAGATGCTGACCGCCGCGCACGCCGGCGGCAATGGGTCCGGCGCAGAAAGTGACTTCTGGCACGTCGAATCGATGACCACTGGCCCTGAACCCGGTGCAGGGTCGCACGCAGACTGGCGCCACACCGCCACACACACTTCCGGAGCCACTGCCATGATCCGCACCGCCCTGCTCAGCACCGCCCTGACTGCCCTGGCCCTGGCCGGCAGTGCCCACGCCGCCGACCTGGCCGTGACCGTGCACGACGTCCGTGTGCAGACCGGCACCCTGCGCGTTGCGCTGGTCGACAGCGCCGCCGCCTGGGACGGCAAGGCCAGGCCCGTGCAGGCCCAGCAGGCGGCGCCCAGCGGCGACAGCGCCCACTTCACGTTCAAGGGCGTGCCGGCCGGCAGCTATGCCGTGCTGCTCACCCACGACGAGAACGACAACGGCAAGCTCGACACCAACCTGGTCGGCATGCCGGTGGAGGGCTACGGCTTCAGCAACAATCCGCAGGTGATGCGCAAGCCGACCTTCGACGAGGCGCGCGTCGACGTACCGGCCGCCGGCACCGCCATCGACATCACCCTGCGCTGATTCCTGCATCCAGACCCGAGGCCACCATGGACCGTCGCCGCTTCCTTCGTACCCTGCTCAGCAGCAGTGCCTGTCTGGCCCTGGGCACCACCGCGCTGCGCAGCGCTCCCGCCTTCGCCGGCGACCCGGCGCGGTTCGCGCAGGGCATGCAGGAACACCCTTGGCTGCTCGGCTGGCGCAGCGTCGGCAGCGAAAGCCTCGGTCCGGCCACCGTGCAGTTGCAGGGAAAGCTGCCGTCAGGCCTGGCTGGCACGCTGTACCGCAACGGTCCGGCGTGGACCGAGCGCGATGGCTTCCGCTACGACCACTGGTTCGACGGCGACGGCATGGTGCATGGCTGGCGCTTCAATGGTGATGGCAGCCTGACCCATCACGGGCGCATGGTTGCCACGCCGAAATTCACCCGTGAACAGAAGGCCGGCCGCTTCCAGTATCCGGCCGCCGGCACCAGCATTCCCGGTGCGCTGGCGGTACGCAACAACGATGATGCCAACGTGGCCAACACCTCGGTGACGATGATCAATGGCCGCCTGTTCGCCCTGTGCGAATCCGGTTCGGCGTTCGAAGTGGACCCGGATTCGCTGCAGACGCTTGGCCCTGTCACCTGGCGTCCGGACCTGGCGGCGCTGCCGTTCTCGGCGCACCCGCTGACCGACCACGACGGGAGCCTCTGGAACTTCGGCTCGATCAGCCTGATGGGGGGCCATGGCCTGCTGGTCTGGCACATCGGTGTGGACGGCCAGCTGCGCAGCGCCAATGTGATCGAAACACCCGAGCATGGCTACCTGCATGCCTTCGCGATGACCGACCAGCACCTGGTGTTCGTGATGATGCCGTTCGATTTCACCGGCGCAGGTGGCAGCTTCTTCGAGCGCATGCAGTTCGCACCGCAGCGTCCGGTGCGCATCGCGGTGGTCGCCAAGGATGCGCCGGACAAGGCGCAATGGTTCGAGGCCCCGTTCGCGGCGATCTACCACTTCGGCGACGCGTTCACCCGCGATGGCGGCATCGTGCTGCGCGCAGTGCGCCACGACGACATCAACGAGGCGCGCTCGCCGATGAAGGAAGCGATGGCCGGTGATGGCGCACACGCGGCCAACAGTGGCGCCAGCCTGGTCGAGCTGCATCTGGACCTGCGTCGTGGACAGGCCCGCTGGCAGACGTTGGGCATCAGCGCGGTGGAGTTCCCGTTGTTCGACCCGCGCTCGGCGAACACACGTGGCGCACGGCTGTATGCGCCGACCATCGACGGCACGGCCACTGCGCCGTACTTCAACGCGGTGGCCGCGTTCGAGATCGAGCATGGGCGCCGCCAGCTCTGGAACTACGGGGCGGACATCATGGCCGAAGAGCATGTGTTCGTACCGCGCCCGGGCAGCCGCAACGCCGATGACGGCTGGCTGATCGGCACCCTGCTCGATCCGGTGAACCAGCGCAGCGGTCTGGCCGTGCTGGATGCGCGCCATGTGGATGACGGTCCGCTGGCCCAGGCGTGGCTGCCGTATGCGGTGCCACTGGGCTTCCACGGCACCTTCGCCGCGCGCGGCTGAGTCCACGCCACGCGGACACCGTTGTTGGCATGCTGGGTCTCCCCTGCCCCGTGGAGTCCTGCATGTCCCTGGCCGACCACCGACGTACGCTGGCACCGCACGGTTTCCTGCGCGTGGCGATCAACCTGGGCAACCCGGTGCTGGCACAGGGCGATGCGCGCTCACCGCGCGGCCCCTCGCTGGAACTGGCTACCGCGTTAGCGCAACGGATGGGGGTGCAGGCACGCTTCACCTGCCACGATGCCGCAGCCTCGGTGGTCGCCGCAGCGGGCGAAGACGGCTGGGATCTGGCCTTCCTGGCGATCGATCCGGCGCGTGCCGACCGCATCGCCTTCAGCGCTCCGTATGTGGAGATCGAAGGCACTTACCTGGTGCGCGAAGACAGCCCGGCGCAGCAAGTGGCCGACCTCGACCGCGACGGACTGCGCATCGCGGTGGGGCGTGGCGCGGCCTATGACCTGTTCCTGAGCCGGGAACTGCGCCATGCCACGATCGAGCGGGCGGACACCTCGGCAGCGGCCATCGCCCTGTTCGACCAGCACCGCCTGGATGCCGCCGCCGGTGTACGCCAGCCGCTGGCGGCCTGGGCGAAGGCACATCCCGGCCATCGGGTGTTGGCCGATCGCTTCACCGCGATCCAGCAGGCAGTGGCGGCACCGGCCTCACGCCCGGCCGATGCGCTGCGGGCGCTGTTTGAGGAAGTGGAAGCGATCAAGGCGGGCCCGTTGCTGGAGGAAGCGTTCGCGCGTGCCGGGCAGGCGGTCACCCTGGTGCAGTGACTGCAGAGTCGAGATCGAGCACCGCGCGGCGTTACAGATGCGCGTCCGCCATGTGCTGCACATGCTCGGCGGCCTGCGCATGCAGCCAGTCGCGGAACGCGAGGAAGCCGCGATGGCTGGCCGAGCGCTGCGGGTACACCAGCCAATGCGGCCACGCCGTCTTCAGGCGCTGGCTGGACAGCGCGACCAGCTGGCCGGATTCCAGCAGCAGGCGTGCCCGGGTCACCCGGCCAAGGGCCACGCCTACGCCATCCAGTGCGGCGCGATGGTGCGCCTCCGAATCATCCAGCACCGCCACGAAGCGCGATGGCGGGCTCTGCCCGCTCAACGCGAACCAGGCGCCCCACGCGCCGTCGGGATCACCGAGCAGCGGCCACTGGGTCAGCGGTACACGGTCGATGCCCCCCATGCGCTCGATCAGCGCGGGGCTCGCCATCGGCACCAGCCACTCGTCGAACAGCGGTTCCACCACCAGGCCCGGCCATTGCCCGCTGCCCAGCCGCAGCGCGGCGTCGAACTGGCGCTGCCGCTCGAAATCAATCAGGCGCTCACTCGACTGCAGGTTGATCTCGATCTGCGGATGCTCAGCCACGAAGTGACCCAGGCGCGGCACCAGCCAGGCCGATGCCATCGATGGCACCGCACTGATCGTCAGCACGTGCTCGGCACGCGCGGCATAGGGCTGGAAGGCTTCGTTTATCGCATCCAGATGCGGCCCCACCTGCTCGAGCAGGCGCTGCCCCTCAAGGGTAAGGGTGATACCACGCGGCTGGCGGATCAGCAGCGGCTGCCCGAGCCGTTCTTCCAGCTGCCTCATCTGGTGGCTGAGCGCGCTGACGGTCAGGTTCATCGACGCCGCCGCGCGCGACAGGTTGCCAAGCCGGGCGGCAGCCACGAAGCCCTGGAGGGCATGGAGCGGAGGGCGGGACATAAAGCTTGAAATTCTCTCAAGTCATGCTTGCGGAAATGTCGCTTTTTGCCCGTCCATGCTGCCCGTATCGTGCAATCCACTCAAGTGGAGGCACGCTCATGAACATCTTCGGCGGCTTGTTGTTCCTGCAGGGCCACGTGGCCAGCGCCGAGCTGGCACGCCAGCTGGCCAGCCCGTCCGCACCTGCCCCGCAGTCCGCGCGGCAACCGGCCGCGCCGGTTCAGCCGCCGCGAGCCCGTTGAACGCTCCTCAACCTGCATGCCAGCGTTGGACGTGTTCAGGCAGCCACGGGATCGGATCGATGTCCAATGCCTGACAACCGTCGAGGGTGTCACGCAGCGCTCTTTCGCCGGGGCCACCGGGGATCCGCAGGCCTTCCTCTTCGGGAAACTGCACCGCCGCCCAGTCGTGCAGCCGGTCCATGCGCAGGCGAAGCGCGGCTCGCAGCCATCCCTTCAGTGGATAACAGCGATAGCCCTGTTCGCCCAGGCCGGCAACCGCAAGCGACAAAGCGTGGTTGGCACCACGTACCCATTCGGTGCGGCCTCCAGCCTTGTCCTGGACCGTCATCGGCGCCGGAGCGCGGTGCGCCTTGAACGGCGAACGCAGCTGCAGCTCCAGATCCCGCGCATCGCGCTCGCTTTCCGCTTCCACCAGCGCACCGGCGTCGAGATCGAAGAACTCGAACCAACGCCGGTGCAATGCGCTGATGCGCCCAAGCGGATCACGTGAGAAACCAATCTTCGCGTAGTCTTCCCACGCACAGGGGAAGACGTAGGCGAAGACACGACCGTCGATGCGGATATCCGACTGCATGTACGCAGGCTGCCTCGACAACAGCCCGCGTGCAACCGGGCGTTACCGTGGACGCTGCAGCACTTCCTGCACTGCGGCAGCCACGTCGGTATTGTCGATGTAGCTGCCGTCGTTCCAGCGCACGTGCTGACGGTAGCCGGCATCGACGCCCCGCACGCGCTTGCCCAGCAGCTCCGCGCCGGCGCCCCTGGCCCACAGCGGCACCAGCGCGTTGGAGTGGTTGCCGGTGGGGCGGAAGCTGATTCCGGGCATGCGGCCGCGACCGTTGTTGCGTACCGGCGCGAAAGCCACGTCCTGTGCATCCGGGCCCATCGGCATGCTGTTGTCGTGGTCGGTGGTGACGATCAGCAGGTTGCGCTCCCAGCCACCGTTGCGCTCGATCCAGTCGACCACCGCCTCCACCGCGTCATTGAACTCCACGGTCTCTTCGATCAGCCGGCCATACTGCGGCTGATCGCTGCACTGGCCGTAATGCCATTCGGTGCCGCACGCACTGGTATGTGCGGCCCAGTCGGTGGCGCCGCCTTCCACCATCAGGTACAGCCCCTTGGACGAGCGCTGCTGCAGGAACTGCAGTGCGCCACGCGTCATCGTCGCCAGATCGGGCACGCTGTCGATCTTCATCACTCCCGAAGGCGTGGCTGCATCCTTGCCCAGCACCTGCAGCTGGCGCGCCTGCTGCAGTGTGTTGGCCACGCGCGGTACACCGATCAGCGGCCGGTCGGCCGGCAACCGTCCCTGCGCCAGTGCGGCGAACGCTTCCTTGCTGCGGATCAGGCGCCACGGTCCCGCCGGATTGCCGCCGATGGTGCTGCCCGCTTCCAGCTGCTGCCAATCCTGCTGCGACACCCACTCCCATGGATTCGCACAGCCCTCCGCCTTCGCGGCGTCCGTACCTTCATGGCAGGCGCGGCCGTCGACGCTGTAGCCCGGGCCACCCGTGCCCATCACCAGGTCCATGTGGCCCTGCGCCAGCATCTGGTGTGCGATGGCGTGATAGTTGCTGCGCGATTCGTTCTGCGCCGCGAACGCGGCCGGCGTGGCATGCGCGAACGGCACCGAGGTGACCACGCCGGTGGCCATGCCCAGGCGCTTGGCGCGCAGCGTATTGAACTCGACCGGCTGGCCATCGTTGTTGAAGTTGATGGCGTTGTTGTAGGTCTTGATCCCCGAGGACAGCGCAGTGCCCGCCGCCGCACTGTCGGTAGCCACCGCGGCCAGGTACTGGTAGCCCGCAAAGGGCAGGTCCTGCGCAGGAACCGGCGCGTCATCCCAGGCCTTGCCCGGGTCGTAGCCAAGCGTCTGCGCGTTGTCACCGGTCGGCTGGCTGCTCGCGTTCAAGGGAAAGGTGGTCACCGCCAGGCGCAGTGGGAAATCCGCATAGGGTGCGCCTTCACGGCTGCCGTACTGCCAGTAGGCGGCAGCGTCCCAGGTACCCCAGCCGGCACCGTCGTTGATCATCACGATCACATTGAGCGGACCGGCTTCGGCGGTGGAAACAGCCTCGGCGCGCAGGTTGGGCTGGCAGCCGCCAAGTGCGGCCAGCGCGAGCAGCAACGAAGAATGAAGCCAGCGGCGTGGAATGCGTGCAGTCATCGGATGTCCCGTCGGGCCATCGGCGGCCCACAATGGCGATACGTTATATCGTTTCAATATTTCAGCTTCGTGCAGCCGCCGCACACTATCCTCCAGGGTCCCCGCTACCATCGTCGCTTCCATGCCGTCTCCTGCTCCTGCGCGTGCACCGCTGTCGTCCATCACCCTCGATGCGGCAACTTTCGCGGTGATTCACCAGCACAACGCGGATATCGCCAGGCAGCCGGCCTCGCTGACCAAGCTGATGACCGCCTACGCGGCTTACGAATGTGTCGAGGAGCGCGGGCGCTCGTGGGGCGACGAAGTCACCATCGCCGCCGACGACGTGCATGCGGTCGCCGACGATGAAACGCGCATGGGCCTGGTGCCCGGCGAAACGGTCACGCTCGCGCGCCTGCTGGAGGGGTTGATGATCGTCTCCGGCAATGACGCGGCGCTGGCCATCGCGCGCCACCTGGACGGATCGCAGCCTGCGTTCCTGGAGCGCATGAACCGGCACGCACGCCAGCTCGGCCTGCGCAGCAGCTGGTTCGCCAGCGTCTCCGGCATCACCACGCCGCGCCATGCATCCAGCGCGCGCGACATGGCGGTGCTGGCCGCCTGCCTGCTGAATGACCATCCGCAGATACTGGCAATCACCGCGCAGCGCGCGTTCGTGCATGGCAGCTTCAGCCGCAACAACCAGAATGCGCTGCTTGGCGATGATGGCGTGGATGGCTTGAAGACCGGCTACACCCAGGCAGCAGGCTTCTGCCTGGCCGCCACCGCATGCCGGGCAGTGCCCGGGCGGGATCAGCCGGTACGCCTGATCACCGTGGTATTGGGTTCTGAAAGCCGCGACGCGCGCGACGCACTGGTGCGCGATCAGCTGGCGGCAGGATTCGCCACGCTGGCCAGCAGCACTGCCGGGGCCTGACGCCCGAAGCCGCTCAGCGCCGCTCGACCGTCGCCACGATCAGCCGCTGCAGCTCGGCCTCGGCGTTGGTCTTGTCCAGTGCGCCTGCCGCCACGGCTTCGGACAGGGCTTCAGCTGCACCGAGAATCGCCCAGCGCCCAGCAAGTGGCACCGTGCCATCGGCGGCAAACGGACCCAGCCATATGTTGCAATTGTCGATGAAGTCCTGCTGGTAACGCCGCCGCACCTCGTGCAGTTCCGGCGCTCCCACCAGCGCTGCGAGGATGCCCTGCACTTCACTGCCTTGGCTGAGGATGCAGTCGATGTAGCCGGAGGCGATGGCCGCCGCACGGTCGGCCAGCTGCGCGCGGGCGCGGCCGATACGCTCGTGGAAGACCACCGTCTGCCGCCCGTCATAGTCATCGTAGAGCGCGGCCAGCAGGCCGTTGCGGGTCACGAAGTGATCGTAGGCCACCGGCTTGGTCACACCGGCCGCCTCGGCCAGCCGTCCCAGCGTCAACGCGTCGGTGCCTTCTTCACCAACCAGCGCCCAGGCCACGTCCAGCAACTGGCGGGCGCGTTGCTCGCGGGTCAATCGGCGGCGCGTGGGAGCGGCGTTGGCGGGCATCGGCGGAACACGGCGATCAGCGCATCGGAGTGCCTATTTTACGGCCGATCGCCAGCGCGGTCTGCAGATGCGCTCCAGCCGCACCGGTATCGGCATCCAGCAGCAGGTCGGACGTCAGCACGCGTGCGCCACAGTAGTCGAAGATGCCCATGTCGATCTGCGTCTTCATCGCCGCATCGTAGCCGCGTCGTTCGACCATCGCTGCGTCGGCACCGCCCAGCCCCACCAGATGCACGTTCAGGCGCTGCAGCTTCTTCACCAGCTTGCCCTGCGCGTCCTGTGCGTAGGCCCATTCGTTGGTGAAGACACGGTCGATCCAGCCCTTCAGCAGTGCCGGGAACGACCACCAGTACAACGGGAACACCAGCACCAGTGTATCGGTGGCCTCCAGCCGTGCGTGCTCGGCGGCGATGTCGGCCGGTACCGCGCCAGTGCTGCGGAACAAGGCCTGGTCCTGGGCGTTGAAGCGCGGATCGAAGCCTTCGGCCATCAGATCGGCGTAGGCCACGGTGTTGCGGGCGTCGGCGGCAGTGATGGCATCGCCGATGCGATGCGCCATCGCATGGGTCAGCGAACCGGGTTCAGGGTGGGCGATGACAATGAGGCTGTGCATGGGGGGTCTCCAGAAATCAATACCTACCAATAGTAAGTAGTGATTTTCGGGATACCAGCGCCATCGATGGGACGCTGTTTTCGCATCCACCGTATAGTGCGGCGGTGCCCTGTGAGACACCCGAACATGGATCGACGCCTGCCCCTGACGATGCTGATGCTGCTGTCGCTGTTGCTGTTGCTGCCATCCGCCTTCGCAGGTGAACTCAGTCCCAGTGATGCGAAGGCTCTGCGCGAAGATGTGCGCGCCATGATGGCTGCATACGCCCGCGGCGATGCGGACTTCCTCATCGAACGTACCCATCCCAGCCTCAAGCGACTGGCCGGCGGCGATGACGCCTTCCAGGCGATCACCCGTGATGCGTTGAAGAAGCAGCACAACGCCGGTGTAGTGATCATCAGCGAAGATGTAGGTGTGCCGACCCGGACCTATGCTGCCGGAGAGGAAGAAGTCTGCTTCGTGCCACGCCAATCCCTGATACGGGTGCGTGAAACCCCAATGCGCAGCACCACGTTCATGGTGGCCGTGCGCCGCGTTGGTGGTTCCGGCTGGACGTATCTGGATGGCACCGGGCTGCAGGGCAATCCAAACCTGCTTCGCCAACTGCTGCCAGCGCTGGAACCCGACGTGACCTTACCCAAGCGGGAGACCGAGGCGCTGTAGTCGCCGGCCCCTCCCGCCTTGCACGGCGTGGATCTAGCGGAACAGCGCGTTCAAGGCAGCCCCGGACGCCGCCTGCTGCAGCCCATCGAAGCGTCCGTCCTGCACGATCGGCTGGGTCGCCTGCATCAGCCCGCCCCACGCGGCACGGGCGAGTGCGCCGCCCAGACTCACCCGGCGAATGCCGAGCGCGGCAATGTCCTGCAGGCGCAGCGGTGTCGGTACACCGACCAGCAGGTTCACCGGCTTCGACCCGGCAGCGGCGACCACCGCGCTGATCTGCTCGCGCGTGCTGATGCCAGGTGCATACAGCACGTCGGCACCGGCCTCTGCGTAGGCACGCAGGCGCTGCAGGGTGTCCTGCAGATCCGGCACGCCAACGAAGAAGTTCTCGGCGCGGCCGACCAGCAGCACGTCGCCACCCGCGCGGTCGATGGCTGCACGGGCAGCGCGCAGGCGCTCGACCGCCTGGTCGATCGGACGCAGCGGTGCATCGGCCACGCCGCTGGCATCCTCGATCGACAATGCTGCAATGCCGGTGTCGATCGCCGCGGCCACCGCCTCCTGCACCGCCTGCGGCGTGGCGCCGAAGCCATCACCGAAGTCGGCATTCAACGGCAATGGAGTCGCTGCCACCATCACGCGCAGATGCGCCAGCGTGGCCTGCAGCGAAACCGCTCCGTCCGGCCGCCCTTCGCTCCAGGCGCAGCCGGCACTGGTGGTGGCCAGTGCCTGGAAGCCCTGCCGCTGCAGGTAGCGGGCACTGCCCACATCCCACGGGTTGGGCAGCACGAAGCAACCCTGCGCGTGCAGCTGGCGGAAGAACGCGCGCTTTTGCTGTGTGGCGGCATCGGGCGAGATCATGGAAGGGCTCCGGGGCGGCAGACCTGCACCCTAGCCCGCCCAGCGGCCACGCTCAACGACAACGGGGCGCACCTGCATGAGGTGATGCCCCCTGCTTATTGGACGCTGTGGATGCGGGTGCCCGAGCGTGCTTGCCTGCCCACACGATGCCGCCACGGAGCCCTTCATGCACCCGGACCCGCAGACCCTCACCGACGCCGGCGATGATGACGCCCATTGGGCCGACCTGCTTTCGCCGGCACGGCGCCGCCTGATCGCTTCGGCGGGTCTGGCCGCTGGCGGCCTGGCCAGTGCCTCGACCGCCGCCGCAGCACCGCGCGGCAACGACGCGGTGAATACCACCGAGCCTGGCCGCCCCGGCTTCCGTGCCATCGTGCCGCCAGCACCGGAAGGGCGCAGCCCCTGGGGCCAGGCCACGGCCAGCGAACCGACCCCGCGCCCGGCCAGCGTGCGTCCCGGCGAGGCCACCCTGCCCGTGACCCCACGCGCCTACACCGACATCAAGAGCTATCACGCGCACATCTACTTCGACGAGGACAGCTTCGAGAAGGCTGCGCTGCTGCGGCGCTGGGCGGCCGAGCGCTTCCCGGTGGAGCTGGGCAACTGGAACCTGGAACCACGCGGGCCGCACGTCACCCCGTCGTTCTACTTCGGCTTCACCAACGACCTGCTGCCGGTGCTGGTGCCCTGGCTGCAGCTCAACAGCCTGGGCCTGACCATCCTGATCCACCCCAATACCGGTGATGGCCGCGCCGACCACCTGTATTACGCGTTGTGGGTAAACCGCGCGCAGCCGGTGAATGCCTACAACTGGCCGGCACCGAAGCCTGGAGAACGGGAACCGCTGGAAGAGGTGTTCCCGAACGTGGTGCCGACGGTGCCGCTGGAGACGTGAGCGGGGGCGTGGCGGGGGGCAGTAGGCGTGCGGCGCACCTTGGGCTGCCCCTCGGTGGGTGCGTAGCGTGCTGCGTACCGAACGTCCTCCATCCACGCATCGCGTGGATCTATTGAATGGTGGCCTCATCCGCGCGTGGCGTGGATCTACTGCAGCACCACCCATGACAGCATCAGCCCTGCCCATGCCTGCCGCCATCGTCGGCCTACGTGCATGCATCCCCGGCCTGCGAGCCATTCAGCGCGCCTTGATCCAGCGCCCGCCATACGGCCACAAGCGCTCCGGCAGATTTCAAACGATCGATTGAAACGCTGCAAACTTCGCCGAACTGGACAGCATCCGCCGCTTCCGCCAGACTGCCGCCCTTTCCCGTCTTCCGGATCCCATGGCGAAGCTGCTGGTCCTGCACGGCCCCAACCTCAACCTGCTCGGCACACGCGAGCCGGAGGTCTACGGCCACACCACGCTGGCCGACATCGACCAGGCCCTGGCCAGCCAGGCATCGGCCGCCGGACACGCGGTGGAGAGCCTGCAGTCCAATGCCGAGCACGTGCTGGTGGACCGCGTGCAGGCCGCACGCGACGACGGAACCGCTTTCATCCTGATCAACCCCGCCGCCTTCACCCACACCTCGGTTGCCCTGCGCGATGCGCTGGCCGCGGTGGCGGTGCCGTTCATCGAGATCCACCTGTCCAACCCGCATACCCGCGAACCGTTCCGCCAGCACAGCTACTTCAGTGACAAGGCGGTGGGCGTGGTGTGCGGCTTCGGTGCCGACAGCTACCGCTACGCGATGGACGCGGCGCTGCTGCGGGTATCCGCCACCTGATTGTCGACCCGGGCGCCCACGGCGCTCTCCTCACCTAGATAGAAACCAAAGAGGCCCTCATGGATCTGCGCAAAATCAAGAAGCTGATCGACCTGCTGGAAGAGTCGAACCTGGCTGAAATCGAAATCAAGGAAGGCGAAGAGTCGGTGCGCCTGTCGCGTGCCCCGGTGGCCGGCTATGCCGCCCCGGTCGCCGCCCCGGTGTACGCCGCTCCGGCCGCCCCGGCACCGCAGGCGATGCCGATGCAGTCGCCGACCGAAGCCTCCACCGGCGGCACCGCCAAGCCGGGCCCGGCACTGCCGGAAGGCCACGTGCTGCGCTCGCCGATGGTCGGCACCTTCTACGCGTCGTCCGCACCGGACAAGCCGGCCTTCGTCACCGTGGGGCAGCAGGTCAAGGAAGGCGAGACCCTGGCCATCATCGAAGCAATGAAGATGTTCAACCCGATCGAAGCCGACACGTCCGGCACCATCGTCGCCATCCTCGGCGAGAACGGCCAGCCGGTGGAATTCGACCAGCCGCTGTTCGTGATCGGCTGAGGGGCACGCCATGCTCGACAAAGTCGTCATCGCCAACCGAGGGGAGATCGCGCTGCGCATCCTGCGCGCGTGCCACACCCTCGGCATCCGCACGGTGGCCGTGCATTCCACGGTCGACCGCAACCTCAAGCATGTGGCCATGGCCGACGAGTCGGTCTGCATCGGCCCGGCGCCGTCGCCGCAGAGCTACCTCAACATTCCGGCGCTGATCGCCGCCGCTGAAGTCACTGACGCGCAGGCGATCCATCCCGGTTACGGCTTCCTGTCGGAGAACGCCGACTTCGCCGAGCGCGTGGAAGAATCCGGCTTCATCTTCATCGGCCCCAAGGCTGACACCATCCGCATGATGGGCGACAAGGTCGAAGCCATCCGCGCGATGAAGTCGGCCGGCGTGCCGTGCGTGCCCGGTTCGGGCGGCCCGCTGGGCGATGACATCGTCGCCAACACCAAGATCGCCCGTGAGATCGGCTACCCGGTCATCATCAAGGCGGCCGGTGGCGGTGGCGGTCGCGGCATGCGCGTGGTGCATGCCGAGGCCTCGTTGAAGACCTCGATCGAAACCACCAAGAGCGAGGCCAAGGCCGCGTTCGGCAATGGCGAGGTCTACATGGAGAAGTTCCTGGAGAACCCGCGCCACGTGGAAATCCAGGTGCTGGCCGACGGCCAGGGCAACGCCATCCACCTGGGTGAGCGCGACTGCTCGATGCAGCGCCGCCACCAGAAGGTGGTGGAAGAAGCGCCGGCACCGGGCATCACCGCCGAACAGCGCGAGCAGATCGGCAAGGTCTGCACCGAAGCCTGCGTGCGCATCGGCTACCGCGGCGCCGGCACCTTCGAGTTCCTGTACGAAGACGGCCGCTTCTACTTCATCGAGATGAACACCCGCATCCAGGTGGAACATCCGGTCACCGAAATGGTCACCGGCATCGACCTGGTGGCCGAGCAGCTGAAGATCGCCGCCGGACAGAAGCTGTCGATCAAGCAGAGCGACGTGGTGCTGACCGGCCACGCGATCGAGTGCCGCATCAACGCCGAAGACGCCGAGACCTTCGTGCCGAGCCCGGGCACCATCACCGGCTTCCATCCGCCGGGCGGCCCCGGCGTGCGCGTGGATACCCACATCTACAGTGGCTACCGCGTGCCGTCGAACTACGACTCGATGATCGGCAAGCTGATCGTGCACGGCCCGGACCGCGAAACCGCCATCGCCCGCATGCGGGTGGCGCTGAGCGAGATGGTGGTCGACGGCATCAAGACCAACATCGCCCTGCAGCAGCGGATCATGCGCGACAAGGGCTTCCAGGCCGGTGGCCAGAACATCCACTACCTGGAAAAGCGTCTTGCCGAGCGCAAGAACAAGCCGATCGCACTGACCTGATCGGCAGCAGGTACTGGACATGAAAAGGGCGGGGATATCCCCGCCCTTTTCCATTGCCGTGGAGCCGAGCGTGGGCTCGGCTCTACGGCAGGTGCATCAGCGCTTGTCGGCAGCTTCGGCCGGGATCTGCGAATTCGCCAGCGGGCGTACACCATTGGGCGAGCTCGGGTCGACGATCACCATCGTCTCGGTGGACCCATCGGGCCACACCACCTGGAAGGTACTGCCTGCCGGCAACGATGCGAACGGCATGCCGCTCTGCGCGCGATAGACCGCAGCGACCTGGCTGGCACCCACGCGGCGCACATCTTCCTGCGCCTTCACCGTGGTCAGTTCCACTTTCGACAGATGCCGGTAACGATCTTCATAGGTGTCGATCATCAACAGCCCGACCGCGCCGGCCGAATAGGCCACGAACAGTGCCACCCAGAACCAGAACTTGGCCCCATGCAGGAATCGACGGTAGTTCATTGCCCGCCCCTCTTTCCAACCAATCGCTTGATCCACTGCTTCATTTTCCCCGCACCTTGCCGCGAAACCGCAGCGTCATACACGAAATCCCGGAAATCCTGCGTCCCATCCTGCGAACAGATCCCTCCATTCGCGCAAAAACTGTTGACCAGCACGCTGTCGGCACCACACGGTAGACCGAGCTCGCAGGCCGCAACCCGCCACGCCAGTTCACTGAGCTGTTCTCCCGCCACCAGGCCAGTGAGCGCTTGGTCGCCCGCCGCGCGCACGCCCATGCCCGGTGCAATGGCCATGAAGGCCTCCGGATCGCGCGATGTGCGCACCCGCTCGACCAGGTCACGGCGGTACTCGGGACTGTCATTCAGCGGCTCGCCTTCGGCAAACAGCGATGCTTCCGCTGCGAGGTTGCCCTGCGTGGCTGCCTTGCGGCGCTCGGCCAGCACCAGCGCGGACCCCAGCTTGTCGCCCGGCACGAAGCCGCCACAGCGCTGCGCCACGCGCTCGCGCGCCTGCACCATCGCCGGTGCAGCGGTCAGGCCAAGCCCGGCCAGCACATTGTTGTCCAACCGATAACCGCCCGGATCGATGGCGTACTGCGCGCAGTAGTCGTAGACCCGGCTGAGCATCCAGCGCGCCTCGTGATTGCCGTCGTCGGCCTGCACGCGCAGGCGCTGCGCGTAGGCGTACAGATCGGTCGCATCCTCGATGTCCGCGCGCAGGTCCAGCGGCAGGCCCGAAGGCAGCGCGTTGCCGCGCTCGAACGCCGCCAGGCGACGCGCCAACGCTTCCGGCACGACCGGCAGGGGCGCCGCATCGTCCGCCGCAACCTGCGCCGTCGGCAGTTCGCCTGCGGTCACCGGTACCGACCCGGCATGGCCGCTGGCCCGATACCCGGCCACGCCCAGCACGGCCACCGCCGGCAGCACGAGCAACCAGGTTTTCAGGGTCGGAGCAAAGGCCATTGGCGGCAGTGAGCGTTCATGGCGCACAGGAAAGCAGCAAGTTTAGCAAGGCCCGCCAGGCCTGTCTGAATCGGTTCCGTTCATCTCCAAGCGGCATCTCAGGCAGTACGGAGACGCTCCGATGGTCTAGCATGGCCCCCTTTCCCGCGATTGCCCCCACCGCCATGCCGTTCCTGGAACTGACCCTGCGTTGCACCGAAACTACCCAGCCCCGCTATGAGAATGCGCTGGAGGATGTCGGCGCACTGGCCGTCACGCTGCTTGATGCCGAGGCCGATACCAGCAACGAACAGGCCATTCTCGAGCCGGGCGTGGGCGAGACCCCGCTATGGGACACCCTGGTGCTGAGCGCGCTGTTTCCCGCCGACAGCAACGCATTGCTGCTGCTGGCCGCGCTGGAGGCGTTCGACCCGGAACTGGACTGGAGCAGCGGCAGTTTCCGCGCGGTCGAGGACGAGGACTGGGAACGCGCCTGGCTGGACCAGTTCCAGCCGATGGCTTTCGGCAGCCGCACCTGGATCGTGCCGTGGAACCATGAACTGCCGGAGGCCGCACAGGCGGCCGACGCCGCCGTGGTGCGGCTGGACCCGGGCCTGGCGTTCGGCTCGGGCACCCATCCGACCACCGCGCTCTGCCTGCGCTGGCTGGACCAGCTGGCCGTGGATGGCCTGCTGCAGGGCCAGCGCGTGCTCGACTTCGGTTGCGGCTCCGGCATCCTTGCGCTTGCCGCGTTGAAGCTGGGCGCCGCTGAGGCCATCGGCGTGGACAACGATCCGCAGGCCCTGGTCGCCACCGCCGACAATGCCGAGCGCAACGGCGAACAGGCGCGCATGCACGTGTACCTGCCGCCGGACGAACCGGTCGCCACCTACCCGATCGTGGTCGCCAACATCCTCGCCTCGGCACTGGACGCGTTGGCCGAGCTGCTGGCCGCGCGCGTGGCTGCCGGCGGCCGTATTGCCCTGTCCGGCATCCTGCACGGCCAGGAAGGTGAACTGCTGCAGCGCTATGCCGAATGGTTCGACGACCTGCAGGCGACCCAGGATGGCGACTGGATGCACATCACCGGCGTGCGCCGCGCCTGATCGTGGTTGAATGACTGCTGGATCCGAGCCCGCACCCTGAGCATGTCCGAGCCGAACCCACCGCGACGCCCTCTGGCAACCTTCCTGCGCACCGCCCCGGAAGGTTCGCCCGTGCCTGCGACCGATGCGCGCACGCAGGAACCGGAAGAACACGCGTCGCCTGCCATGCAGGTGCCAGCCGGGCCCGCCGAAGCGGCGCATGTGGCGGCGGAGATGCAACACGACGATGCGCCTGTCATCGTTGATGACATTGCGGCCATCGCGTCGGCACCGGTTGCAGTGCCGGCGACGACGGCCGCCGTTGACGCGCCGAGTTTCCTTGGCAGTGCGCGCCCCCGCGGCCTGCCGGCACCGCGCTGGCACTGGCTGCTGGTTGCAGGGCTGGCGCTGCTGCTGGTGCTGCAGAGCGTGCTGGCCGACCGTGCGCGGCTGGCCGCCGACGCTGGCAACCGTGCTTGGCTGGGCACGCTCTGCGGCCTCCTGCGCTGCAGCCTGCCGGCCTGGCATGAACCCACTGCCTTTACCATGACCAGCCGCGAGATCCGGCCGCTGCCCGGCCGGGCCGGCGTGCTGCAGGTGCAGGCCAGCATCCGCAACGACGCTCGCTGGGCACAGGCCTGGCCGGACCTGCGCCTGTCACTGTCCGATGCTGATGGCCGGGTGATCGGCAGCGGTGTGTTCACGCCTGCGCAGTACCTTGGCGAGAACCCCGGCGCCGCGCTGCTGGAACCGGGCCAGAGCGCGCGCGTCGCCTTCCGTGTGCAGGAGCCCGCCGCATCCACCGTCGCATTCACCTTCGACTTCCTCTGAACGTGAAAAGGCGACCGGCCGTGGCAGGCCGGGCACGCTCGCGCTAGACTGGCCGCCACCACCTCGTCCGGCCGCGCGCACCGCGCGCACGGGCCCACCGAATCGGGAACCCCCTTGAACGCTGTCCTCTCTCGTCCTGACAACAGTCGTGGCGCTCCCCGGCCACCGCTGCGTGAACATGTCGCCCAATCCGTGCGCCGTTACCTGCGTGACCTCGATGGCTGCGACGCGGACGATGTCTACGAGATCGTGCTGCGCGAGATGGAGATCCCGCTGTTCGTGGAAGTGCTCAACCACTGCGAAGGCAACCAGAGCCGCGCCGCCGCGATGCTGGGCATCCACCGTGCCACCCTGCGCAAGAAGCTGAAGGAATACGGCATCAGCGCGTAAGCGCGCACGGGTAGTGCCGGCCGCTGGCCGGCAACCCCACGAACGATGACAGGATGTTGCAGTTTCCGGCCAGCGGCCGGCACTACCGGTAGAACCGCGCCATGCGTGGATGGAAGCCCGGCAGAATCAACCGCCGCCGCCCGCCTTCCAGTAATACCGCACCACGTGGAAGAACACCGGCGCGGCGAAGCACACCGAATCCAGCCGGTCGAGCATGCCGCCATGGCCCTCGATCATGTGGCCCCAGTCCTTGATGCCCCGGTCACGCTTGATCGCCGACATCACCAGGCCGCCCCAGAACCCCATCAGGTTGATCAGCAGCGACAGGCCGAACGCCTGCAGCGGCGTGAACGGGGTGATCCACCACAGCGCCGCGCCCAGTGCGCTGGCACTCAGCACGCCGCCGACGAAGCCCTCCACCGTCTTCGACGGCGACAGCTTCGGCGCGATCAGGTGCTTGCCCAACAACTTGCCCCAGATGTACTGCAGCACGTCCGAGGACTGCACCACGATCACCAGGAAAGCAAACAGCAGCACGTTGCGCGAGGGGTCATGGCCCGGCACGTGCAGGTTCAGCAGCAGCGGCACGTGCGAGATGCAGAACACGCAGATCATCAGCCCCCACTGCACCTTCGCCGTGCGCTCCAGGTAGTGCGTGGTATCGCCGCCGATGGTCGACAGGATCGGCAGGAACAGGAACGCGTAGACCGGAATCAGCAGCGTGTACATGCCGTACCAGTCGATCCACACCAGGTAGTACTGCCACGGCAGCACGATGTAGAACGCGGCCAGCAGCGCGTAGTAATCGCCTGAGCGGGTCGGCGCCAGGGTGATGAACTCGCGCAGTGCGAACAGCGAGATGATCGCGAACAGCACGATCACCCCGGCGCGGCCGAAGAACAGCGCCAGCCCGACCACGATCGCCATTACCCACCAGGCGCGGATGCGCGACACCAGGTTGGCGATGACCGCGCTGGGCCGGCCGCGCTGGCGCCATCGCAGCGTTTCGGCCACCAGCGTGGCCAGTACCAGCACCGCACCGACGCCAGCGAACAGCAGGCCGGTCTGCTGGCCCACGCTCTGCGCTGCCAGATCGCCGGACACATCGATCAGGAAACTCATGCGCGCCCCCCGTTCGGCGCCAGGCCCAGCAGCGCCTGCCGGCTGCGGGCCAGGAAGGCCGCCTTGTCCTCGTCGGCCTGCAGCCGCAGCGGCGTACCGAAGGTGGCCGTGCACAGCAGCGGCAGCGGCAGGAACCGGCCCTTGGGCATCACCCGCTTCAGGTTGTCGATCCACACCGGCACGAATTCCAGCTCCGGCCGTTGCCGTGCCAGGTGATAGATGCCGCTCTTGAACGGCAGCAGCGGCTCATCGCCCACGTTGCGGGTACCTTCCGGAAACAGGATCAGCGAGCAGTCTTCGTCCACCGCGTCACGCAGGGCCTGCAGCGGATCCTGCTGGCGATGGCCGGCCTCGCGCTCGACCAGCACGCCGTTGAACACCGCATCGATCAGGTAGCGACGCAGGCCGTCGCGCTGCCAGTACTCGGCCGCGGCAACTGGCCGCACCTGGCGCCGCAACGCAGGCGGCATCGACGACCAGATCAGCACGAAGTCGCCATGGCTGGCGTGGTTGCCGTAGTACACACGGCGCTCGCTGGACGGCGCGCAACCGATCCACAACGCGCGGGCACCGGTCACTACATGGATCGCACCACTGCAGGCGCGGGCAATCAGTTCGGCGAACATTGGTCCCTCCCGTTCACGTCTGCGGCCACAACACGGCCAGCACCAGCAGTGCGAACTGCACCGCTGTCAGCAGGTACTGGCGCAGCAGCAGGCGACGCATGCCGGCCCAGCGCGCGTCCCAGCCCCGCAGGGGCGCATCGGGCGACGCGCGGCGCAGGCCACTGTCGTGCAGCAGCTGATCAGTGCGGCGCGCGGCGGCATCGCCGTCCAGGCGCTCATCGCGCAGCAGCTGCAGCAGGCTGGCGTCCAGCGCAACCCGCCACGCGTGGTACGTCTGGGCCACCCCTGCAGACATGCTGGCCAGCAGCAACCCTGCAGCGATCATCGCCAGGCCCGGCTCGGTGCCGAGCAGCAGCAATGCCACCAGCAGCAGCCCCAGCGACAGGCATGCCGGCCAACGCCCCTGCCGCAGCAGCAGCTGCATGGTCGCCAGATCGGGAACCGTGCTCATGCGCGCACTCCTGCCGCGTCGGTGATGGCACGCAGATGGGCCGTACCCAGCACGATGCCAGGGCGCGCAGCACGCACGATCGCCACCGCCGCGTCCGCATCGGCCGCACGACCACTGCGCAGCAGCCAGGTGGCCACGCTGGCGGCGCTGCGCGAATAGCCCAGCGCGCAGCACACCAGCAACGGTCCGTGCGCATGCAGGCGCTCGATGGCCTCGGCCGCTTCGCGCAGCTGTTCCGGTGCAGGGACCACCAGGTCCAGCATCGGCACGCTGGCATACGCGGCGCCCTGCGCGCGACAGGACAGCTCGGCGCAGGCATCCACCACGCCCCCCAGTGGCGGCGGCAACGCGCCGTTGGGAATGCGGCCCAGCCACACGCCGTCCAGCACCGGCACCGGCTGCGGCGCACGCCGCGTCCACAGCCGCGAGTTGATCCAGGCAGCGCCCAGGTACGGTGCCAGCAGCCATCGCGCGGCCATCGTCAGGCGGCCATCGGCGCGCTTCTGGAACACCGCTGTACCCAGCCCGGCATAGGCCAGCGCCACCAGCAGCAACGACGTCACCGGCCACAGCAGCCACAACGCGGCGCCACGCAGAAGCACCACCGGCACCAGCAATACAGCGGCCCCCAGCAGGTACAACGCTGCCAATCGCCAACGCCTCGCATCACGCGCGGTGTGCCAGGCCCGCAACGGTGGCGCGCCCTGCTCCGGCCACAGCCAGACGCACAGCCAACCGGCCAGCAGGCCGGTCGGGATATCGATGAAATGGTGCTGGAACGTGGTCAGCACCGAGACGCCGATCAGCAGCGCCCACACGTGCAGCACCCAGCGCCACACACCGTGCAGGTACTGCGCGAACTTCACCCACAGCACGATCAACAGCACGATATGCAGCGACGGTGCCTGGTTGAACGGCTTGTCGAAGCCCAGCAGCACATCGAACAGCCAGCCGAACACACCGCCGATCTCCGGACGCTCGAAGCTGAAACGCAGCGGCCACAGCAGGAAGCAGGCCACCGCGATGACCTGCGCACTGAACAGCCGCAGCGCGTGCCGGTCCAGCTCCAGCCGTTGCCGGCACAGGAAGAACGAGATTGCGTAGAACAGATCGATCGACCAGTACGGCACGATCGTCCACGGCACGAACGGGATGCGTGTCTCCCACGCGAACGCCATCACCGGCAGGGTGGCGTGGCGGCCGGCCATCCAGTTGGCGAAGCCGTAGCTTGCGAAGAAGAACGGACCCAGCAGGGCCAGCCACAGCAGGGCGCGCCGCCAGGGGCGCCCCTCCGCGGCCAGCGGGGTTGCGGCGAGCGTCGCCATCACGCGGTCCGGCGCGCCAGCGACACGGTGAAGATGCCGAAGTCGTCGATGCGCTGCGCCACCTTCTCGAAACCGGCCAGGCGCACCAGCTCATCCATCTCCTGCTGGGTACGGCGGCGCATCACCCACGCCGCGCCACCGCGATGGCTGGTCAGCGCGCGGGCGATGAATTCCAGCTGCGGGTGCCAGGGTTGGCCGGTGTAGGCCAGGTAGCCTCCCGCCGGCACCGTTGCGGCGATACCCTGCAGCGAGCGCAGCACGGCGTCGTTGTCGGGGAACAGCTCGTACAGGCCCGAGACCACCGCCAGTGTCGGTGCT
This sequence comes from Stenotrophomonas sp. YJH_SMC_54, assembly GCF_059368435.1. Lineage (NCBI taxonomy): Bacteria > Pseudomonadati > Pseudomonadota > Gammaproteobacteria > Lysobacterales > Lysobacteraceae > Stenotrophomonas > Stenotrophomonas sp. YJH_SMC_54. Next base: position 91,513 of record NZ_JCAFRS010000004.1, on the reverse strand, counting down.
GGATCGACCTTGGCCAGTTGCGCCGGATCGAACGCATCACCCTGCTCGAAGCAGGCGATGTCGGCCGCACCGAGGCGCTCGATCAACGCTTGGCCCTGGGTCACGTTCAGATCGCTGAAATCACGCAGCACGATACGGTCGGCGCGCTGTTCGCCCTGGCCCAGCGCTTCCAGCACATACCGGCCATGGCCGGCGGCCACGTCCAGCACACGCACCGGCGTGCCCTGCCCGCGCAGGCGCTGGGCAGCGTCGCGCAGCAGTTCCTGCAGGTGCTGGCCGCGCACGCGGATGCCACGCCAGCCGATTGCATCCAGGTAGTTGCGGTCGACCATCCGCCCCAATGGGCCCTTGCCGCGCGCCTCATTCCGGTAGATGTAGTCCAGCGTGCTACCGGAATCGAAACCGGTCCGCAGGCCCAGCGCGATGCCTTCGGACAGCGTGCCGCCGAAGCGCAGGCCGCCACGCACCACGCGCCAGCGCAGGTCGGCCAGGCTGTTGCGCTCCGGTGGCCAGGCCAGGATCTCGGATTCTTCGAAGGTTGGCCCGTGACGGTGCGCGTCGCGCCGTGACAGCTCGCGCAGCGGCTCGGCAAAACGCGCCTGGATGAAGCTGCGGATGCGCGCCAGTGCTGGTGCACGATCGCGCTCGCCCAGCGTGTCGTGGAAGAAGCCCGGCAGATGCACACGCTCCTTGATCGGGCTGGACAGGCGCTCGTAGAAGCGGTCCTGCGGGCCACGGTGCACGACGAAATCCGAGCCGGACACCAGCAGCTGCACCGGTACGCTGATCGCCTGCGCATCGGCCACGATGCGGTCGGCCGCCTCGTACAGGCCCAGCAGCACGCGCACCGAAATCGGCCGGGTGATCAGCGGGTCGGTGCGATAGCTTTCCACCCGCCCCGGGTCATGGGTCAGCCACTGCGGCTTGACGTAGCTGTTGACGAAGAAATTGCCGCGCAGCTTCTGCATCAGCGCCAGGCCCGGGCGTGCGAACGGCACGTACAGCTTCACCTTGAACGCCGGCGAAGCCATCACCAGCGCGCGCAGGCGTGGTGCGTAGTCGTGCACCCAGGTCGCGGCGACCACCGCCCCTACGCTCTGCGCGATCACCACGATGTCTTCCACCGCAATGCCGTGCTCGGCGCCGATGTGGGCGATGAAACTGTCCAGATCACGCACCAGCGCCGGGAAGCCCGGTGCATCGCCGCGTGCGCCCGGCGAACGGCCATTGCCGCGCGCGTCCCAGGCGAAGAAGGCGGTGTCGGGCAGGTCCAGCTCATCGACCAGGTGGGTGACCCGGCCGGAGTGCTCATGGCCGCGGTGCAGCAGCACGATGGCCTTGGTGGCCGGCGTTGCGGTGGTGCCCGCCCAGTACCGGTAGAACAGCGGTACCTGGTCGAAGCTGTGGAATTCCCGTTCCTGCGCCTGACGCATGCAATCTCCTGATTGTCTTTTTGTATCTGCTTGATTAATTCGGCGAAACCGCTGCTTCCCGCAGTCCCCGACGGACGCGGTTGACCATCGTCAGCACGCACAGCACCGCCATGACCGCGGCCACGCCAGTGACCGTCATCGCGCCAACCCACTCAAACGCCAGCAGCAGGCCCAGCGCACCGATCACGAACGCGCGATCGCTCTTGCCCATCGGGCCGTCATAGCGGCGGCTGGCACCGACCATCAGCCCCAGCACCCCGGCGTACTCGCTCAGGGCCGCGGTCCAGGCCAGCAGCCACAGCATCTCGGGGCGCACGCCCGGCATGCTGAGCAGGCTCAGGTACAGCGCCGCATCGGCAATCACATCGCACAGCTCGTTCAGATAGGCGCCCAGCCGCGACTGCTGGCCGAACTCGCGGGCCAGCATGCCATCCACCGCGTTGAGCGCCATGCGCAGCAGCATCCACAGCGGCAGCAGCAGGTACAGCAGGGGCTGGGCCGGCGCGCAGCACCAGACGGCGGCGGCCACCAGCAGCGAGACCACGGCAGCGGCCACGGTCACCGTATTGGCAGTGATCCCCCTGCGGTACAGACGGCGTACGGCTGGACGCAACAGGTCCTGGAAACGTCCTTTCAATGCATAGATCGACATGATCCGTACCCGCTGATCCTTGGCAGTGCGGGCACAGCCTACCCCATCGTTGGCAGATTCCGGCAACCCTGCTCTGGTCCGCAGGCCAGCCCCCGGATCGGGCCGGATCGGTGTGCCCGACCCGGCCTTGCGTCGATCGCCACGGCAAATTACCCCTTCCAGCGCCCGCCACCGGCCCCCACCGCCTACAATATCGGCCCCGCTCCGCTGCCGATTCTGTCCCATGACTGCTGATCTGTTGCCCGTCCGCCGGGCCCTCCTCTCCGTTTCCGACAAGACCGGTCTGGTCGAGCTGGCCACTGCGCTGGCGGCACGCGGCGTGGAGCTGCTGTCCACCGGCGGCACCGCCAAGGCGATCCGCGATGCGGGCCTGGCCGTGAAGGACGTGGCCGACGTCACCGGTTTCCCGGAAATGATGGACGGCCGGGTCAAGACCCTGCACCCGATGGTGCACGGCGGCCTGCTCGGCCGTTCGGGCCTGGATGATGCGGTGATGGCTGAGCACGGCATCGGCGCCATCGACCTGCTGGTGCTGAACCTGTATCCGTTCGAATCGGTCACCGCCAAGGCCGACTGCACGCTGGCCGACGCGGTCGAGAACATCGACATCGGCGGCCCGGCCATGCTGCGTTCGGCAGCCAAGAACTTCGCCCGCGTGGCAGTGGCAACCGATCCGTCGCAGTACGCCGAACTGCTGGCCTCGCTGGCGGCCAACAACGGCCAACTGTCGGCCGCCACCCGCTTCGCGTTCTCGGTGGCCGCGTTCAACCGCGTCGCCCAGTACGACGCGGCGATCAGCAACTACCTGTCGGCGGTCACCGCCACCGACGCCGCCGTGCCGGTGCGTGCCGAGTACCCGGCACAGATGAACTCCACCTTCGTGAAGGTGATGGATCTGCGCTACGGCGAGAACCCGCACCAGAGCGGCGCGTTCTACCGCGACCTGTACCCGGTGCCGGGCACGCTGGCCACCTTCCAGCAGCTGCAGGGCAAGGAACTGAGCTACAACAACCTGGCCGACGCCGATGCGGCGTGGGAATGCGTGCGCCAGTTCGATACGCCGGCCTGCGTCATCGTCAAGCACGCCAATCCGTGCGGCGTGGCGGTTGGCGCCGGCAACGGCGATGCCTACGAGCTGGCCTACGCCACCGACCCGACCAGCGCCTTCGGCGGCATCATCGCCTTCAACAAGCCGCTGGACGCCGCCACTGCAAAGGTCATCCTCGACCGCCAGTTCGTTGAGGTGCTGATTGCCCCGGATTACGAGCCGGCCGCGCTGGAATACGCACAGAAGAAGGCCAACGTGCGCGTGCTGCGCATCCCGCACGGTGATGGCCTGAACAACTTCGACAGCAAGCGCGTCGGCTCGGGCCTGCTGCTGCAGTCCTCGGACAACCGCGGCATGACCCGCGACGAACTGAAGGTGGTCAGCAAGCTGGCACCGACCGACAAGCAGTTCACCGACCTGCTGTTCGCCTGGAAGGTGGCCAAGTTCGTGAAGTCCAACGCGATTGTGTACGCCAAGGACAACCGCACGATTGGCGTGGGCGCCGGGCAGATGAGCCGCGTCTATTCCGCGCGCATCGCCGGCATCAAGGCGGCCGATGCAAACCTGGTGGTCGAGGGTTCGGTGATGGCTTCCGATGCGTTCTTCCCGTTCCGCGACGGCATCGACGCCGCTGCTGCCGCCGGCATCAAGGCGGTCATCCAGCCGGGCGGTTCGATGCGCGATGCCGAAGTGATCGCCGCCGCCGACGAACATGGCCTGGCGATGGTGTTCACCGGCGTGCGCCACTTCCGCCACTGATCCGCATCACGAAGCCGGGCTCTGCCCGGCTTATCTCTTCCGTACCCGAGAACCCTGTCCCATGAAGATCCTCGTCATCGGCTCTGGCGGCCGCGAACACGCCCTGGCATGGAAGCTGGCCCAGTCCTCCCGTGTCACCGAAGTGATCGTGGCACCCGGCAACGCCGGCACCGCCAGCGAAGACAAGTGCCGCAACGTGGCGGTGAAAGTCACCGACATCGACGGTCTGCTGGCGCTGGCCCAGGCTGAAGGCGTGGCACTGACCGTGGTCGGCCCTGAAGTACCGCTGGTGGCTGGCGTGGTAGACCGCTTCCGCGCCGCCGGCCTGCGCATCTTCGGGCCGACCGCCGCCGCCGCGCAGCTGGAAGGCAGCAAGGCCTACGCCAAGGACTTCCTGGCCCGCCACAACATCCCCACCGCGTTCTACGCCGTGCACACCGACGTGGACGCCGCGCTGGCCTACATCCGCGAGAAGGGCGCGCCGATCGTGGTCAAGGCCGATGGCCTGGCCGCCGGCAAGGGCGTGATCGTGGCGATGACCCTGGCCGAAGCCGAGGACGCGGTACGTGACATGCTCTCGGGCAACGCGTTCGGCGATGCCGGTGCGCGCGTGGTGATCGAGGAATTCCTCGACGGCGAGGAAGCCAGCTTCATTTCGATGGTGGACGGCGTGCATGCGCTGCCGATGGCCACCTCGCAGGACCACAAGCGCGTCGGCGACGGCGATACCGGCCCGAACACCGGCGGCATGGGCGCCTATTCGCCGGCCCCGGTGGTGACGCCGGAGGTGCATGCACGGGTGATGCGCGAGGTGGTGAACCCCACCGTGCAGGGCATGATCGCCGACGGCATCCCGTTCACCGGCTTCCTCTACGCCGGCCTGATGATCGATGCCAGCGGCGCGCCGAAGGTGATCGAATTCAACGTGCGCTTTGGCGACCCGGAAACGCAGCCAGTGATGCTGCGCCTGCAGTCGGACCTGGTCGAGCTGGTGGAAGCCGCCATCGATGGCCGCCTGGACCAGGTCGAAGTGCAGTGGGACGTGCGCCCGTCGCTGGGCGTGGTGCTGGCGGCCAGGCCGTACCCGGAAGCGCCGATCACCGGTGACGTGATTTCCGGCCTGGACGACGTGCCGGCCAGTGCCAAGGTGTTCCATGCGGGGACTGCATTGGACGCGCAGGGCCACGTGGTCAGTGCCGGCGGTCGCGTGCTGTGCGTGGCCGCACTGGGCGACAGCGTGCGCGACGCGCAGGCCAATGCCTATGCCGGCGTGGCCAAGGTGACCTGGGCCAACGAGTTCCACCGCAACGACATCGGCTGGCGCGCGATCGCACGCGAGGGGTGAGGCACACCCCCGCTTCCATGCATGGCGCGGATTGAATACCACGGTAAAGCAAAGGCCCGGCATTGCCGGGCCTTTGCTTTACAGGACTGCTTCGAGACCCTTCCGATCAATCAGGTTCAAAAGCTTCAGCGACGGCCCGCTCGGCTTCTTCTCGCCCTGTTCCCAGCTACGGACCGTCGAAACGCTGGTGTTGAGCACACCTGCGAACACCGGCTGGCTAAGTTCCAACGACGTGCGAAGTGCACGGATCTGGGCGCTGCTGTATTCGGGCACAGGCTCCAGACAAAGCGCCTCGTACATGCTCATGCGCCGCTTGTCGATGAAGCCGCTGGCGTAAAGGCCCGCCGCGCCTTCATGCACCGCATCGAGGATCGCACTCTTTGCACGTCTATGTTCAACCGTCTTTGTCATGGCAAATCTCCCGCAGTTCTCCGCAGATAACTGCCCTGTCCAACTGTGCAGGGCTCATTCTCAAGAACTCAGACGCATACAGCTGAAGGGCATCCCGTTCCGCACTACTGATGGTCGCGCGCGCTCTTGTCGTAGCAGAAGAGAAAGAACCAGTAGCGCCCCACCTTGGTTGCGACAATAACACGGGCGCTACCGCGCTTTCCGCGGCCCGGCAGCGCAACTCGCTTTTTGAGAAGGCCGCCCCCTATGTCTGCATCAATCAGGCCTTGACGCATTTCCACCACCGCGCGGCACAAGGCTCTATCGGTCAGTGAAGAACGTCGTGTACTGCGGTTGAAGCTTCGAGTGCGGAAGACACGTGACATGATCATACCGTGCCACTGAGTGGTACGGCGTGAAAATCAGCGTCCATCGCATGCTGCGGTCGGCGCAGTTGCCGCCCTGGCGTCAGGATTGATCCACGCCATGCGTGGATGCGCTCCAAAAACAAAAAGGCCCGGCATCACCGCCGGGCCTTTCTTCATTCCAACGCCTTCCCGCTTACGCGGTGAACAGCGCCTTCATCTTCTTCAGCGCGTTCGCCTCAACCTGGCGGATGCGCTCGGCCGACACGCCGTACTCGTCGGCCAGTTCCTGCAGCGTCACCTTGCTGTCGGCGTCCAGCCAGCGACGGCGGATGATGTCGCGCGAGCGGGCATCCAGTTCGGCCAGGCCTTCGCGCAGCAGCTGCATCTGGTTGTCTTCGCTGTCCTCGCGCTCGTAGGCCATCGACGGATCTTCGTCATCGGCAACCAGGAACGCAGCCGGCGACGGCGGTGCGTGTTCGTTGTCCTCGTCGGTCGGCGCGTCGAAACCGATATCGCGGCCGGACAGGCGCGACTCCATTTCCATGACCTCGCGCTCGGACACGTTCAGGTCCTTGGCCACCGCGCTCACTTCCGCCGCGTTCATCCAGCCCAGGCGCGTCTTCGACTTGCGCAGGTTGAAGAACAGCTTGCGCTGCGCCTTGGTGGTGGCGACCTTCACGATGCGCCAGTTCTTCAGGATGAACTCGTGCATCTCTGCACGGATCCAGTGCACGGCGAAGGAGACCAGGCGCACGCCCATGTCCGGGTCGAAGCGCTTGACCGCCTTCATCAGGCCGATGTTGCCTTCCTGGATCAGATCGCCCAGGGCAAGGCCGTAGCCGTTGTAACCGCGGGCCACGTGCACCACGAAGCGCAGGTGCGAGTGCACCAGCTCGCGGGCGGCGTCCAGATCGTTGCCGTCGCGGAAGCGACGGGCCAGGTCCTGTTCGTCATCGACCGACAGCACCGGGATCTGGTGCACGGCACCGATGTAGGCGTCCAGCGAACCGAGCGCACTGGGAATCGGGAGATTGTTTGCCACAAGGGCAGTAGAGGTGTTCTGGCTCATAGGCACCCATCTTAGCAGTCCGGGATTTGGACTGCTAAAGGAGGAAAAAGTTCCAGCATCCTATTGATGCAACACTGGTCCCAAACAGAGCCCTACCGTAACGCGATTTGATGACAGTGGCGAGCGCGCTTTTCGGGATTCACAATCCCTTGGAATTCAAGCAATTACCTGCCGGAAGCCGGCCGATTCCGGTCAAGCGGAGCTGAACGGGCCGTTCTGGAGGCCCATTCAGGCCAGGGAACGTTGTCCGGCGTTCAGGCCCGGCCGCCAGCCGGCGCTCAGAGCACCGAGCGCGGCGGCAGCGACCAGTCGATCGGGGCCTGGCCGCGACGCTGCAGGTACTCGTTGGCCATCGAGAAATGGCGGCAGCCGAGGAAGCCACGATGGGCCGACAGCGGCGACGGATGCGGGGCCTTCAGAACGCGATGGCGACGGGTATCAATGACCTTGCCCTTCTGCTGCGCGTAGGCACCCCAGAGCATGAACACCAAGCCTTCGCGTTCGCGGTTGAGCACGTCCACCACGTGATCGGTGAAGCCTTCCCAGCCGCGGCCCTGGTGTGCGCCGGCCTTGCCCTCCTCCACCGTCAGCACGGCATTGAGCAGCAGCACGCCGCGCTGCGCCCATGGGATCAGGCAGCCGTGGTCCGGGCGCGGGATACCGAGATCGCTCTCGATCTCCTTGTAGATGTTCAGCAGCGACGGCGGCACCGGCACGCCCGGCGGCACCGAGAAACTCAGGCCATGCGCCTGGCCACGGCCGTGGTACGGGTCCTGGCCGAGGATCACCACCTTCACCTGCTCGAATGGCGTGGCGTCGAATGCGGCGAAGATCTGCGGGCCGGGCGGGAATACCGCCGCGCCACTGGCCTTGCGCTGGCGCAGAAAGCTGGACAGCTCGCGCATCTGCGGCTGCAGGAGGTAATCGCCGACATGCTGCTTCCAGCTCGGTTCCAGCTGGATCGTCGGGGTGTCCGCTACTTCATCAATCATTGCACCACTTCATCGAATCAGGGGTCCATCGTTCAACCGGGCCAGGCGCAGCTGGAACAGCACCTTGGTGACCAGCAGCCGTTCTTCGATCGGCTTGAGTACCAGGTCGTTGGCGCCGGACTGCAGCAGCCCGGTCTGGTTGTGCGGGTTGCCGTCGCCGGTCATCACCAGCACCGGCAGGCGGCGCTTGCCGTAGCCGAAGTCCACGCGCACGCGCTGCACCACGTCGCGGCCGCTCAGTTCGCCCTTCAGGGTGACGTCGGTCAGCACCAGGTCGATGCGGTGGCGGCTGCGGCCCAGCGACTCGGCGGTGAGCAGGGTGAACGCCTCTTCGGCGCTGACCACGTGCAGCACGTTCAACTGCTGGCGTTCGAGCATGCGCTTGGTGGCCTCGGCCACCACGCGGCTGTCCTCGATGTAGAGGATGGTCGCGCCGGGAATGGTCTGCGGCTGCACATAGCCGCGGATGAAGGTCGCCAGTGCTTCATGGCCGAGCGATTTGTCAAAATAGTCGGTGACGTACTCGGTGAAGCGGCGCTGCTCCAGGTGCTGCTGGGCATCGCCGGACACCACGATCACCGGCACGTAGGCCTGGCCGGCGGCTTCGCGCACCATCCGCGCCAGTGCCAGGCCGTCGCCATCACGCAGGGTCAGCGAGGTGGTCACCAGGTCCACCGGGCCCTGCGCCAGCGCCTGCTGCGCATCCTCGATGCTGTCGCAGCCGATCACCTCCACGCCTGGCAGGTCGCGCTGCAGGACGTCGGCGATCAGCTTGCGGACCAGCTTCGAGCCATCGACCACCATCACCCGCGTCGCGGGCCCTTCAAGGTGCTTCAGCGCTTGCGGTTGCATGCCGGTCTCAGGTGTCGGTTGGTCGGGTCTGGCGCAGGAAGTGGCCGGTGACCAGCCACGCACCCAGCCAGCCCAGCAGCAGCGTGCCGAGCAGGACCAGGCCACCGTGCAGCAGGTCCAGGCCGTGCAGCACGAACGGGCTGCCGTAGCTGCGCGAGAGTTCGGCCAGCGGCACGCGCAGCGCGGCACCGGCGGCGCCGATCAGGGCCAGCGCAACCGCGCCGGCGCCCAGGCCATACCACGCACCCAGGTACAGGAACGGGCGGCGGATGAAGCCATCACTGGCGCCGAGCAGCTGCAGCACGCCGATCTCTTCGCGGCGGGCCTGGATGTCCAGGCGCACGGTGTTGCCGACCACCAGCGCGGCACCGACGCCGAGCAGGACCGACAGCACCTGCACCAGCCGCGCGCCGAACGCCAGCCAGGCATCCAGGCGCTGGCGCCACAGTGCATCGTGCTGCACCAGGTCGGCCTCGGGCAGGCTCTCCAGCGCGCGTGCCAGGCGCGCGTCGTCCTTGCCCTGGCCGGGGGTGATCACCAGCAGCGAGGGCAGCGGGTTGTCATTGAGTGCGTCGATCGCCTCGCCGAGGCCGGCGTCGCGCAGTTCCTGCAGGCCCTGCTCGGGCGTACGCACGATCACTTCGGCCACGTCATCGCGGTCGCGCAGCTGGCCGGCCAGGCGCAGCGCGCCGGGGCCATCGACGTTGCCCTTCAGGAACACATTGATGTCGCGCGACTGCTGCACGCTGCCGGCGAACTGCTTGAGGTTGTCCAGCGCGATCGACAGGCCCAGCGGCAGGGCCAGCGCCAGCGCCATGACCATCACCGTCAGCAGGGTCGCCCACGGCTTGCGGCAGGCGCGGCCGAGGCTGAACACCACGCTGTGCGCGTGGTGCTGGAACCAGACGCCCACGCGCGAGGGGGCGGCGGCTTCGCTGTTTTCGTTCTTCGCCATGGGTTACTCCGCCAGATCCTGCGGCGAGATGTCATCCACCAGCCGGCCGTGGTCGAGGATCAGCACGCGCTTGCGCATGCGGCGCAGCAGCGGCAGGTCGTGGCTGACCACCAGCACGCTGGTGCCGCGCGCGGGCAGCTCGGCGAACAGGGCCATGATCTCCGCCGCCAGGGTCGGGTCGAGGTTGCCGGTCGGCTCATCGGCCACCAGCAGCTTGGGCTCACCGACGATGGCGCGGGCGATGCCAACGCGCTGCTGCTCACCGGCCGACAGCTGCGAGGGCAGCGCCTTCTCGCGGTGGCCCAGGCCCATCCGTTCCAGCACCGAGCGCACGCGCTTGCTGATGTCGCCACGGCGGGTGCCGCGCAGGATCAGCGGCAGCGCCACGTTCTCGGCGATCGAGCGGTCCATCAGCAGGCGGTGGTCCTGGTAGACCGCACCCACCGCGCGACGGTGGCGGGGCACATCGCCGCCACGCACCTTCAGCAGGTTGCGCTCGTCGAACACCACCGCGCCACGGCTGGGCCGCTCGTCCAGGTGGATCAACTTGAGCAGGGTGCTTTTGCCCGCACCGGAATGGCCGGTGACGAACAGCATCTCGCCCGGCGCGACCTCGAAGCTGACATCGGTCAGTGCCTCGTGGCCACCGGCGTACTGTTTGCTGACATTGTCGAAGCGCAGGACACTCATGCCCCGATTATGCAGGACCGGCGCGACGTCGTGGAGACGGTCACACGATCGGTAGTGCCGGCCGCTGGCCGGCAACCCACACAACTGCCGGCCAGGGTGGGTGCCGACCGTTGGTCGGCACGCCCTTGAAGCCACCCGACCCACGGTCGGGTGCTACCCGCTGATCGGCAGCGCCGATCAGTTACCCGACAGCATCCGGCGGATCTTGCGGCCGATGCGGGTCAGGAACGAATCGCCGGTATCAGCAGCCGTGCGCACCGGCTTGGCCACCACCTGCACCGGCGTGACCGGGCTGGCGCCATTGCCGGCGGCGTTCTGCACGCCCTCGGCACCTTCGACCGGACGACCGTGGCGACGGCGGCGGCGCTTGCGCGGCTTGTGCTCGCCGTCCGCCGCACCTTCCAGTGCGCCTTCGGCGCGCGGGGGGCGCGGCGGACGCGGGGCCTGGGCAGCGGCGCCTTCGGCACCGGCGGCCGGCGCGGCAGCGCCCTGCTCGCCTTCCGCGCGTGGCTTGCGCGGGCCACGCGAACGGCGTTCGCCGCTGCGCTCACCGTCACGGCCACCACGGCCACCACCACCACCGCCGGAACGGCCGCCACTGCGGCCACCGCCCCGACGCTCTTCCTCGGCGGCGCGGGCTTCGCGCGCTTCGCGGAAGATCTGGCCGACGCTTTCGTTGTCCTCGCCTTCCTCGCCTGCCGCCGGAGCCGGGCGTTCCGGGCGCGGCAGCGGGGTCAGCAGTTCCTTGGTGACCGGCTCGGACGGAATCTTCTGCTCGATATAGGCCTCGATGTCCGGCAGGCCCATGGCGTAGCGCTCGCAGGCGAAGCTGATGGCGTCGCCCTCTTCACCCAGGCGCGCGGTGCGGCCGATGCGATGCACGTAGTCTTCGGCGTCGAACGGCAGGTCGTAGTTGTAGACGTACTTGATGCCGTCGATGTGCAGGCCGCGCGCAGCCACGTCGGTGGCCACCAGGATTTCCAGCTGGCCCTTCTGGAAGCGGTTGAGCAGGCTCTCGCGCTTCTTCTGCGGCACGTCGCCGGACAGCACGCCGACACGGTAGCCGGCCTTTTCCAGCGAACGCGCCACGCGCTCGACGAACACCTTGGTGTTGACGAAGACCATGGTGCGCGCGCCTTCGCTGCGCGAAAGCAGGCCCAGCAGCAGCGGGATCTTCTCATCGTCGGCCGGGAAGTAGATGCGCTGGCGCACGCGCGCGGCGGTGATGGTCTCGGCTTCGACCACCAGCTTCTGCGGCTCGTTCATGTGCTCGTAGGCCAGCTCCAGCACGCGGTGGCTGAGGGTGGCACTGAACAGCAGGGTCTGGCGGGTGGTGCGCTCCGGCATGCGGCGCAGCAGGAAGCGGATGTCCTTGATGAAGCCCAGGTCGAACATGCGGTCGGCTTCGTCCAGCACGCAGATCTCGCAGGCGTGCAGCGACACCACCTTGTGCTGCTTGACGTAGTCGATCAGGCGGCCCGGGGTGGCGATGATCACGTCCACGCCCTGCTGCAGCAGCTCGCGCTGCTTGTCGTAATCCACGCCGCCGTAGACCAGGGCGAAGCGCAGGCCCAGGTCGGAACCGAACTTCACCGCATCCTTGTGGATCTGGATGGCCAGCTCGCGGGTCGGGGCGAGGATCAGCGCACGCGGATCTTCCGGCTTGCGATCGGCCAGCGCCGGACGCGTCAGCAGGCGGTTCACGACAGCGACCAGGAAGGCCAGGGTCTTGCCGGTGCCGGTCTGGGCCTGGCCGGCGACATCACCGCCGGGCAGCGCGACCGGCAGGGTCAGCGCCTGGATCGGGGTGCAGCGGGTGAATCCGGCTCCTTCAAGGCCGGCCTGCAGGGCCGGGTGCAGCTCGAAGGAGGAAAAGGTCAAATCGGTCAGCGGTTTGTCGCTCATGAGTCCGTCTTGGTATGGCCGCCGGCCCGTGGGGCGGCTGGCACTTCATCGTCTAGGGGCACCGTCGCAAACTGCGGCCCCTGCGGCGGGTTGGCAGGCTGGGACCACCCGGTCCGCGCGCCGCACAATGGCCCAGTTTAACGCACTCGGGCCGGCAAACCGGAATGCCCTGTCTCACCAGCTGAAGAGACGGCGCGCCTTCATCCAGCCACACGGGACTTGAACGACCCCGCCGGTCCCGCTGGTGTCGCCCGCTGCCACCCCCATCTTCGGGAAGACAGTGAAATCCGACACATACCGGGCTTCGAAGCGATCACGATACGCTGGGTTCCAGCCGGCGCCTGTCCCCGCCCTGCGATAGGGGTACACTGCCGGCCGTGAGCGTCCAGGCATCCCGCCGAACGCACCGCGGCAGTGCGCCGCGAGGCAACGACGAGGGTCGCGCCACCGGGCATGGCCCAGTTCACCCACCTCCGGCATGGCCGGGTGCAATCCAAGACGAGAAACCAAGATGAGCGACAAGGTTGTACATGTCGGCGACGCCGACTTTGATAGCGCAGTGCTGAATTCCAAGGAACCGGTGCTGGTCGATTTCTGGGCCGAATGGTGTGGCCCGTGCAAGATGATCGCCCCGGCGCTGGACGAACTGGCCGATGCCTACCAGGGCCGCGCCAAGATCGCCAAGGTCAACGTCGACCACAATCGTGCGCTGGCCGCCAAGTACCACGTGCGTTCGATCCCGTACCTGGTCGTGTTCAAGGACGGCGAGAAGGTCGGCGAGCAGATCGGTGCGGTGGGCAAGGCCCAGCTGGCCGGCCTGCTGGACAAGGCCCTGGCCTGATCCTGCTGTTTTCCGGCAGCCGCCACCCGCGGCTGCCGGCGGACGCCCTGCGTCCATGATGAATGCTGTTCCCGGCAGCCCTTGCACGGCGCCGCAGGCCGATGATAGTGTCGGCACATCCGGCCGCGTTCGCGTGCCGCACCCTCTGGACGCAGTTTCTTCCAGACCCATTCCCAACGTTCGCCGCCCCAGCCGGGCGCTCGCACCTTCAAGCGAGGAATAACGCTCTTGTCCGATAACACTTCCGAAACCGGCAGCGCCGATGCGCCCGCCGAAAAGCGCGTGCGCAAGCCCCGCGTGAGCAAGGCCGCCGCCCCGGCAGCCGCCGAAACCAGCGCCGCTCCGGCGCAGCCGACCCTGCCGCTGGCCGCCGCGCCCGAGGCACCGGCCCCGGCCCCCGCCCCCGCACCGAGCGCGCCCGCCGCCGAGGCCCCTGCCAGCAGTGGCGGTGGCGAAGGTGGTGAGGGTCGCGAATCCGGCCAGCCGCGGCAGCAGAACCACCAGGGCGGTGGCCAGAACCAGGGCCAGAACCCGTACAACCAGAACGGCCAGCAGGGCCAGGGGCAAGGCCAGGGCAACCGCCGTGACCGCTTCCGCAACCGCCGCGACCGTGACCGCAACAACAACCGCTTCCGCGACGACGGCATGCCCAACGACGGCGGCGAGCAGCAGCCCTTCGTGCCGCGTCCGCACGCCAACGTGCCGGAAGGCTTCCCGGTCTATTCGCTGAGCGACCTCAAGCGCATGCCGGCACAGAAGCTGCTGGAAATCGCCGAGCAGCTGCAGATCTCCGAAGGCGTGGCACGCGCCCGCAAGCAGGATGTGATCTTCGCCCTGCTGAAGGTACTGACCCGCCACGGTGACGGCGTCGCCGCCGACGGCGTGCTGGAAATCCTGCCGGACGGCTTCGGCTTCCTGCGCGCGGCCGAAGCCAGCTACCTGGCCGGCCCGGACGACACCTATATCTCGCCCAGCCAGATCCGCCGCTTCAACCTGCGCACCGGCGACCATATCTCCGGCCGCATCCGCTTCCCGAAGGACGGCGAGCGCTACTTCGCGCTGAACATCGTCGACACCATCAACGGCGAGCCGATCGAAGCGTCGAAGAACAAGGTGCTGTTCGAGAACCTGACCGCCCTGTTCCCGCGCCGCCGCTTCACCCTGGAGCGCGGCAACGGTTCGTCGGAAGACATCACCGGCCGCATCCTCGACCTGATGGCGCCGCAGGGCAAGGGCCAGCGCTCGCTCATCGTGTCGCAGCCGAAGGCCGGCAAGACCATGATGATGCAGCAGGTCGCCACCGCCATCACCACCAACCACCCGGACGTGCACCTGATCGTACTGCTGATCGACGAGCGCCCGGAAGAAGTGACCGAAATGCAGCGCACCGTGCGCGGCGAGGTCATCAGCTCGACCTTCGACGAACCGGCCGCGCGCCACGTGCAGGTGGCCGAAATGGTCATCGAGCGCGCCAAGCGCCTGGTCGAGCACAAGAAGGACGTGGTGATCCTGCTCGACTCGATCACCCGCCTGGCCCGCGCCTACAACAACGTGGTGCCGAGCTCGGGCAAGGTGCTGACCGGTGGCGTGGACGCCAACGCCCTGCACCGCCCGAAGCGCTTCTTCGGTGCCGCGCGCAACGTGGAAGAAGGCGGCAGCCTGACCATCATCGCCACCGCGCTGGTCGACACCGGCTCGAAGATGGACGAGGTGATCTACGAAGAGTTCAAGGGCACCGGCAACAGCGAAGTGCACCTGAGCCGTCGCATCGCTGAAAAGCGCGTGTTCCCGGCGATCGACATCAACCGTTCCGGCACCCGCCGCGAAGACCTGCTGATCGAGCCGGAACTGCTGCAGAAGATCTGGATCCTGCGCAAGCTGCTGCATCCGATGGATGAAATGGCCGCGATGGAGTTCCTGCTCGACAAGATGAAGAACACCAAGTCCAACGACGAGTTCTTCGGTTCGATGAAGCGCTGATCCACGGCATTGCATCGAAAAGAACCTGCCGCTCGCTGCGGCAGGTTTTTTTTTGCCTGCAGGGCGACCCACTTCACTTCACCGCCGCCCGGTTTTGGCGATAATCCGCCCGATGCCCTGCCCGGCCCCGAGGGCCTGGCCACCGATTCCCGCTGTCGCCCCTTCCGGAGAACCGGTCGGGTCCAGCCTCCTGCCGGATCCGTCGACGCATGCGAACGCTGTCTCCCCGCCTCAACCTGGGCAAGCTGATCCTCGCCCTGGCCCTGCTCAGCGCCATCATCGCGCTGGCCAACACCCTGCTGGCCAGCTACCGGGTGCAGCGCGACCAGCTGGTCGGCAACACCCTGGAGGCCAACCGCGTCTACGCCACCAAACTGGCCGAAACGACCCAGAACTTCCTGCTGGCTGCCCAGCAGGAACTGGCCTACGCCGCCACGCGGCTCGGCCAGGGCAACCTCGACCCGGCACAGGCCCAGGACGAAGCCAGCCGCCTGCAGCTGCAGACCAACAGCTTCAACTCTTCGCTGGTGGTGGATGCCGACGGCCTGGTGATCGCCACCTCGCCGCAGACCCTGCAGCTGCAGGGCGAAGTGCTGCACAGCGTCGGCAACAATGCCGCGCTGGCCGCGCGCCAGCCGATGATCAGCGACCCGTACCAGTCGGCCACAGGCAAGCTGCTGGTCTCGCTGTCGCACCCGATCTTCGATCGGCAGGGCCACTACCGTGGTTACGTCAGCGGCACCCTGTACCTGCGCCAGCGCAGCGCACTGCACACGCTGCTGGGCAAGCACTACTACCGTGATGGTTCCTACCTGTACGTGGTCGATCGCCATGGCCGCCTGCTGTACCACGCCGATGGCAAGCGGGTGGGCGACTACGTGGTCGGCAACCCCGCAGTAAAGGCCGTGGTGCGCGGCGAGCGTGGCGCGCAGCAGGTGCGCAACAACCTGGGCGTGTCGATGCTGGCCGGCTATGCGCCGGTGGCGGCCACCGGCTGGGGCATCATCGCCCAGCGCCCGACCGAGGCCACGCTGCAACCGCTGTCGCGGTTGATGACTGCGGTAATCTGGAACGCAATCCCGCTGGGCCTGCTGTCGCTGCTGATCACCTGGTGGTTCGCCCGTCGCATCTCGATGCCGCTGTGGCAGCTCGCACGCAACGTGCAGGGCGGCGAAGACACCGGCAATGCGATCAGCCACGTCAGCGGCATCCGCGCGTGGTACTTCGAGGTCGCCCAGCTCAAGCAGGCGGTACTGCACAGCTTCAATGCACTGCAGGACCGCATCGGCACGCTCAACCGCGCCAGCCGCACCGATCCGCTGACCAGTCTTCTCAACCGCCGCGGCCTGCAGCAGGCGCTGGATGCCCTGCAGGTACAGGGCATCCCGTTCGCGATCCTGGCGCTGGACATCGATCGCTTCAAATCGATCAATGACAACCACGGCCATGACGTCGGCGACGCTGCCATCGTCCACATCGCCAACCAGATGCGCCGCTACTCGCGCGACAGCGACATCCTCTGCCGCGCCGGCGGCGAGGAGTTCCTGCTGCTGTTGCCGGGCATCAGCGCCGAGTCAGCGCGACAGGCTGGCGAGCGTCTGCGCCAGCACATTGCCGACCATCCGTTTGAACCGGTCGGCACCATCACCGTCTCGCTGGGCGTGGCCCACTTCCCCAGCTTCCATGTCGATGCCGAGCAGGCGCTGCGGCTGGCCGACAAGGCGCTGTACCTGGCCAAGGAGCAGGGCCGCAACCGGGTGGTGGTCTACCCCTACGCCGATTGACGCGGAGCCGGGCGGGCCGGCTCCGCAGTGATCGTCAGCCCTGCTCCAGCGGCGTCAGCAGGCGCAGGCCGCGCTTGGCGCCGTCGACCATGTAGATGCCGCCCTCGGGCAGCAGGTCGCTGCCGGCCTGCTCGATCGCATCTGCCTTCCGCCACGGCACGGCCTGCCGTGGGCCCGGGATGAAGGCACGCCAGCGGCCATAGCGCTCCGCTCCATTGGGATCATCGTTCAGGCCGAAATTGACCGGTATGCGTACCGTCCAGCTGTCGCGGGTGCTGGCTTCGCCGGTGGTCGGTGGGTTGAACGTCCACTTGCGGGCACTGCTGACGGCGGCCCTGGCCAGGATTTCGCGCATCTTGGCAAGGGTGCGCTCGCGTCCGACTACGGTCATGTTCACCTGCTCGGCAACGACATCGGCCACCGTGCCGTCACGCGCGATCCTGACCACCAGCAGCACTTCGCCTTGGCCGCCACTCCGATAGACCTCTTCCGGATAACGCGGGGGCGCCATGCGACCTTGGGTCACCGAATCTGTGGCTTTCTCATCGTACTCGCTGAAGTTGACGCTGGTCATGCTGACTTCGTAGCCACCATCGGCCATGGCCTTGCCCCGCAGGCGCACCCGCAATGGCGCACGCGCCGCCACCGCCGTGCCATCGCGCAGGGTGGGCTCGAAGCGCCAGCCACCGATGGTGCCCTCCACGAAGGACGCGATGCTCGGAGACAGCATCGACTTCTGGTCCAGTACCAACGAACTGACCGCGCCCTCGGGCGTGACCTCGATATGGCCAGAGAGCACCATGCTCATCTCCGCAGTGGCACGAACCGCGCGCGTGGTCTGCGCGCTGGCATCGCCGGCGAACAGCGGAGCGCCGGCACCGACGGCCAACGCGAGAGCGAGAAACAGGGGGGAACGCATTATTGCCGGATCCTTGGTGATGAAGGGCGAGAGTACCTCAGTCCCAACACCCATGACAGCTGGCTCACGCCAACCGGTGCGCGCCAGCATAGGGCGGTGTATCCGGATAGTCACCGCGGGCGAAGCGCTCCTGCAGGCCCTGCCACCAGCCCGGGTCGAACAGGTGCCGGTAGTGCTCGCGGACCGCTGCCAGCTCTGCAGCGGGCAGGCCCATGAACGGGCCGAAGCGCTCGGGAAACACGTCGCGCGGACCGACATGGAACCATGGCTCGTCGGACATCGCTTCCTCCGGCGTACGCGGCTGCGGCCAGGCGCGGAACACGCAGTCGCTGACCAGGCACAGCTCGTCGTAGTCGTAGAATACTGCCCGGCCATGCCGTGATACGCCGAAATTCTTCGGCAGCATGTCACCGGGGAAGATGTTGTTGCGCGCCATGTCGGTGATCGCCTGCGCATAGTCGAGCACCGCCGCCCGCACCGCCTCCCCGCCCTGCTCGCGCAGGTAGAGATTCAAGGGACGAAAACGACGCTGCACATAGCACAGTGCGACTTCGACCTCATCGCCATCGATGCGTACGCTCTGCGCGCACTGCTGCAGCAGTTCATCCAGCAGGGCCGGCGCAAAACGCTCGCGCGGGAAGCGCAGATGACGATAGGGCTGCGCATCGAGCAGGCGGCCGACACGATCGAGGTTGAACACCAGCGCGTACTTCTCTTCCACCTGCTGTCGCGACATCGCCTTGGGCCACGCGAAACGGTCGCGGATCAGCTTGAACACCAGCGGGTAACTGGGCAGGGTGAACACCGCCATGACCATGCCCGGCGTGCCCTCTGCATGCACCAGCCGCTCCTGCGGGTGCTCGTTGAAATGACGGAAGAAGGTGCGGTAGCGCTCGGTCTTGCCCTGCTTGGCGCGGCCCAGCACGGTGTATATCTCATCGATGGGCTTGCCCGGCAGCAGACTGCGCAGGAACACCACCGCATCACCGACCGTGGCCAGGTTGGCCTGGAAATAGCTGCGTGACACGCCGAACAGGTGGGCCACGTCCCGGCGCCGGGTCAGCACTGCATCGGCGCGCAGGCCACGCTCGTCGTTCACCAGGGCAATCACGCACGGCGAGAACCGGTGCTCGCCGAACACGCGGCCAACCAGGTAAGCGCGGCGCTCGCGGTAGAACACCGTGTCGAGCAGCTCGATGCTGCGTACCGGCGTATCGCCCCAGTGGGCCAGGTCATCCTGCAGGCGCACCGCGATGGCCGCGGCGCAGCGCAGCTGGTGCGCATAGGGGATATCGAAGCGATAGTCGGCCAGCACCCGCTGCAGCGCCTCCACCGGCCGCGTCGGCGAAACCGCGTAGGTATGCCGCGCCACCGGGTGGGTGATGGCATCGGAGGGTTCGACATCGAAGGCGATGAACTCCAGCGCCGGGTCCACGCCCCGGGTAGCGAACAGGCGCCGCGACAACGTGTTGTAGAAGGTCTTGTACAGCTCGGCGTCGATCAGGCCCTGCAGCAGCGCGCTGTAGCGGGCGTGCACCCGCAACCACAGCGCGCGCTCGCCGATCGCCTCACCGGCAAGGCGGCGCAGCGCATCCATCTGCTCGGCGATGCACAGGTCGTACAGGGCGATGCGCTCGACCGCATCCTGTCGCGCACCGGCCCAGTCGCGCTGCTCGAAGCGCTGCCGCGCCCGCGCGGTGATCGCCGCAAAGCGGGCGTGGTACTGCTCGAAACCGTCGCGGATGGCTACCGCGATGCGCGGTGCCAGCTCGGCAGCGATGTCAGGCCTGGACATGCATGGCTCACCCGGGAGGACCGGCTTCACCATACGCTGGCGTGTGCGATGCCGTCGAGCGCGAAGGTAGTGCCGGCCGCTGGCCGGCAGCACCTGGACCGTCGATGGATCGATGCAGATGCCGGCCAGCAGCCGGCACTACTGGCTCAGATCGCCAGTTCGGCTTCCACGTCCTGCACCTTGCGCCGCGCCAATGCCAGGTTGGACCTGGTACGGTCCAGCACGATGTAGAAGAACAGGCCCTTCTTCTTCGCCACCGGGCGCATGATGTGGTACGCCTTGCCCAACGAGATCAGGATGTCCTCGATGCTGTCGTTGAGGTTCAGCGATGCGGCGGTCTTCATCTTGGCACGGATCACTTCGGTGTTGCCGGCGGCGGCCACTTCCATGTCCATGCCGGCACCGGCTTCGCCCAGCAGCATGCCGCTTTCATAGTCGACCAGCGCCACTGCCTGCGCGCCGTCGATGCCCATCAGTGCGTTCAACGATTCATTCAGTCCAGCCACGTCGCACCCCTTGTCGATGTTGGTTCGAGCCCCTCGTTCCCCTGCGGCCGGGCTCACGATCCGCCGAGTTCGGCCAGGATCGCCTGGCCACATTCCCTGCTCTGCCACAGCACCTGGCCGATCACGCTGCGCTGGTCGCAGGCCGCCATCAGCAGCAACGGCACGCGCCCCTCGGCCTGGATCGCCAGCATCAGCACCTTGCCGCCCGCGGCCTCCAGCATCAGCGTCTGCAGATCCCCAAGCACAAGTTCGCGCCCGACCGCTGCAGCCAGCGCCAGCATCGCGCTGGTCATCGCTGCCAGGCGTTCACCGCGCCCTTCGGCACCGGCACTGACCAGGGCGAAGCCATCCACACTGGCCAGCACCACCGTGCGTATGCCTTCCACCCGCTGCTGCAGGTCTCGCAGCAAGGGCTGCAGGCGCTCACGCTGGCCGGCGTCGGGCAACAGCGCCACCTGTCCGTCAGCCATGCGCGGCCACCAGTGCGTGCGCTTCCATCTCGCCCATCAATACATCCATCAGCAGCAATCCCTGTTCGCGGTCGCGGGTATCCACGGCCAGTAGCGGCAGCGGCTGGTCATCAAGGCAGGCAAGGGCGGCCCAGTCATCCAGCGCGGCGTGCGGTGCCTGGTCGAGATGGGTGACGGCCACCACCAGCGCCAATGACGATGCGAACGGCCGCAACACCTGCAGATAATCCTCCAGTTCGGCAACCACGCCCGCGCGCCGCGCATCCAGCAGCAGCACGGCGCCGCGGGCGCCCTGCAGCAGGATCGGCCAGAGGAAATCGAAACGCTGCTGTCCCGGCGTGCCATACAGGCGCAGCCGCTCGCCATTGGGCAGGTCGATATCTGCATAGTCCAGGGCGACGGTGGTGGAGGCCTTGTCGGCACCGAGGCGGTCGCTGTTGGCCACGTCGGTGTCGACCACCGCGCCGGCCGCGATGCTGCGCACCAGGGTCGACTTGCCACTGCCCATGCCACCCAGCACCACCACCTTGTGCTCACGCATTGCGTTCGCTCCCACGCAGGTGACGCCACAGGCGGGCGAGCAGGCCGTTGTCAGCGCCGGCAGCGCGTTCCGGCAGCGGTACCGCCGGTGCTGCCTGCAGCTGCGCGTAACCGCACAGGTAAGCGGCATGGATGAAATCGCGCACGGCCGCAGGCGGCAGATCAAGCAACATCGCGCACTCGTCCACCGTGCACGCGCGCTTGAGCAGCAGCGAGCACAGGCGGAAGCCATCATGGTCATGGCCCAGCACACGGAAATCGGGCCAGCGCAGCAGCTTTACCGAAGCACCGCGCAGGCGTTCGTCCAGTGCCTGCCAATGGCGGCTGCGCTGCGCCCATTGCCACAGCAGCGGCCGCAGTGGCTGGCGTGGCCGCTCGCCGGCCAGGCCATGCAGGCGTGCGGGTGTCAGCGCATCCAGCTGCAGGCGTTCGAAGGCATCGGCCAAACGCTCCACCAGGGCCGTAGCCGGTTCCTGCAGCAGCACGGCCTGGTCATGCTCCAGGTCCATCAGCAGCAGAGGCTCGCCCGCATCACTCAACAGGGCCTGGCCCTGTCGCAGCGGCAGCCGCTCGCGCAGCAGACGGGTGATGGCATGCGCACCATCAGCCAGGCGGATCGGTGCGGGTGCGTGCATGGCCAAGGGCTCCACTGCCAACTGCATGCGGCGCAGCGCGCGGCCGATGGCACCATCGTCAAGCACGTCCTGGTGCCCGTCGCCATCACGCAGCTGGCCGCCGATGTCTTCGATCCAGCACTGCAGTCGCGGACGCTGCTGGCGCATGCGCAGGGCCGCGTTGCGCAGCGCCGGCGTATCGCGGATGACCAGCAGGTCGCAATCATCCAGGTCCTGGCTGCGGCGGATCTGGCCGTCCGGCAGGGCCGATGCCACGCGCAGCCGCTGCAGCAGGGCCTGCTCACCCTGGATGTCGGTTCCCACTACCAGCACGCGTGCCATCCGTGTTCCCCGTGCGGCCACCTCCCCGGTGGCCTCGCGTCGCCAAGGCTAGGGCATCGCCAGCGGCAGCCGTCGTGATCGACTGCTCAGATCGAGGGCGGTTGCAGACGGTGTCCGATCAGTTCTGCGACGGCCATCGCGGGCAAGTTTCATGCCTCGTTGACGACATTCCGACAGCCGACGGGAATCACGGTTCTGGACGCGGGTCGAATGGGGTCAGATCCCTTTTGCATGGCAAAAGGGTTCTGACCCGGAGCCCAAAAGAAACCCGCGCCGAAGCGCGGGTTCCGGTGTCACGACCGAACGGCGATGGATCAGCCGCGGAGCTGCTCCAGCGCGGCGTTGAAGGTCGCGCTCGGGCGCATCGCCTTGCTCGCCTTGGCGACGTCCGGGCGGTAGTAGCCGCCGATGTCCACGGCCTTGCCCTGCACCGCGATCAACTCTTCGACGATCTTCTGCTCGTTGTCGGTCAGTGCCTTGGCCAGCGGTGCGAAGCGTGCCTTCAGTGCCGCATCTTCGTCCTGTGCGGCCAGCGCCTGCGCCCAGTACAGCGCGATGTAGAAGTGGCTGCCACGGTTGTCGATGCCACCCAGCTTGCGCGACGGCGACTTGTCGTTGTCCAGGAACTGGCCGTTGGCTTCGTCCAGCGCCTTGGCCAGCACGCGGGCGGCGGCGTTGTCGTAGCGGTTGCCCAGGTGTTCCAGCGACGCGGCCAGGGCCAGGAACTCACCCAGCGAATCCCAGCGCAGGTAGTCCTCTTCGACGAACTGCTGCACGTGCTTCGGGGCCGAACCACCGGCGCCGGTCTCGAACAGGCCGCCACCGGCCATCAGCGGCACGATCGACAGCATCTTGGCGCTGGTGCCCAGCTCCATGATCGGGAACAGGTCGGTCAGGTAGTCGCGCAGCACGTTGCCGGTCACCGAGATGGTGTCCTCGCCCTTGCGGATGCGGTCCAGCGAGAACGCGGTGGCTTCCACCGGCGGCAGGATGCGGATGTCCAGGCCGGTGGTGTCGTGGTCCTTCAGGTACTGCTCGACCTTGGCGATGACCTGCGCGTCGTGGGCGCGGGCGGCATCCAGCCAGAACACGGCAGGGGTGCTGCTCAGGCGGGCGCGTTCGACGGCCAGCTTGACCCAGTCCTGGATCGGCGCGTCCTTGGTCTGGCACATGCGCCAGATGTCACCGGCTTCCACGGCGTGTTCGAACACCACGTTGCCGGCATCGTCGGTGACCTTGACCACGCCGTCGGCGGCGATCTGGAAGGTCTTGTCGTGCGAACCGTACTCTTCGGCCTTCTGCGCCATCAGGCCGACGTTCGGCACCGAGCCCATGGTGGCCGGGTCGAAGGCGCCGTGCGCCTTGCAGTCGTCGATGACGGCCTGGTACACGCCGGCGTAGCAGCGGTCCGGAATGACCGCCTTGGTGTCCTGCAGCTTGCCTTCGGCGTTCCACATCTTGCCCGAGTCGCGGATCATCGCCGGCATCGAGGCGTCGACGATCACGTCGCTCGGCACGTGCAGGTTGGTGATGCCCTTGTCCGAATTGACCATGGCCACGCCCGGACGCTGCGCGTACTCGGCGGCCAGGTCCGCTTCGATCGCGGCGCGGGTGGCTTCCGGCAGCGACGGCAGGCGCGCGGCCAGGTCACCGATGCCGTTGTTGGCATCGAAACCGGCCTGCTTGAGCACGTCGGCGTGCTTGGCCAGCACGTCCTTGTAGAACTCGTTGACCGCCACGCCGAACATGATCGGGTCGGAGACCTTCATCATGGTCGCCTTCAGGTGCAGCGAGAACAGAACGCCCTGGGCCTTGGCATCGGCGATCTGCTCACCGATGAACGCGGCCAGCGCCTTGCGGCTCATGACGGCGGCATCGACGATCTCGCCGGCCTTGACCGCGGTCTTTTCCTTCAGCACGACGGCGCTGCCGTCCTTGCCGTGGAAGGTGATCTTCAGCGCACCGGCGTTGGCCAGGGTGGCCGACTTCTCGCTGCCGTAGAAATCGCCGGCGGCCATGTGCGCGACGTGCGACTTCGAATCCGACGCCCAGGCGCCCATGCGGTGCGGGTGCTTGCGCGCGTAGTTCTTCACCGACAGCGGTGCACGGCGGTCGGAGTTGCCTTCGCGCAGCACCGGGTTCACCGCACTGCCCTTGACCTTGTCGTAGCGCGCCTTGTAGTCGCGCTGCTGGTCGTCGGCCGGGGTTTCCGGGTAATCCGGCAGCGGATAGCCCTGGTCCTGCAGTTCCTTGATGGCCGCCTTCAACTGCGGCACCGAGGCGGAGATGTTCGGCAGCTTGATGATGTTGGCGTCCGGGGTGGTCGCCAGCTGGCCCAGCTCGGCCAGGTCGTCGCTGACCTTCTGCGCGTCGGACAGCAGTTCCGGGAACTGCGACAGGATGCGGCCGGACAGCGAGATGTCACGGGTTTCCACCACGATGCCGGCAGTGGCGGTATAGGCGTCGACGATCGGCAGCAGCGACTGGGTCGCCAGGAACGGTGCTTCGTCGGTCAGCGTGTAGAGGATCTTGGACATGGGGGACTTGGACTCTGTAGCAATGCTCAGGGGAAGGCCGGCGCCAGCGCCGGGCCACGTGCAACCGTGTCGCTTTCCCCCGTCGCCGTCAGGGTGGGCGCGCGGCGGGGAAACCCCTGCATTGTCGCGTTTTCAGCCGCGCGGGGCAAAGCGGCGCCATACGCGGCGGTACTGCACGGCGGCAACGCTGTGATCCATCCACGCACGGCGTGGATCTGCGCGAACGCCGCCGTCAGTGGATCCACGCCATGCATGGATGAAGCCAGCCACCGGCCAATAAAAAAGGACGCAGCCTTGCGGCTGCGTCCATCGTGAGTCCTGCCGGGAGAGAGTCGGCAGGACTTACTTGACCTCGAACTCCTGCGGCGTTCCAGCCGCCTTGCCATCGACCGTGACCTCGGCGCGGTACTTGCCGGCCGGCCAGCCCTTTGCATTCTTGAACGTGACGTTGGTGGTCTCCGCGCCGCTGGCATTCAGGGTCGCGGTCTGTTCGCCGGCCACCTGGCCGTCCTGGAAGGTCAGCTTGGCACCGACATTGACGTTGTTGGCGGCGCCATCGGTCTTGACCGAGACGATGACATCATCCTTCGGCGAGAACAGTGCAGCCGGGGCGACCGATTTGTCGGCGGCAGCGGTCTTGCCCACGGTGACGGTGGAAACGCTGACCGCGGCAGCTTCCGCCATCGGCGGCGGTGCACCGGTCATCGGTGCCGGCGCTGCCGGCTCGGCCGGAGCCGTGGCGGCCGGAGCGGCGTTGGTGTCGGTCGACTCTTCCTTCTTCTTGCAACCGACCAAGGCAACGCTGCCCAACAGGGCGGCGATCAGGGCGGTCTGGAGCGGGGTGGTCTTGATCATTCGGGGTTCCTCCCAGGGATTGTCGGACGGCGTTTGATCGCCGGCTTACTTCGGCGGCAGTTTCAGGGTCTGGCCCGGGAAGATCTTGTCCGGGTCGTCAAGCACATCGCGATTGGCTTCGAAGATCTTCTTCCAGGCGTTGGCGTCGCCCAGATGCTGCTTGGCGATCTTCGACAGCGAGTCACCCTTCTGCACGGTATAGGTGCCGCCGCTGACGATCTCGGCGGTGCTGTCCACCGAAGCGCTCACGCCGGAGAAGTCCGCCTTCGGCACCTGCTCGGCGGTACTGTCGACGCTGGCGCTGACGCCGGAGAAATCGGCTTTCTTCTCGGTACTCATCCACAACTCCCGTCTGCATGACTACGTGGCTCGCACGGTGCCATGGCGGTTGTTAAATGGGGATGGTGCAGATGTGAAGCCGCCCCGGGGGGCGGCTGAACAATCGGGAGAGACGGTGCCCGGTAGTGCCGGCCGCTGGTCGGCTGTGCCAGGGGGATCCGGCCTTGGCCGATTGCCGGCCAGCGGCCGGCACTACCCGTAACCGCCTGCGAATCATGGTAGTGCCGGCCGCTGGCCGGTGTTCGCCGGGCATGGCCCGGCACAACGGGCAACCGCCTGCGGCGGTTACTGGCGCAGTTCGCGGTAGGTCGCGGCCGGGGCGGCAATGCCGGGACTGGCGCGCCACGGGTTGATGTCCAGGCCACCACGGCGGGTATAGCGCGCCTCCACTTCCAGCCATTGCGGCTGGCAGCGCGCAGACACCTCGCTGAAGATCCGCTCAACGCACTGCTCGTGGAACTCGGCGTGCTCGCGGTAGCTCACCAGATAGCGCAGCAGGCCGGCACGATCGATCTTCGGCCCGCGGTAACGCAGGCTGACCGTCGCCCAGTCCGGCTGGCCGGTGACCGGGCAGTTGGACTTCAGCAGTGCCGAGACCAGGGTCTCCTCCACCACCTCACCGGCATTGGCCGAGAGAAAGTCCGCCTGCGGCGGGCCGTAGCAGTCGATCTCCAGCTCCAGCCCGTCGATGGATTCACCGAGCGGCGTCTCGCGCAGGCCCGGCAGCCCGAACTCGACCTGGACCGGCGCACCGGCACAATCCGACAGATCCGCCACGATGCGCGCGCGCAGTGCCTCGGCGCTGTCGATGCGGGTGCTGTTGAGGGAGTTGAGGTACAGCTTGAACGACTTCGATTCGATCAGCCGCGGCGAGGTGCACGGCACCTGCACGGTGGCCACGGCCACCTGCGGCTTGCCACGCGGGTCGAGCCAGCTCAGCTCGAAGGCGTGCCAGCGGTCATGGCCGACGAACGGCAGCGCGGCGTCATCGAGGCCGATCTCGGCGCGGGCGCCGCTGCGGGGGATGGGAAACAGCAGGCCGGGATCGTACTGCGACGGGTAACTGACCTCGCGACCGAGGCTGGAATCCTGTGGGGTGTTCATGGGGGGCATTGTATCGCGCGGACGGCGGGCCTTCGGCCGGGCCGGCCAACGGCGGAGCCCCTCCGTGGTGGTTTTGTTGGTTGGTCGTGGAAGGCGGTCTATCGGCTTGGCCGGGTGGGTAGGCGGGTCGGGGGACGCCGTAAACCCGTCCTTGGGGGCTTGGCCGCGGCATCCATGCCGCGGACACCCCCGCCCCGCCTACCCACCCGGCCCCTGACAGTTCCTTGCGCGCCGCCACCACCACGGGAAAGATCAGGAAAATCAAAATCAGAAGCCGATCCTTCAGACGTTCATGACGTCCGCCGTGCCGACCAACGGTCGGCACCCACCAACAGCAGCGGGCACCAACAGCCGCGGGAAACTGTCGAAGGCGGGGTGGGTCCGGTTGAGGGGGTGTCCGCGGCATGGATGCCGCGGCCAAGCCCCCATGGACGGGTTTACGGCGTCCCCCTCAACCGGACCCACCCCGCCATCCCACGGAATGCCCGCTTTTGACGTTGACGTTGATTTAGGCGGGTGCAGGGCTGCAAGCCCTGCCGGAAACCCTCACCCCGCAGGCGTGCCGGCACCGTGCAGGTAATCCAGGCTCACCTGCAGCAACGCGCGCAGTCCGACATCCAGCGCCTTCTCATCCA
Organism: Stenotrophomonas sp. YJH_SMC_54; assembly: GCF_059368435.1. Taxonomy (NCBI): domain Bacteria; kingdom Pseudomonadati; phylum Pseudomonadota; class Gammaproteobacteria; order Lysobacterales; family Lysobacteraceae; genus Stenotrophomonas; species Stenotrophomonas sp. YJH_SMC_54. The sequence goes on along the minus strand of NZ_JCAFRS010000004.1, from coordinate 63,794 downwards.
GCAGGAACTTCGGCGAATGATTGGCGGGCGCCGTCGCCGGGTCGATGCCCACGCTGGTGGAACCAACGAAGAAGAACATCCCCGGCACTTCCTTCGCGTACAGCGAGAAATCCTCCGCGCCCATCTGCAGCGGTGGCTCGTACACGTTGTCCTTGCCCACCACCGCCTGCAGGCTCGGCAGCATCTTCGCGGTCAGCGCCGGGTCGTTCACCGTGGCCGGGTTGCCTTCTGATTCGTAGATGTCGGTCACCGCCTTCGCACCGTGCGCGGCGGCGGTGTGCTCGGCGACGTTGCGCAGGTCGGCGAAGATCTGCTGGCGCATGCCCTCGTCGAAGGTGCGGATGGTGCCGACCATCTCCACTTCATCGGGAATGATGTTGTAGCGGATGCCACCGTTGATCGCACCGAAGGTCAGCACCGCCGGCTGCTTGGACAGATTCGCGCGGCGGCTGACGATGGTCTGCGCGGTACCGACCAGATCAGCGGTGGCAACGATCGGGTCGACACCGTTCCACGGTGCCGAGCCGTGCGTCTGGCGACCGATCACCTTGATCCCGAAACGATCCGAGGCGGCCATCAATGGGCCACCGCGAACCGCGATCTGACCGGCCTGCACGCTGGAGAACACATGCAGGCCAAACACCGCCTCCGGCTTGAAGTCGGCGAACAGGCCTTCCTTCAGCATCAGCGCGGCACCGCCCTCTTCCGGCGGCGGTGCGCCTTCCTCGGCCGGCTGGAAGATCAGCATCACCTGGCCCGGCAGGTCCTTCTTCATCGACACCAGCGCTTCGGCCACGCCCAGCAAGGTGGCGGTGTGCGCGTCATGGCCGCAGGCATGCATCACGCCCACGGTCTGGCCGCGGTACTGGTCGGTGGCCTTGGAGGCGAACGGCAGCCCGGTCTGTTCGGTTACCGGCAGCGCGTCCATGTCCGCGCGCAGCGCGATCTTCGGGCCGGGCTTGCCGCCTTCGATGATCGCCACCACGCCGTGGTGGGCGATGCCAGTCTTCGGCTTCAAGCCCATCGCACGCAGGCGCTTGGCGACCTCGGCCGAGGTGCGCGCCTCGCGGTTGGACAGTTCCGGGTGCTGATGGAAGTCGCGGCGCCATTCAACCACCTTGGCCTGCAGGCGCTGGGCAGCGGCGGTCACTTCGGGGCGTTGCCCGTCCTGGGCGTGGGCAACGGCCGGCAGGGCCAGCAGCAGGGCGGACAGCAGCAGCGAACGGCGCATCGCAATCTCCACAGCAAGAGGGGTCCAGCTGAATGTAGGGCAACACCGCCGCCACGGGAACCTCCGCGGCCGGATCCGGTCTTAGCGCCCGTCCCATCCGTCATGCAGGAAACGTGATGTGGCACAGGTATGCTTTGCGCATTGCCAACCGGGGCCGCGCCCCGTCCAGCCCTCTTGGAGTCCTCGTAATGTCACGTGTTTGGAAGATCGTGCTGCTGGTCGTGGCGGTTCTGGTGCTGGCCGTGGTCGGCCTGCGCGTCATCGGCGGGGGCAAGGACAAGGCTGGAAAGCCGGCAGCGGGAGCGCGCCAGGGTGGCGAAGACCCGGATGCCGGCCCGGTGCCGGTGACCGTGGTCGAGGCCACGCACCAGGACGTACCGGTGTATGCCAGCGCACTGGGTACCGTGACGGCAATGAACACCGTCACCGTCAGCCCGCAGGTCGGTGGCCAGCTGATGAGCCTGAACTTCCGCGAAGGCCAGGAAGTGAAGAAGGGCGACGTGCTGGCAGTAATCGATCCACGCACCGCCCAGGCCAGCTACGACCAGGCCGCGGCAGCCAAGCGCCAGAACGAGGCGCTGCTGGCCACCGCGCGCTCCAACTACCAGCGCTCCAATGCGCCGGAGTACCGCCAGTTCGTCGCCAAGACCGATCTGGATACACAGCGAAACCAAGTGGCACAGTACGAAAGCGCAGTCGCGGCGAACGAAGCCAGCATGCGCTCGGCACAGGTGCAGCTGCAGTACACCAGGGTCACCGCACCGATCACCGGCATCGCCGGCATCCGCGCGGTCGACGCGGGCAACGTGGTCAACGCCGGCACCGCGCTGGTCACCCTGACCCAGATCCACCCGATCCACGTCCTGTTCAACCTGCCCGAACGCCAGCTCGGCGACGTGCGCCAGGCGCAGGCCGCCGGCGCGGTGCCGGTGGCGGCACTGGACCGCGCCGACTCGCACGTGCTGTCCGGCGACGGCAAGCTGGACGTGGTCGACAACCTGATCAGTGCCGACAGCGGCACCTTCAAGGCGCGCGCGCTGTTCGACAACACCGACAACGGCCTGTGGCCGGGCCAGTTCGTCAACGTGCGCATGCAGCTGCGCACGATTGCCGGCGGCGTGGTCATTCCGACCCAGGCCGTGCTGCGTGGGCCGGATGGCGAGTACGTCTACGTCGTGCAGGGCGACAACACGGTGAAGATGCAGACCGTGCGGAGCGGCGTGGAAGTGGGCGACAGCCAGGTGCAGATCGCCGAAGGCCTGAAGGGCGGCGAGCGGGTGGTCAGTGAAGGCCAGTTCCGCCTGAAGCCGGGCAGCAAGGTCACCGCGCTGAAGCCGGGCGAAACCCCGGCCGCACCGACCGAGGCCGAGCTGAAGGCGGCCGAACAGAAGAACGGTGGCGGCGGTGGCCGTCGCGGTGGCGGTCCGCGCTGAGCGCAGGCCACGGTTCTCCCTCGCGCCGGCGGACCCGCCGGCGCCGACATTGAAGTGCCAGCAAGGATCAGTCCGTGGGCTTTTCGACGATCTTCATCCGCCGCCCGATCGCTACCTCGCTGTTGATGGCGGGCCTGTTGCTGCTGGGCATCCTCGGTTACCGCAAGCTGCCGGTGTCGGCGCTGCCGGAAATCGATGCGCCCAGCCTGGTGGTCACCACCCAGTACCCCGGCGCAAACGCAACCACCATGGCCTCGCTGGTCACCACGCCACTGGAGCGCCAGTTCGGGCAGATCTCCGGGCTGGAGCTGATGACCTCCGACTCGTCGGCTGGCTTGTCCACGATCATCCTGCAGTTCTCGATGGACCGCGACATCGACATCGCCGCGCAGGACGTGCAGGCGGCGATCCGCCAGGCCACCCTGCCCTCGTCGCTGCCCTACCAGCCGGTCTACAACCGGGTGAACCCGGCCGACGCGGCCATCGTCACCCTGAAACTGACCTCTGACACGCGCCCGCTGCGCGACGTCAACAATTACGCCGACTCGATCCTGGCCCAGCGCCTGTCGCAGGTGCAGGGCGTCGGCCTGGTCTCGATTGCCGGCAACGTGCGCCCGGCCGTGCGCATCCAGGTCAATCCGGCGCAGCTGTCGAACATGGGCCTGACCCTGGAACAGCTGCGCAGCGCGCTCACCCAGGCCAACGTCAATGCGCCCAAAGGCTCGTTGAACGGCAAGACCCAGTCCTACAGCATCGGCACCAACGACCAGCTGGCCAGCGCCGCCGAGTACCGCGACACCATCATCAGCTACAAGAACGGCCGCCCGGTGCGGCTGTCCGACGTGGCCGAGGTGGTCGACGGCGTGGAGAACGACCAGCTGGCGGCCTGGGCCGATGGCAAGCCGGCGGTGCTGCTGGAAGTGCGCCGCCAGCCGGGCGCCAACATCGTGCAGACCGTCGAGCGCATCCGCGCGATCCTGCCGCAGCTGCAGGGCGTGCTGCCGGCCGACGTGCACCTGGAGATCTTCAACGACCGCACCGAGACCATCCGCGCCTCGGTGCACGAAGTGCAGTTCACCCTGATCCTCACCATCGGCCTGGTGGTGGCGGTGATCTTCGTATTCCTGCGCCGGCTGTGGGCCACGATCATTCCCTCGGTGGCGGTGCCGCTGTCGCTGGCCGGCACCTTCGCGGTGATGGCCTTTGCCGGCATGTCGCTGGACAACCTCTCGCTGATGGCGCTGGTGGTGGCCACCGGCTTCGTGGTCGACGATGCGATCGTGATGATCGAGAACATCGTCCGCTACATCGAACAGGGCAAGAGTGGCAAGGAAGCGGCCGAGATCGGCGCACGCCAGATCGGCTTCACCGTGCTGTCGCTGACGGTCTCGCTGGTGGCGGTGTTCCTGCCGCTGCTGCTGATGCCTGGCGTCACCGGCCGCCTGTTCCACGAGTTCGCCTGGGTGCTGAGCATCGCCGTGGTGCTGTCGATGCTGATCTCGCTGACGCTGACCCCGATGATGTGCGCCTACCTGCTCAAGCCCGACGCCCTGCCCGAGGGCGAGGATGCGCATGAGCGCGCAGCGGCGGCCGGCAAACAGAACCTGTGGACGCGCACCGTCGGCCTGTACGAGCACAGCCTGGACTGGGTGCTGGGCCACCAGCGCCTGACCCTGGCCGTGGCCGGTGGCGCGCTGGTACTCACCGTGCTGCTGTATGTGCTGATTCCCAAGGGGCTGCTGCCCGAGCAGGACACCGGCCTGATCACCGGCGTGGTGCAGGCGGACCAGAACATCGCCTTCCCGCAGATGGAACAGCGCACCCGGCAGGTCGCCGAAGCGCTGCGCCAGGATCCGGACGTGACCGGCGTGTCGGCATTCATCGGTGCCGGCAGCATGAACCCCACGCTCAACCAGGGCCAGCTGTCGATCGTGCTGAAGGAGCGCAGCCAGCGTGATGGCCTGGATGATATCCTGCCGCGCCTGCAGAAGGCGGTAGCCGGTATTCCGGGCGTGGCGCTGTACCTGAAGCCGGTGCAGGACGTGACCCTCGATACCCGCGTGGCCGCCACCGAATACCAGTACTCGCTGTCGGACGTGGACAGCGCCGAAGTGGCCACCCAGGCCACGCGCCTGACCGAAGCGCTGCGCAAGCGCCCGGAACTGGCCGACGTGGACAACAACCTGTCCAACCAGGGCCGCGCGCTTGAACTGAACATCGACCGCGACAAGGCCAGTGTGCTGGGCGTGCCGATGCAGACCATCGACGACACGCTCTACGATGCGTTCGGCCAGCGCCAGATCTCGACCATCTTCACCGAACTCAACCAGTATCGGGTTGTGCTGGAAGTGGCGCCGGAGTTCCGTACCAGCACCGCGCTGATGGAACAGCTGGCCGTGGCTTCCAACGGCGCCGGCGCGCTGACCGGCACCAATGCCACCAGCTTCGGCCAGGTCACCTCGTCCAACTCGTCCACCGCCACCGGCATCGGCGCGCAGAACACCGGCATCACGGTCGGCGCCGGCAACATCATCCCGCTGTCGGCGCTGGCCGAAGGCAAGGTCAGCAGTGCGCCGCTGGTGGTCAGCCACCAGCAACAGCTGCCGGCGGTGACGGTCTCGTTCAACGTGGCGCCGGGCTATTCGCTGTCCGAAGCGGTGCGTGCGATCCAGGAGACCAAGGACAGCCTGGACATGCCGGCACACCTGCATGCCGAGTTCATCGGCAAGGCCGCCGAATTCACCGGCAGCCAGACCGATGTGGTGTGGCTGCTGCTGGCCTCGCTGGTGGTGATCTACATCGTGCTCGGCGTGCTCTACGAGAGCTACATCCACCCGATCACGATCATCTCCACGCTGCCACCGGCCGGCGTCGGCGCGCTGCTGGCGCTGATGCTGTGCGGGCTGAGCCTGTCGGTGGACGGCATCGTCGGCATCGTGCTGCTGATCGGCATCGTCAAGAAGAACGGCATCATGATGGTGGACTTCGCGATCGAGGCGCGTCGCGCCGGTGCCAACGCGCATGAAGCGATCCGCCGCGCCTGCCTGCTGCGCTTCCGTCCGATCATGATGACCACCGCCGCGGCAATGCTCGGCGCACTGCCGCTGGCGCTGGGCACCGGCATCGGCTCGGAGCTGCGCCGCCCGCTGGGCATCGCCATCGTCGGCGGCCTGCTGCTGTCGCAGCTGGTCACGCTGTACACGACGCCGGTGATCTACCTGTACATGGAACGCTTCTCCGAATGGCTGGCGCGCCGCCGCGAGCAGCGCGCACTGCGCAACGGTTCGCTGCAGGAGCCGCAGGCATGATCCACGCCCCGCTGCTGCGGTGGGCCGCACGATGAACCTGTCCGGCCCCTTCATCCGCCGCCCGATCGGCACCGCGCTGCTGGCCATCGGCCTGTTCATGGTCGGCCTGATCTGCTACCTGCGCCTGGGCGTATCGGCACTGCCGAACATCGAGATCCCGGTGATCTTCGTGCACGCCAGCCAGTCCGGCGCGGATGCGGCGACCATGGCCTCGACAGTCACCGCGCCGCTGGAGCGCCACCTCGGCCAGCTGCCGGGCATCGACCGCATGCGCTCGTCGAGCTCGGAAGGCAGCTCGCTGGTGTTCATGATCTTCCAGAGCGGCCACAACATCGATTCGGCCGCGCTGGACGTGCAGACCGCGATCAACTCGGCGCAGGCCGACCTGCCTTCGGGCATGGGCTCGCCGATGTACCAGAAGGCGAATCCGAACGACGACCCGGTCATCGCCATCGCGCTGACCTCGCAGACGCAGTCGGCCGACGAGCTGTACAACGTCGCCGACTCGCTGCTGGCCCAGCGCATCCGCCAGATCAGCGGCGTTGCTTCGGTCGACATCGCTGGCGCTTCGACGCCGGCGGTGCGTGTGGACGTCAACCTGCGCCTGATGAACGCGCTCGGCCTGACCGCCGATGACCTGCGCAACGCCGTGCGCGCGGCCAACGTGACCTCGCCCACCGGCTTCCTCAGCGACGGCAACACCACTACCGCGATCATCGCCAACGACTCGGTGGCGCGTGCCGCCGACTTCGCCGACCTGGTGGTCAAGACCCAGGGCGATGGCCGGGTGATCCGCCTGAAGGACATCGCCAACGTCTACGACGGCCAGCAGGATGCCTACCAGGCCGCGTGGTTCGACCACAAACCGGCGGTGGTGATGTACGTGTTCACCCGTGCCGGCGCCAACATCGTGGAGACCGTGGACCGGGTCAAGGCGCAGATCCCGACCCTGCGCGATTACCTGCAGCCCGGCACCACGATGACGCCGTACTTCGACCGTACGCCGACCATCCGCTCGTCGCTGCATGAAGTGCAGATCACCCTGCTGATCAGCCTGGCGATGGTGGTGCTGACCATGGCGCTGTTCCTGCGCCGGCTGGCACCCACGCTGATCGCTGCGGTGACCGTGCCGCTGTCGCTGGCCGGTGCCGCGCTGGTGATGTACGTGATGGGCTTCACCCTGAACAACTTGAGCCTGCTGGCGCTGGTGATCGCCATCGGCTTCGTGGTCGACGATGCGATCGTGGTGATCGAGAACATCATGCGCCACCTCGACGAAGGCATGCCGCGGATGCAGGCGGCGCTCACCGGCGCGCGCGAGATCGGCTTTACCATCGTCTCGATCACCGCCTCGCTGGTGGCGGTGTTCATCCCGCTCCTGTTCGCCAGCGGCATGATGGGTGCGTTCTTCCGCGAATTCACCGTCACCCTGGTGGCGGCCATCGTGGTCTCGATGATCGTCTCGCTGACGCTGACTCCGGCGCTGTGCAGCCGGTTCCTCAGCGCGCACGACCACAGCGCGCCGCCGTCGCGCTTCGGCCGCTGGCTGGATGCCGGCCATGAGCGCATGCTTCGCGTCTACACCGTGTTCCTCGACTTCTCGCTGCGCCACGCGCTGCTGCTGTCGCTGACCCCGCTGATCCTGATCGGCGCCACCGTCTTCCTGTTCGGCGCGGTGAAAAAGGGCGCGTTCCCGCCGCAGGACACCGGCCTGATCTGGGGCCGCGCCAATTCCAGCGCCACGGTGTCCTTCGAGGACATGGTCGCCCGCCAGCGTCGCATCACCGACATGCTGATGGCCGACCCCGCGGTGAAGACCGTGGGCGTGCGCCTGGGCAGCGGCCGCCAGGGCTCCAGCGCACAGTTCAACATCGAGCTGAAGTCGCGCAGCGATGGCCGTCGCGAAACCACGGCGCACGCACTCGCACGGCTGAGTGCCAAGGCCGACCGCTACCCCGACCTGCAGTTGCGCCTGCGCGCGATCCAGGATCTGCCCAGCAACGATGGCGGCGGTTCCAGCCAGGGCGCGCAGTACCGCATCTCGCTGCAGGGCAACGACCTGGCATCGCTGCAGGAATGGCTGCCCAAGCTGCAGGCGGAGCTGAAGAAGAACCCCAAGCTGCGCGATGTCGGTACCGACGTGGACAACGCCGGCCTGCGCCAGAACATCCAGATCGACCGCGCCAAGGCCGCACGCCTGGGCATCACCGTGGGTGCCATCGACGGTGCGCTGTACGGTGCGTTCGGCCAGCGCCAGATCTCCACCATCTATTCGGACATCAACCAGTACAGCGTGGTGGTCAACGCCCTGCCCTCGCAGACCGCCACCCCCGCCGCGCTGGACGAGGTGTACGTGCGTGCGCGCAATGGCGACATGGTGCCGATCACCGCGGTGGCCACGCAGATGCCCGGCCTGGCCCCGTCGCAGATCACCCACGAGAACCAGTACACGACGATGGACCTCAGCTACAACCTGGCTCCGAACGTGAGCATGGGTGAGGCCAAGGCGATCATCGACGCGACCGTGGCCGGCATGCGCATGCCTGGTGACATCCGCCTGGCCGATGATGCGGGCTTCGGCTTCAACTCCGACCCCAGCGACATGCTGATCCTGGTGTTCGCCGCGATCCTGACCGTGTACCTGGTGCTGGGCATGCTCTACGAGAGCCTGATCCATCCGATCACCATCCTGTCCACGCTGCCGGCGGCGGGCGTGGGTGCACTGCTCGCGTTGTTCGGCACCAACACCGAGTTGTCGGTGATCTCGATGATCGCGCTGGTGCTGTTGATCGGCATCGTCAAGAAGAACGCGATCATGATGATCGACTTCGCGCTGGTGGCGCAGCGCGAGCATGGCCTGGCACCGCGCGATGCCGCGCGCGAGGCCAGCATCGTGCGCTTCCGCCCGATCATGATGACCACGATGGTGGCGATCCTGGCGGCGGTGCCGCTGGCGATCGGCCTGGGCGAAGGCTCCGAACTGCGCCGCCCGCTGGGCATCGCGATGATCGGCGGCCTGCTGTTCTCGCAGAGCCTGACCCTGCTCAGCACGCCGGCGCTGTACGTGATCTTCTCGTGCCTGGCCGAACGCTGGCGGGCCCGTCGCGCGCGCAAGCGCGAAGCGAAGCTGCTCAAGCGCGCGCAGCGTGCGTAGAACGGCCCATCCACGCATGGCGTGGATCCAAGGGTAGAGCCGGCCGCTGGCCGGCTTTCTCGGTACGGCAAATCTGCCGGCCAGCGGCCGGCACTACCGCGGTGGTCCGCCCTCCATATTTCACGCGCACCCCGCAATAATGGTGGGAGATCCTTCCACCGAGCCTGCATGCCCGCCCGCCAATCCCGCCTCAGCCGCCTGTGGGCCCACGAGAAGGCCAGTTACGGCCTGCGCGTGTTCATCGCCCTGACCGCAGCGCTTGCCGTGTGCTGGCAGCTGGATGCGCTGACCGCCCTGCCCGGCGTTTTCCTCGGCATCATCGCCAGCGCCATCGCCGAGACCGACGACAACTGGTGGGGCCGGACCAAGGCGGTGGCGCTGTCGCTGCTGTGTTTCTGCATCGCTGCGGCGTCGGTGATCTGGCTGTTCCCCTGGCCGTGGATCTTCATCGGCGCGCTGGCACTGTCCACCTTCGGCCTGACCCTGCTGGGCGCGCTCGGCGAGCGCTACGCATCCATCGCCCAGGCCACGGTAACGCTGGCGATCTACACGATGATCGGGCTGGAGCAGCACGGTGCCAGCGACCTGCATACCGCGCTGCAAGCGGTCAGCCACCTGCTGGCGGGCGCCGTCTGGTACGGACTGCTGTCGATCCTGTGGACCGCACTGTTCGCCAACCGACCGGTGCGCGAGCGCGTGGCGCGGCTTTACATCGAGCTGGGCCGCTACCTGCAGCTGAAGGCCGCCCTGTTCGAACCGGTACGTGAGGCCGACCTGCAACGCCGCCAGCTCGACCTGGCCGAGCAGAACCGGCGCGTGGTCGGCGCGTTGAACGAGGCCAAGACCGCGATTCTCGCCCGCTTCGGCCGTTCCGGGCGGCCGGGCGTGAACTCCGGCCTGTACCTGCGCCTCTATTACATGGCACAGGATTTCCACGAGCGCGCCAGTTCCTCGCACTACCCGTACGGCGCCCTGGTCGATGCGTTCTTCCACAGCGACGTGCTGTACCGCTGCCAGCGCCTGCTCGATCTTCAGGGCCAGGCCTGCGCGCGCCTGGGCGAGGCGATCCGCCTGCGCCGCCCGTTCGTGTATGGCGAAACCAACCAGCAGGCCGGGCGCGACCTGGCCGATGCGCTGGCCTACCTGCGCGACCAGCAGCGCCCGCAGTGGCAGCGACTGCTGGGTTCGCTGGACCTGCTGGTGCACAACCTGCGCAGCATCGAACGCCGCCTGCTGGACGCCGAACGCTCCGAGGCCAGCCTCGACAATGTCGATACGCGCCTGCGCGACAGCAACCCGCATACCCTGCGCGAGATGGGCGTGCGCGTGCGCCAGCAGCTCACGCCCGGCTCGGTCCTGTTCCGCCACGGCCTGCGCATGGCATTGGCGCTGATCGCCGGTTTCGCCGCGATCCGTCTGTTCAATGCGCAGAACGGCTCGTGGGTGCTGCTGACCATCGTATTCGTGTGCCGGCCCAACTTCGGCGCCACCCGCCAACGCCTGGCGCAGCGCATCGTCGGCACCGTGGCGGGCCTCGTGCTCACCTGGGCGCTGCTGCAGTTGTTCCCGCAACTGCACGTGCAACTGCTGATCGCGCTGCTGTCGGCGCTGCTGTTCTTCTTCACCCGCACCGACCGCTACCTGGTGGCATCGGCGGCAATCACGGTGATGGCCCTGACCTGCTTCAACCTGATCGGCGATGGCTTCGTGCTGATCGTGCCGCGCATGGTCGACACGCTACTGGGCTGCGCGATTGCCGCTGCCGCCGCGTTCCTGATCCTGCCCGACTGGCAGGGCCGCCAGCTGCACCTTGTGCTGGCGCGGGTGCTGGATACCGCCGCGCGCTACCTGGATTCGGTGCTGGGCCAGTACCGCAGCGGCATGCGCGATGACCTGGCCTACCGCATCGCCCGCCGCGACATGCACAACGCCGACGCCGCGCTGTCCACCGCGCTGTCGAACATGCTGCGCGAACCCGGTCACGTGCGCCGCAACCTGGATGCCGGCTTCCACTTCCTGGCGCTGTCCAACACGCTGCTCGGCCATCTGTCGGCGCTGGGCGCGCATCGCGACCAAGTGGACAGCTTTGCTGGCGACCCGCTGGCATTGGCGGCCGGTGAGCGCGTGCGCAAGGCGCTGCAGCAGCTGGCCTCGGCCCTGACCGCACGGCAGCCGGTCAACGAGGACGACAACGACGCTGATCGCGCGGTGGCGGCCGAACTGGAGCAGATCGACGAGGCGATGCCGGCGAAGCTGCAGTTGATCCGCACGCAGATGGCGCTGGTGCTGCGGATGCTGCCGAAGGTGCGGGCGGCGGCGAATGAGGCGGTGCACACGCTCACCTGAAGGCCGGCGCCGGGCAGGGCCTGGCGCGACCCGCAGTCCATCCACGCATGGCGTGGATCTACTGCACCGTGTGCAACCGTGTGTTGCGCCTGGCGCTGCATCCCGATCACGGTCCTGCGCGGATACTGGGTGATCCCCTGCTCCTGGACTCCCCCCATGAAGATCGAACTCGCCGGCCGCACCGCGCTCGTTACCGCTTCCACCGCCGGCATCGGCCTGGCGATCGCCCAGGGTCTTGCCGCGGCGGGTGCGCGGGTCATTCTCAACGGCCGCAGCACCGACAGTGTCGAACGCGCCCGCCAGCGCCTGCTCGCCACCGTTCCAGGTGCCGAGGTGATCGGCGTCGCCGCCGACCTTTCCGATGCAGCCGGTGTCGATGTGCTGCTGGCCGGCCTGCCCAAGGTCGACATCCTGGTCAACAACGCCGGCATCTTCGGCCCCGAGGACTTCTTCGAAACCGAAGACGCCACCTGGGAGCGCTACTGGCAGACCAACGTGATGTCCGGCGTGCGCCTGTCGCGGGCACTGCTGCCGGCGATGGTCGACGCCGGCTGGGGCCGCGTGCTGTTCATCTCCTCCGAATCGGCACGCAACATTCCCGCCGACATGATCCATTACGGTGTCAGCAAGACCGCGCAGCTGTCGCTGTCGCGCGGCCTGGCCAAGCGCGTGGCTGGCAGTGGCGTCACCGTCAACGCGGTGCTGCCCGGCCCGACCCTGTCCGACGGTTTCGCGGCGATGTTCGAAGATGAACGCCAGCGCAGCGGCAAGCCGCTGGAGCAGATCGGCCGCGAGTTCGTGATGGCACACCGGCCGTCTTCGGTGATCCAGCGCACCGCCACGGTCGAGGAGGTGGCCAACATGGTGGTGTACCTGGCCTCGCCGCAGGCTTCCGCCACCTCCGGTGCAGCACTGCGCGTGGATGGCGGCGTGGTCGACGATATCGTCTGAGAGCATCGACAGGTGTGCGGACCAACGGTCCGCACCCACAGGTCCGCACCCACAGTGGATAGGCAGGAATGCTAGGCTGCGCCGGTCAAGGAGGTTCCATGTCCGGTCACAACCAGTTCGCCCTGCTGCGCCAGCGCCGTTTCCTGCCGTTCTTCGTCGTCCAGGCGCTGGGTGCGTTCAACGACAACGTGTACCGGCAGGCGATCATCGGCCTGTTGTTTTATCTGGGCGTTTCGGAGGAGCAGCGTTCGCTTTACACCACGCTGGCGCCAGCCATCTTCATCCTCCCGTACTTCCTGTTCTCGGCGCTGGCCGGGCAGATCGCCGACAAACTGGAAAAATCGCGGCTGATCGTGATCACCACCACCATGGAGATCGTGATCATGTCGATGGCGGCTGTCGGTTTCGTCACCGAGAACCTGCCGTTCCTGCTGGTCGCGCTGTTCTGTACCGGCATGCAGTCGACCCTGTTCGGCCCGGTGAAGTACTCGGTACTGCCCTCGGTGCTGAAACCCGAGGAACTGACTGGCGGCAACGGCCTGGTCGAGATGGGTACTTCGATCTCGATCCTGTCCGGCATGATCATCGGCGGCTCGGTTTTCCTGCTTGCGGGGAGCCACGGCCCGATCGTGGCCGCCACAGCGGTGATCGTTCTAGCCATCTGCGGCAACATCGCCGCGCGCCTGATCCCCAAGGTCGACGCCGGCGATCCGAACCTGAAGATCAACTGGAACCCCCTGCCGGAGTCGCGGGTCGTGCTGCGCATGGCACGGCAGCAGAAGGCGGTGCGCAACGCCATCCTCGGGGTGTCCTGGTTCTGGTTCGTCGGCACCGTGCTGACCTCGCAGCTGCCCAACTACGCGTTGGCCAACCTCGGCGGCGAACCCAAACTGTATCTGTTCGCCCTGGCCCTGTTCTCGGTCGGCACCGGCGTTGGCTCGCTGCTGTGCGAGAAGCTGTCGGCGCGCACGGTGGAAATCGGTCTGGTGCCGCTGGGTGCGTTCGGCATGACCGCGTTCCTGCTCGACCTGTACTTCGCCCGCAGTGGCGAGGCGACGGTGCACGGGTTGACCATCGGCACCTTCCTGCAGCAGCCGGGCAGCATCCGCATCGTCATCGACCTGATCGGCATCGGCCTGTTCACCGGTATCTTCGTGGTGCCATTGTTCGCGCTGATCCAGAGCCGCACGCCGAAGGCGCAGATGTCGCGCGTGTTCGCCGCACTGAACATCCAGAATTCCGGCTTCATCGTCGGCGCAGCCCTGTTGTCGCTGGCCGCGCACAAGCTGCTGCACTGGACCATCCCGCAGCAGTTCCTGGCACTGGCCATCGCCAACGCGCTGGTGGCGATCTACATCTTCACCATCGTCCCCGAATTCCTGATGCGCTTCCTCAGCTGGCTGATGGTGCGCACCCTGTACCGGCTGCGCCCGCACGGCATCGAAGCCAACGTGCCCGACGAAGGCGCCGCGCTGCTGGTCTGCAACCATGTCAGCTACATGGACGCACTGATCCTGTCGGCGACGATTCCGCGTCCGGTGCGCTTCGTCATGTACTACAGGATCTTCAACATCCCGGTGATGCGCTGGATCTTCCGTACCGCCAAGGCGATCCCGATCGCCGGTGCGCGCGAAGACCCGGCGCTGATGCAACGCGCGTTCGATGACATCGACGCCGCGTTGGCCGAAGGCGAGCTGGTCTGCATCTTCCCGGAAGGCGCACTGACCAAGGATGGTGCAATCGCCCCGTTCAAGTCCGGCGTCGAGAAGATCCTCGAACGGCGGCCGGTGCCGGTGGTGCCGATGGCCCTGCGCGGCATGTGGTCGAGCATGTGGAGCCGGCGCGACAGCCGCCTCGGCCGCATGCGGGTGCCGCGCCGTTTCCGAGCCACCGTCGAGGTAGTGGCGGCACCGTCCATGGACGGCCACACCACCAACGCCCAGGCGCTGGAAGCCCAGGTGAGGGCCCTGCGCGGCGATCACGCCTGACAGAATCGGACTGACAGGCAGGCCCGGCAACCTCCCCCGCATACGCCACCGTCCAGTGGCGAACACGACATGCCGTGCGTGTAAACGCATACATGCAACGCCGGTTGCGGTAGATTACGCACCCACAGGGGGGAGGTTCGGCCGATTCACCAAGGCCGGCCACCAAGGAATGGAGTCTCGCTTTGAATCAACCACCACCGCTCAGCCGTCCGGTCTACATCCCCAACCATCTGGTCTGGGCGATCCTGACGACGCTGTTCTGCTGCCTGCCGTTGGGCGTGGTGTCGATCGTCTATGCCTCCCAGGTCGATGGCCGCCGCGCGGCTGGCGATCTGCCGGGGGCCTACAGCGCGTCGCGCAAGGCGGGCTGGTGGGCAGTGGCTTCGGCCGTGGCCCTGCCGGTCCTGTTGCTGTTGTGGCTCGGGCTGTTCGGCGGCTTGGCCGTACTGGGCGCTCTTTCCGACCAATGATTCACCACCACCACCCATCAAGGAGCTTGAACCCATGAATACCGCTACTCCGCAGGTCCCGAACAACCTGGTCTGGGCCATCCTGACCACCCTGTTCTGCTGCCTGCCGGCCGGCATCGTGTCGATCGTCTACGCCGCGCAGGTCAACGGCAAGCTGGCCGCTGGCGACATCGCCGGCGCCCAGGACTCCGCCGCCAAGGCCAAGAAGTGGGCCATCTGGTCGGCCATTGCCTGGGCCGTGCTGGTCGTGCTGTACGTGCTGTTCTTCGTCGTGCTCGGCGGCATGGGCGCGATGAGCAACAGCGGCTACTGATACGCCTGGACGGATCCGGCGCCTGCGCCGGATCCGTTGTTGCATGTCCGCGCTTCCCGCTCGTTCCCGACTCGCCCGCTGGGCACCGCTGCTGGCTTCCGCCGGCCTGGCCGTGGGTGCCACGGTGGTGCTGCGCAACGTCAATCCGTATGTCGCCGGCAATCCACTGCCGAGCTGCCCGCTGTACGCCCTGACCGGCCTGTACTGCCCGGGCTGTGGCAGCACGCGCTGCCTGTATTCCCTGGTCCACTTCGACCTGCCCGGCGCGATGGCGATGAACCCGCTGCTGGTCATCAGCCTGCCGTTCCTGTTGCTGATGCTGCTGAACATCGCCGGCATCCGCCCACGCGTGCTCGACCCGCTGATGCGGGTGCTGGCCAATCCTGTGTTCTGGCTCTGGGTGCTGCCCGGGTATGCGCTGCTGCGCAACCTGCCGTGGGCACCGTTCACTGCACTGGCACCGATCTAGGTTTCCAGCCAACGACGCAGCCCCTCGTGGTGGGCGGCGTTTGAAGGCAGAAGCCTTGGGGTTGGCCGGGCGGGATGGGTTTGCGGGGGACGCCGTGAATCCGTCCGTGGAGGCTTGGCCGCGGCATCCATGCCGCGGACACCCCCGCAAACCCATCCCGCCCGGCCACGGACAGTTTCCGTGCGCGTCCACCACGGAAAAGAAAGAAAAGATCAAAAGCAGAAGCGGATCGCTTCGCTACGCTCGCTCGGAGCCAAGCATGGCTCGGCTCTGGAGAACGTCCGTGCGCGGAAAACTGTCGAAGGCGGGGTGGGTTGGATGGCGGGGGTGTGAGCCGCATGGGCCCGAGGCATGCCTCGGGCGGGTTGGGCAGGACGCCCAACCCGGGTCTTGCCGTGTGCGCAGGACAGCGCACACGAGCAAGCGGCGACCAAGCCTCCATGGACGGATTCACGGCGTCCCCCGCCATCCGACCCACCCCGCCAACCCGCAGCAATCCAGCTGTTGCTGTTGCTGTTGCTGTTGCTCTGTTGCCTCTGCAGGTGCAGGGCTGCAAGCCCTGCCAAAACACCTACGTCACCCAGCCTGCAATCACCAGCAGGGCGAGGATCGCCAGCCACAGCAGCAGCATCCGCCACACCAGGCTCATCGCATCACGCAGGTCCGGCAACCGCTGCCACACCGGCAACAGCCCCGCCTCGGTGTAGTCGTGCGCATCCTCGCGCAGTTCGGCGTTGACGCTGGCCCGCGCCACCGCACCCAGGAACCCGGTGTTGCCGGTCAGGCGCTCGCCATGGGCCTGGCGCCACGCCTTCCACGCCGTATCGAAGTTGCCCACCAGCGCCATCGAGAACGCCATCAGCTGTGCCACCGGCCACTCGATCCAGCCCAGCAGCCGCTGCGCCAGCGCCAGCGGCTCGACCGGCACGCGGGCACGCATCGGGCTTTCCGCCATCAGCGCCAGCAACCGGTAACCGAGCGCGCCAGCCGGGCCCAGCAACAGGAACCAGAACAGCACCGCGAACCAGCGCCGCAGTGCGTTGAGCACCGTCGCCTCGACCAGTGACGGAATGTCCTCGCGCAGGCTGCCGCCGGCCGACTGCAGGTTGCGCACTGCAGCCTGCCGCGTCGCCGCATCATCGGCATCGATGATGGCCTCGATATCGCGGTCCAGGTCACGCGGGCCCCAGCACCAGGCCAGCACCGCCACGCCCAGCAGCAGCGACGGCAGGCCGAACAGCACCCCGCGCAACAGCCACGCCAGCAGCGCCATCAGCAACAGCGGCGGCAGCAGGGCCAAGGCAACGCCGGCCGGTCCCTGCCAGGCCTTGCCACCACGCGCATCCAGCCAGCCCAGCCAACGCCGGAAACCGTCGAAACGGCGCAGCGAGGCAGCAGCGGCCGGAGCAACATGGCCCAGGGCCAGTGCCACCAGCACGGCGGCCAGAGTGGTGAACATGGCAGGTCTCCCTACGAAACAGAACGCTCGGCGCCGCTACCTTACCTGTCGCAGCGGCGCCCTCAGCGGTGAACCGGACTGTAACCCGTGCCGTGTTCAGGTGGCGGCAATGCAATCACCCCAGCCGGCCCGCCTCAGCCCTTCTGCTGCCGGTACCAGTGCTCGATCAGGCCGCGCGAAATCGAGATCGGCGGCGACAGGCGGATGCCCTGGCCATCGTCCTCCACATCGCGCGCCAGTGCCGCGCCGACCTCGTCGGCACTGAACCAGCGCGCGTCTTCCAGCTCGCCGTCCACGGTCGGCAGGTCATCCTGCGCCTGCGCCCGGAAGCCGACCATCAGTGCGCCCGGGAACGGCCACGGCTGCGAGCCCAGATACTGGCAAGCGGTCACCCGCACTTTGCTCTCTTCGTGGACTTCGCGTACCACGGTCTGCTCGAAGGTCTCGCCCGGTTCGACGAAGCCGGCCAGCACCGAGTAGCGACGTGGCGCCCAGTTTGACTGACGGCCGAGCAGCAGGCGGCCCTGGTTTTCAACCGCCACGATCACCGCGGGGTCGACACGCGGGTAGTGCTCGGTGGAACACTGCGCGCAACGCCCCACGAAGCCGCCGCGGGCGAACGCCACGGCACCACCGCATACCCCGCAGAAACGGGTGCGCGAGTGCCAGTAGGACATGCCACGTGCGTAGCTGAAAGCGGTCGCATCAGCCACCGACCACAGCAGCGCGGCCTGGCGCAGGTCGAGGCGACGTGGTGCGGTGACGGTGACGCTGGCGGCTTCAACCGAGAACCACGCTTGTTCCCCGCGCAGGCCGAGGAAGATCGCGGAGCCGGGACCGCCGCCGATGTCGGCGCCGGTCAGCGCCAGCGGCTGGTCGTCATCGCCGGTGAAGGCGCTGCCGTCCTGATCGAGCACCAGAATGCGCGCGCCCGGCCACAGGCGCGCCAGTGCATCGGCATCTTCGCGCAGGGCATCGGCGCGCTCCAGCGGTTCGCCCACGAAGGCGAAACCGGAAAGCGGCGAAGGAGTATTGGGCATCCTGCAAGCGTGCCGCCAATCGATGCGGGTGGCAAGCCGCGGGCTTTGCCGAAGCCGTCTGTGGGTGTGGAGCTTGCTCCACACACCTTGTCGCGCGGGACGCAGGCCCCGCGCCCCGCCTACATGCTGAAACTGCTGCCGCAGCCGCAGGTGGTCTTTGCGTTCGGGTTGCGGATCACGAACTGTGCACCGGTCAGGCTCTCGGTGTAGTCCACCTCGGCTCCCATCAGGTACTGCAGGCTCAACGGGTCGACCAGCAGGGTCACCCCGCTGGTCTGTACCGCCAGATCGTCCTCGGCACGGTTCTCGTCGAACTCGAACCCGTACTGGAAGCCCGAACAGCCACCACCTTCGATGTACACGCGCAGGGCCAGGTCGGGGTTGCCCTCTTCCTGGATCAGGGATTTGACCTTGGCGGCCGCCGACTCGGTGAAGTTCAGCGGGCGCTCCAGCGACTGGTAATCGGGCGCGGCGGCCGGGGTGGCGCCGGGCAGGGAGACTAGCGTGCTCATGGTGTCAGCATGGGGGTGCCGACGACGGCTTTCAAGCCATCGCCTCGGCCAGCTTGCGGCGTGCGGCGGTGTCACCCTTGCCGCCATTGGCCTCATCAGCTTCCGGGGCCGGCAGGGCGGCCATCGGGGCGCTGGCATGGATCAGGCGACCGTTCAGCTGGGCGCCCGCATTCATCTCCACCACCTGGTAATGGACGTTGCCGTTGACCCGCGCGCTCGGGGTCAGTTCGACTTTCTCGCTGGCGTGCACGTCGCCGTCCAGGCGGCCACTGATGACCACCACCTGGGCACGGATCTCGCCCTCGATCACGCCATGCTCGGCGACCGTCAGGGTCGCGCCACTGGCGCCTTCGGCGGCGATCACCTTGCCATGGATGCGGCCTTCCACGTACAGGCCACCACTGAATTCCACATCACCGCGGATCACCACCTGGTTGCCGATCAGGGCATCCACCACCAGCTGGCCTTCACGGTTGGATTTGCTGCTTCCGAACATCTGCCTACTCCCCTTTGCTGGCCGGCGCACCGGCCTGTTTCCAGTCGAATACCTGGGTGGTACCCCCCGTACCACTCCCCAATGTCACCCGCACGCGTTGCGGGGTGAAGTCAGCCGGCAGCATCACGCTGCCGGTGAGCTGCTGGAAGTACCGGAACGAGTAATCCTGTCCCGGTACCTTGCTGCGCTGGTGCAGATCATCCCAGCTGATCGTGGCCAGCTTGCCGTTCTTGACGCCTTCCACGGTGAAGCGCATCTGCCCCTGGCTGATGGCGCCGCGGTTGAGGTTCTGGGTCAGCACCGCGGTGTACTGCCAGGTGCCGGCCGCTTCCGGGCTGAACTCGATCGAATGGGTGTTCAGGCCCTTGCGCTGGCTGGTCGAACCCACCAGGCGCTCATAGAAGGCAACGTCGGCACGCAGGCCGGCGATTTCCTCATCGCGCTCGGCCAGCGAGGACTGCACCTCGGTGTTGGCGGCGCGGCTGATGCGGTCGGAGGCTTCCAGCGTGGCCTGCTTCTGGCGCAGTTCGGTCAGCTGCGCCTGCAGCGTCTCGGCACGCTTCTCGGCGGCCTGCAGGCGCTGGCCCTGCGCATCGCGCGGGGTGGCCATCCAGCAGCCGCCGAGCACCGCCAGCACCAGGCTGAGCAGCCAGATGCCGCCGATCACCAGCAGGCGGCGGCGGTCGGCCGGCGGTTGCGGCGCGCCGGGCAGGCGGACCTGCACGCGCATGGGAGGACGGTTGGTCATGGGTGGATTCCGGGGCATCGCGAGGGCGACACCGGTACGGCCCCTGTGGCAAACGACGGGCTAGTGTATGACAGGACGGGTGGGTTTCCTGCGCAGTGGCGAGCCACGGTCTGTGGCGTTCAGGCATGCCATCGTCGATAGTGTGGTCCCCTGCACAGTTCCGTCGCCGGAGCATCGCCATGACCGAAGCCCACCTGTTCGTGATCGGCATCCTGCTGGCCTGGCTGGCCGGCATCCGCGTCTACCTCACCGTGTTCGGTGTCGGCCTGGCCGGCCTGCTCGGCTGGGTCGACCTGCCACCGGCCCTGCAGGCCACTGAATCGTGGTGGGTGCTGGGCACCTCGGCGGCGCTGGCGGTGACCGAATTCTTCGCCGACAAGATTCCCGGCGTCGACTCGGCGTGGGATCTGGTGCAGACCCTGGCACGTGTACCCGCAGGTGCCTTCCTTGCCGCAGCCACGCTGTCGCCGGATGGGCAGCTGGGCACCGGCGCACTTGCTGCCGGTGCAGGTGTCGCGCTGGCCAGCCACGGCCTGAAGGCAGGCACCCGCGCCCTGCTCAATACCTCGCCCGAGCCTGCCAGCAACTGGGTGGCCTCCGCCGCCGAGGACACCGTGGTGGTCGGTGGTCTGGCCCTGGCCCTGGCACACCCGTGGATCGCGCTGATCGTGGTGCTGGCCTGCAGCCTGGCGGGCGCGCTGCTGGTGTGGCTGGTCTGGCGCACCTTGTGGAAGGGCGTGCGCTGGCTGGCACGCAGTGCGTCGCCCGACAGTCCACGCCAGCCCGGCACCGGTTGATCGCCGGGCTTGTCGCATAATGGACGCGAACACCAGGAGCACCGATGGCCGCAAACGAATCCCCCGCGGGCGCCCGCCCGGGACGCGCTGAAACCCCTCCGGCCGATCATTGGCAACGCTGGACCGCTGAACCGGCGAGCGCCGTCGCCGCAGCGCCGGCAGCGGTTCCGCCGCTGGCCGCCTCCGACGCACCCGCATCGATCGGCAGCGCACCGCCGCCGCTGCCCGGCCCATCCCTGCTGGCCGAGGCCGGCGGCAATGACCCGGCACCGCTGCACTCCGATTCGCCCTACCGCGTGCTGATCGTCGAGGATGATCGCGCCCAGGCACTGTTCGCACAGAGCGTGCTGCATGGCGCCGGCATGCAGGCGATCGTGCACAGCGATGCCGACGGTGCGCTGCAGGCGATCAAGGAACATCGCCCCGACCTGATCCTGATGGACCTGCACCTGCCCGGTCTGGACGGCATGCGCCTGACCGCGCTGATCCGCCAGCAGCCCGGCCTGCAGCTGCTGCCCATCGTGTTCCTCAGCGGCGACCCGGACCCGGAACGCCAGTTCGAGGTGCTCGACAGTGGCGCCGACGACTACCTGAGCAAGCCGATCCGACCGCGCCACCTGATCGCCGCCGTGGCCAACCGCATCCGCCGCGCGCGGGCGCAGGCCGCAACCCTGCCCGGCGTATCCGGCACCCCGGCCACCAGCAATCCGGAAACCGGGCTGCCGACGCGGCATCACGTGCTGCAGCAGCTCAACGCCGCGCTCGCCCACCGTGACCAGGGCGGCGTGCTGTTCGTCGAGATATCCAGCGCACTGGGCCTGCGCGAGCGCTATGGCTATGCCGCCTTCGAGCGCCTGATGGTGCAGGCCGGGCAACGCCTGGCAGAAGCCGGCCACCCGCACCTGCTGGCGCGCCTGAACGACAACAGCTTCCTGCTGCTTGCGCGCAATGTCAGCGAGGACAGCCTGGAAGGCATTGCCGCTGCGCTGCGCGAGCAGTTGTCGGCGCGGGCCTTCGTGATCCGCGATGACGAATCGGTGCATCTGCGGGGCGTGGTCGGCTATGCACCGCTGTCGCCGGGCTTCGACGATGCCAACAGCGCGCTGGAGGCAGTCGAGCGCACCACCCTGCAGGCACGGCTGCTCAGCGCCGGCGTGGCCGGCCACGTGCACCGCGACGTGACCAGCGAGCAGGAACACCTGGCACTGCTGGAAGGCCAGCTTGAGCTGGCCTACCAGCCGATCGTCGCCGTCGCCGGCGGCAACACCGCGCAGTACCAGCTGCTGCTGCGCCTTCGCCAGGCCGACGGTACGCTGCTGGCGGCAGGCCAGGTGATTCCGGCCGCAGAGGCTGCCGGGCGCATCGCCGATCTCGACCAGCAGGTGATGGACCATGCACTGGGCCTTCTCGACCTTTACCGGCACGCGACGCAACCACTGAACCTGTTCGTTTCGCAGTCGCTGCGCACCCTGCAACGCGATGCGTTCGCGGATTGGCTGCTGGAATCGCTGCAGCAGCGCGACCTGCCCGGCAGCGCGCTGGTGATCGACGTCCGCCTGCCCGACGCGCTGATCCATACCGTGCCGCTACAGCAGTTCTGCCAGCGCATGGCCGGCGCCGGCGTGCGCTTCTGCCTGAGCCAGTTCGAACCCGGGGGCGAAGCCGATGCGCTGCTGACCCAGCTGCCGTTGTCGTTCGTGCGCATGGCCGCGCGCTTCTCCAGCAGTCATTCCAATCCGGCCACGCGCGAAGAGCTGCGCCGGGCAATCGAGCGGGCGCACGCCGCCGGGCAGCAGATCATCGGCCAGCAGATCGAAGATCCGCAGGCCGCCGCCGCGATGTGGGTGGGCGGTGTCGACTACATCCAGGGCAACATGGTGCAGTCGGCCGGCAGCGATCTGAACTTCGACTTCCACAACGCGGTGCTCTGACGTGCCGATGTGGGTCGCGCTGCTGGTTGCCCTTGCTGCGGCCTCCATCAGCGCGCTGCTGTTGGGCCTGCGGCTGCGCGCGCGCAACCGGGCACTGGCCCAGCTGCAACGCGAGCGCAGCCTGCTGGCCGCCGAACGTGACCAGCTGCGCCGCACCACCGAACGACAGGGGCAGCTGGAACAGCAGCTGCTGCAGGCCAAGCAGGCCGCCGAGGCGGCGGTGCTGGCCAAGGGTGAGTTCCTGGCCACGATGAGCCACGAGATCCGTACGCCGCTCAACGGCATCCTGCCGATGCTGGAGCTGATCGCACGCGGCCCGCTGGGCGAGGACCAGCGGCAGATGCTGGCCACCGCCTCGGCCAGCTCGCAGCAGCTGCTGCGCATCGTCGACGACATCCTCGACTACTCGCGGCTGGAAGCACAGGCGCTGGAACTGGAGATCACCAGCTTCAACCTGCGCGACCTGCTCGATGGCGTGGTGCAGCTGATGCAGCGCGCCGCCGACGCCAAGGGCCTGTCGCTGGGGCTGCAGCTGGACCCGTCGGTGCGCCTGCCGGTGCGTGGCGACCCGGTACGCCTGCGCCAGGTGTTGAGCAACCTGCTGGCCAACGCGATCAAGTTCACCGCGCGCGGCCAGGTACAGCTGCGCGTGCAGCGCCTGGGCGAAGGTCCCGCACAGCACCAGCTGCGCTTCGAGATCATCGACACCGGCATCGGCATCGACGAGGCACTGCAGGCGCGCCTGTTCCAGTCCTTCAGCCAGGCCGATGCCTCAACGACCCGCATCTACGGTGGCACCGGCCTGGGCCTGGCGATCTGCAAGCGCATCATCGACCTGATGCACGGGCGCATCGGCGTGCAGTCCACGCCCGGCCAGGGCGCCACGTTCTGGTTCGAGATCCCGTTGTTGAAGGTGCCCGGCGACCTGCCGGCCATGGCGCGCACGCCACACGCGCTGCTGCTGTTCAGTAGCGATGCCATCCTGCAGGCACGCATCGAGCGCATCGCGGCCCATCATGGACTGCTGGTGCACGCCCTGGCGCAGTTCGATGCCGTGGTCGAGCGCCTGCGCGCGGTGCCGAGGCCGGGGCAACCGGCACCGGCGTGGCTGCTGGTCGATGCACGTGCGCGCCGCATCGGTGAAGCGACGCTGCAACAGGCGTTGGCCGAACGTGGCGAAGACGACGGGCTGCAGGTGCTGTGGCTGCAGGACGATGCCCTTCCTCCACGCCCACGCCAGCGGCAGCTACCCTCGCATTTCGACGACGCTGGGCTGCATGCACTGCTGGCTGCACCGGTTGCGCATGCGCGCCCTGCCGCGCTGCTGGCCAACGCCGGACAGGGCCAGCCCACGCCCACGCTGCCGCCGCTGCACCTGCGCGTGCTGCTGGTGGAGGACAACACGGTCAACCGCATGGTGGCCGAGCAGCTGCTGCGCGTGTTCCAGTGCGAAGTGCGCAACGCCGCCGATGGCGAGCAGGCGTTGCTTGCCCTGCGCGAAGGCGACGTGGATGTGGTGCTGATGGATTGCCAGATGCCGGTGCTGGACGGCTATGCCGCCACCCGCCGCTGGCGCGCCGAGGAAGTGGAGAACGGACGCCCGCGCCTGCCGATCATCGCGATGACCGCCAATGCCATGGCCGGTGACCGCGAGCGCTGCCTGCAGGCCGGCATGGACGACTATCTGTCCAAGCCGATTGCACGCGCCACCCTGCATGCGCTGCTGCAGCGCTGGGGCGGCGGCAAAGCCGCATCACCTGCACGGCCTTCGATAGAGCCGAGCCATGCCCGGCTGACGGCCGATAGCCGTCGCGCTCCATCAGCCGAGCATGGCTCGGCTCTACAGGACGATGACAGCCGAGTCGGCTCCAAGCCGCAGCCGGTGCTGGACCGCGACGTGCTGGACGAACTGCATGCAGTGATCGGGGAGAGCGCCATCCAGATCGTCTCGGTGTTCCTGGAGGATGCGCCGGCAATGGTGCAGCAGCTGCAGCAGGCCGCGCAGAACGGCGACGAGCCTCGCCTGCAGGCCGTCGCGCACAGCCTCAAGTCATCCAGCGCGAACGTGGGCGCACTGTCGCTGTCGTCAGTCGCGCAGCGCATCGAGCACGAAGCCCGCAGCGGCAGCCTGCAGCGCCCCGCAGTAGCGGTGGCGCTGCTGGTTGCGGAATTCGCCCGAGCGCGCGTAGCGCTGACGGGCTACCTGGCACAGCATCGCGCCGGCCAGGCCGGCTGACTCACTCTTCCAGCTTGCTCAGCAGGTACTTCGGTTCACCGATGCGCTCGATCAGGTCGAGCTGGGTTTCCAGCCAGTCGATGTGCTCTTCTTCCGAATCGAGGATCTTCACGAACAGCTGGCGGCTGACGTAGTCGCCGACCGAATCGGCATACGCCACGGCCTCGCGCAGGGTGACCACGCCATCGCGTTCCAGCGACAGGTCGCACTGCAGGATCTCGGTCGGGTTCTCACCAATGCGCAGCTTGCCCAGCGCCTGGAAGTTCGGCAGGCCTTCGAGGAACAGGATGCGGTCGGCGAGCATGTCGGCATGCTTCATCTCGTCGATCGATTCCTTGTACTCGTGTTCGGCCAGTTCCTTGATGCCCCAGTTCTTCAGCATCTTGGCATGCAGGAAGTACTGGTTGATCGCGGTCAGCTCGTTGTAGAGGACCTTGTTGAGGAATTCGATGACCTTGGTGTCGCCCTTCATGGGGATGCTCCTGCACGCTGAAAACGCAGGCACTTTAACGCCTTGCCTGCAGCCGTGAAGGAACGCGAATCGTGCGCATTGGCCTGTGCGGCCGCACGTGAAGAATGCGAAAGCGCGCCGTCAACGCGCCGCCAAGAGACGATCAGGCGACCTGGGCCAGACCCAATACCGGCAGCGGCAGATCGTGGGTGGCACGCGCCTTGGCCAGCAGATCGCCGGCCATGTCCAGGCAGGAACCGCAGGTAGCGCCACAGCCGGTACGCATGGTCAGTTCGGCCACCGTACTGACGCCATGGCTGGCGGCTTCGCGGATCTGGTGGTCGGTGACTCCGTTGCAGATGCAGACGTACACAGGCGTGAACCGGGCTGGCAGGCCAGAAGCGGCCTGTTGGCTATTCCAATGGAAACGAGAATGGTTGTCAATCAGAGACCTGAACCATTCTCGATACCGTTCAGCCCGTCAGCTGGCCGGGCCATCGCCCGTGGCCTTCTTCGGCCAGTAGCCGCGGGTCCGAGGGCGCTTGCGTGGGCGGTCGTGCCCGGCGGTATGGCCAGGCATCCAGGCTTCGGCGGCGCTCTTGGGCATGGCGGTAACCCCCTGCCCGGCCACCCCGCGGGCCAGCGGCGCCAGATGTCGCAACGCACGCGCATAGACGCCACGCTTGAACATCACCACATGCTCCACCGGGTACCAGAAGTCCACCCAGCGCCAGTGGTCGAACTCGGGCGAGTCGGTGTGGTCCAGCTTCACGTGGGATTCGTCGCCGGTCAGGCGCAGCAGGAACCAGACCTGCTTCTGGCCGATGCAGACCTGCCGCTCATTGCGGCGGATGGCCCGCGCCGGCAGCTTGTAGCGCAGCCAGCCGGGCGTCGCCCCGAGCACTTCCACATGCTCGGGCAGCAGGCCGGTCTCTTCCTGCAGTTCACGATACATGGCCTCGACAGGCGTCTCGTCGGTGTTCATGCCACCCTGCGGGAACTGCCAGCCGTCCCGGCGCACGCGTCGTGCCCAGAACACCTGGCCGTCCTGCCGCATCAGCACGATGCCGACGTTCGGTCGATAGCCGTCCGGATCGATCACGATGCGGACTCCTAAGAAAATCTACTGGCCGGGACTATCCCATGCCCTCTGTCGGCCCACAAGCACGACACAAAAGTGTTGACAGGGGCGGTACACATCCGCAGAATAGCGGGCTCACCAAGGCTATGTAGCTCAGCCGGTTAGAGCACAGCACTCATAATGCTGGGGTCGGTGGTTCGAGTCCACCCATAGCCACCACACTGAAAATCAAGTTGTTTTTCAGCGTGAAAAGTGAGAAAATAGTTGCACGTTTTGCCCCGTCGCCAAGCGGTAAGGCACCTGACTCTGACTCAGGCATTCGGTGGTTCGAATCCATCCGGGGCAGCCAAATTAAAAGCAAAAGGCCAGATCGAAAGATCTGGCCTTTTGCTTTTAATCTGGTCGCGCATTCCACCTTGTCCCCGCGCCTGTCGGCACACCCCCTTGAACAACAAGGGGGCTCTTCTCCAGAAAGAACCCCAGGGTCGGATCCTTTTCCGCAGGGAAAGGCCCTGACCCCACCCTCCCGACACGCGAGACCACGGGTAGTGCCGGCCGCTGGCCGGCGACCAGGAAATCCATGACCCCGGAACGACAAAAGCCCGGCCGAAGCCGGGCTTTTGCTTTTCCATCCAGCGGGCTCCCGAAGGAGCCCAACCAGGCGCGGTAAATCAGCGCTTGGAGAACTGGGTGGCGCGGCGGGCCTTGTGCAGACCGACCTTCTTACGCTCGACTTCACGGGCGTCACGGGTCATGAAGCCAGCCTTGCGCAGCTCGGACTTCAGGGTTTCGTCGTACTCGACCAGAGCACGGGCGATGCCCAGACGGATCGCACCGGCCTGGCCGGTGGTGCCGCCGCCAGCGGCGGTGACCAGGATGTCGAAGCTCTCGGTGTTCTTGGTCAGCTCGAGCGGCTGGCGCACGATCATGCGCGCGGTCTCACGACCGAAGAACTCGTCCAGCGGACGGCCATTGACGGTGATGTTGCCCGAACCCTTGCGCAGGAACACGCGAGCGGTGGAGGACTTGCGGCGGCCAGTGCCGTAGTTTTGAGTGATAGCCATGATTAGATATCCAGAACCTGCGGCTGCTGTGCGGCGTGCGGATGCTCAGTGCCAGCGTAGACCTTGAGCTTGCGGTACATCTGGCGACCCAGCGGGCCCTTCGGCAGCATGCCCTTCACGGCGATCTCGATCACGCGCTCCGGGTGGCGCTCCAGCGCCTGGGCCAGGGACTCGGTCTTCAGGTTGCCGATGTAACCGGTGAAACGGTGATACATCTTGTCCTGCAGCTTCTTGCCGGTGACGGCAATCTTTTCTGCATTGATGACGACCAGGTAGTCGCCGGTATCAACGTGCGGGGTGTAGACCGGCTTGTGCTTGCCACGCAGACGGCGGGCCAGCTCGGTGGCGAGACGGCCCAGGGTCTTGCCCTCGGCGTCGACGAGGTACCAGTCGCGCTGGACGGTCTCGTTCTTGGCAGTGAAAGTGCTCATGAAGAACTCTAGGTTAGGTCGGGCTCATTGCGGCGAAAGGCTCGCCGGAACTCTGCCACGCGTTGTAAAAAGGTGAAGCGTAAGAGGCGGGATTGTACTCATCCTGCCGCGGGAGCGCAACCCGTCCCCTGGGCCGGGTTGGCAGGGGCGCGGGGCCGGGCGAGAATCGGGGTGTCTTCCGCCCCACCGCGTACTGCCATGACCGTGCTCCGCCAGACCACTCCGCTGGACCACCTGCTGACTGAGGCGCAGCGCGCCCTGGACACAGTGTTCGGCAATCCGCCGGCGGCCCGCCCCTACCCCGCCACGGACACCGGCGAGCCCGGCATGGACAGCGCCGAGCGGCGCCATGCCGCAGGCCTGATGCGGATCAACCACGTCGGCGAGGTCTGCGCGCAGGGCCTGTACTTCGGCCAGGCCGCCGTGGCGCGCGACCCGGCCACGCGGGAACACCTGCTGGAAGCGGCGCAGGAAGAAACCGACCACCTGGCCTGGTGCGCCACCCGGCTGGCCGAACTGGACAGCCGTCCGAGCCTGTTCAACCCGCTGTGGTACGCCGGCAGCTACACCATCGGCACCCTGGCCGGGCTGCGCGGCGACGGCTGGAACCTGGGCTTCGTGGTCGAGACCGAGCGCCAGGTGGAGGCCCACCTGGACGAGCACCTGGTCGACCTGCCGGCCGGCGACCTGCGCAGCCGCGCGGTCATCGCGGTGATGAAGGAAGACGAGGCCCGCCATGCGGACCACGCCGAGCAGGCCGGCGCTCGCCGCCTGCCGTTCCCGATCCCGGGCGTGATGGCACTGGCCTCCAGGGTGATGAAGACCATCGCCTACCGCATTTGAAGGGTCGCCCGCACCAACGGTGCGGGCCTACCAAGAGGTGCGGGGGGGGGCCGACGGTGGGGCCCGACCGTTGGTCGGGCCATCAATCAGTTCGGCGAGACCAGCTTCAGGCCGATCACACCAGCCACGATCAGGCCCACGCAGGCCAGGCGGGCCGGCGATGCGCTGTCGTTGAACAGGTAGATGCCCAGCACCGCCACGCCCATGGCACCGATACCGGTCCAGATCGCGTAGGCCGTGCCGACCGGGATGCTCTTCATCGCCTGGCTCATCAGGTACAGGCTGATCAGCGCGGATACCACCGTGGCAGCGGTGGGCAGGGGTTTGCTGAAGCCTTCGGAGTACTTCATTCCGAGGGCGAAACCGATCTCGAACAGGCCGGCCAGCAGCAGGTAGATCCAGGGCATGGGTGGGGGCTCCTTACCTTTTTTGAAAAAAACGAAACGGCCCGGTGTTTTCACACCGGGCCGTGGGTCGGTACATCACCGTGGAACTGTAACGCGTGCGGGGGCACTGGTTCCACGGGGCGGGTCGTCCCGCCTGGGTGGCGATGCCTGCGGGCATCGCACATGGGGCTTACTCGGACAGGTTGCGGCCGTGGAACAGCTCTTCGATCTCGCGCTTGAGCAGCGCTTCGATCTTCATGCGTTCCTTGAACGACAGGTTCTTGGCCTTTTCCTCGAACAGGTACTGGTCCAGGTCGAAGTCCTTCAGGTGCATCTTCGTGTGGAAGATGTTTTCCTGGTAGACGTTGACGTCGAACATCTCGTAACGCGACTTGATGTTCTTGGCCAGGAAGTTCTGGATCGAGTTGATCTTGTGGTCGATGAAGTGCTTCTTGCCCTTCACATCGCGGGTGAAGCCACGGACGCGGTAGTCCATGATCACGATGTCCGACTCAAGGCTCTCGATCAGGTAGTTCAGGGCCTTCAGCGGGGAAATGACGCCACAGGTGGCCACGTCGATGTCCGCGCGGAACGTCGCGATACCTTCCTGCGGATGGGTTTCCGGGTAGGTGTGGACAGTGATGTGGCTCTTGTCCATGTGCGCGACCACGGCGTCGGAGATCAGCTCCTTGCCGGCCAGCTTCTTGTCGATCACCGGCTCTTCGGAGATCAGGATGGTCACCGAGGCACCCTGCGGGTCGTAGTCCTGGCGGGCCACGTTCAGGATGTTGGCGCCGATGATCTCGGCGACATCGGTCAAGATTTGAGTCAGCCTGTCGGCGTTGTACTCTTCATCGATGTATTCAATGTAACGCTGACGCTCCTCTTCGGTGCGCGCGTAACACACGTCATAGATGTTGAAGCTCAGCGCCTTGGTGAGGTTGTTGAAACCCTGCAGCCTCAGGCGAGGCAACGGCTTGACCACGGCGGTCGATTCCTGTGTAAGAAGGGAAAGGGGGAATTATGGGGCAAACTGCCCCCGGGGGGAACGTGAAGACGCAAGAGTTCTGGCACACTGTTTGCCCTTAACAATTGCGCTGGTTAAGCTCCGCTATCGACCCCGTGAATCCGTTCATGCGCAGAGGGAGCGCCCCTATCGTGTCAACCGTGCGCCTAGCTAGCAGTCCACTGGCCTTGGATATCGCCACCATCGATCGTTTCCTGGCGCACAGCCACCGGCGGCGATATCCCACCCGTACCGACGTCCTCCGACCCGGTGACCCGGCGGGAACCCTGTATTACGTTGTCAGCGGCTCGGTTTCAATCATGGCCGAGGAAGATGACGATCGAGAGCTTGTGCTGGGCTACTTCGGTGCCGGCGAGTTCGTTGGCGAAATGGGCCTGTTCGTCGAATCGGACCGCCGCGAGGTGATCCTGCGGACCCGTACCGCCTGCGAACTGGCCGAAATCAGCTACGAGCGCCTGCACCAGCTGTTCCTCGGCCCGCTGTCGGCCGACGCCCCGCGCCTGCTGTATGCGCTGGGCCAGCAGATTTCCAAGCGCCTGCTCGATACCAGCCGCAAGGCCAGTCGCCTGGCATTCCTGGATGTTACCGATCGGATCGTGCGCACACTGCACGATCTGGCGCAGGAACCAGAAGCGATGAGCCATCCGCAGGGCAGCCAGCTGCGCGTGTCACGCCAGGAACTGGCGCGCCTGGTCGGCTGCTCGCGCGAAATGGCCGGCCGCGTGCTGAAGAAGCTGCAGACCGACGGCCTGCTGCATGCCCGCGGCAAGACCGTGGTGCTGTACGGCACCCGTTGACGGTTGAGCACCCGGTGGGTGCGGACCTTGGTCCGCACTCCTTCGCGCGCTAGGCTCGGTGCATGGAACTGAGCAGCGAATTCTGGTGGTTCATCCTCATCGGCCTTGGCGCGCAGCTGGTTGACGGCGCACTGGGCATGGCCTTCGGCCTGGTGTCCTCGTCGGTGATGCTGAGCATGGGCCTGCCACCGGCGCAGGTCAGCGCCAGCATCCACACCGCTGAAGTGTTCACCACCGGCGCCTCGGGCGTGTCGCACCTCGCCGCCGGGAATGTCGATAAACGCCTGTTCCTGCGGCTGGCCCTGCCCGGTGCGGTGGGCGGCGCCCTGGGCGCGTACGTGCTCACCCAGATCCCCGGCGACATCATCCGCCCCCTCATCTACCTGTACCTGCTGGTGCTGGCGATCATCATCCTGGCGCGCGCCGCGGGGCGCTGGATGCCCAAGGGCGAGATCCGCCGGGTACCGGTGCTGGGCTTCTTCGCGGGCCTGCTGGACGCCAGCGGCGGTGGCGGCTGGGGACCGATCGCCACGTCCACCCTGCTCGCCCGTGGCGGCCAGGCGCGCACCACCATCGGTACGGTCAACGCGGCCGAATTCGTGGTCACGTTGACCGTGTCAGCGACCTTCCTGTTGTCGATGGGCGTGCAGCACCTGCAGATCGTCGCCGGCCTGCTGATCGGCGGCATGATGGCCGCGCCGGTGGCGGCGATCCTGGTCAAGCGGGTGAAGGAGCGCTGGGTGCTGGTGGCCGTTGGCGTGCTGGTGCTGGGGATCAGCCTGTTCCAGATCGGCCATGCGGTGTACGGGTACCTGGGGCATTGAGCGTTTGCCGGCCAGCGGCCGGCACTACCGGGACGGAGGAGGGTAGTGCCGGCCGCTGGCCGGCAGATCCGTCATCGTGCGATGGGGTCAGGCCCCGGACGGGATCCGGCCCCGGGCTACGCCTTGTCGCCGCCGCGGTCCACGCAGCCCCAGTTGAGGATGCGGGTGCCGGCCGGCAGCACGCGGCGGAAGAAGTCCACCCTGGATCGCTTCGGGTTCACCACCACCGGCGCCTTGGCGGCCAGCAGCAACGGCAGGTCGGCGGTGCTGTCGGAGTAGGCGATGTCGATATTGCCGTAGCCGCGCTCGCGCAGCATGCGCATCTTTTCTTCGTTGTGGCAGTGGCGGGTCGGGCCGACGCCGCCCAGTCGCGGGCCGACCTCGGTGCCGATCACCGGCACGTCCTGGTGGGCAACGAACGCCAGGATGGCGCGGGCCAGTTCCGGCGGCGCGCCGGTGGCGACCACTACACGGTCGCCCTTGGCGCGGTGCGCGGCGAACACCTCCAGCGCCTGCGGCAGCAGCTTGGCGCGCATCTGCGCCTCGTTGCGCAGCACGTAGGCATCGATCACCTTGTTGAAATCGCGCGCACGGTGCAGGCCGAAGCTGCCGATCCACACGTAGACCGAAATACCCGTTCGGCGGGTCGGCAGCATCGCCACCAACGGCCCGGCGATCGGCGTGACCAGCAGCGCGGCCAGCATGCGCAGCGGGTTGCGCTTGATCAGCGAGGCGAACAGATGGGTGCCCGAATCGCCGTCGTAGAGGGTGTGGTCGAAATCGAAGACCACCAGCGGCGCATCGTCGCGCGGCGTCGGATAGTGCGTTGTCATGCCGCGAAGAATAGCTGACGCAGGCCCTCGCCCGGCTCTTCCACGCGCATGAAGGCCTCGCCGACCAGGAATGCATGGATGCCGGCATCGCGCATCAGCGCGACGTCCTGCAGGCCGAGGATGCCACTCTCGGTGACCAGCAGGCGGTCACGCGGCACCGCCTGCTGCATGTCCAGCGTGGTCTGCAGCGACACCTCGAAGGTGCGCAGGTTGCGGTTGTTGATGCCGATCATCGGCGCCGGCACCTGCAGCGCGCGCTCCAGTTCGTCGATGTCATGCACTTCCACCAGCACGTCCATGCCCAGCGACAGCGCCAGCTCGGACAACGTGGCCAGCTGGGTATCGTCCAGCGCGGCGACGATCAGCAGGATGCAGTCGGCGCCCAGCACGCGCGCCTCGTACACCTGGTAGGCGTCGATGACGAAATCCTTGCGCAGCACCGGCAGCGTGCAGGCTTCGCGGGCCTGCTGCAGATAGGCGTCGGCGCCCTGGAAGAAGTCCACGTCGGTCAGCACCGACAGGCAGCTGGCGCCACCGAACTCGTAGCTGACGGCGATGTCGGCCGGGCGGAAATCCGGGCGGATCACGCCCTTGGAAGGGCTGGCCTTCTTCACCTCGGCAATCACCGCCGGGTCGCCATTGGCCACCGCCGCCTGCAGCGCGCGCACGAAGCCACGTACCGGCGGGGCGCTGGCCACGGCGGCCTGCAGCTCCTCGAACGGGCGCTGGGCGCGGCGCTGGGCCACTTCTTCGGCCTTGCGGGCCAGGATCGTCTGCAGGATGTCGCTCATCGTCTTCGGGTCGGTGCGGGGGGCGGTGAGGACGGCCATTATCGGCCATCGAGAGGGTCAGGCTGAACCGCGCGCTCAGGCAACCAGCGCGCGGGTGGTCTCCACATACTGCTGCAGGCGCTGGCGGGCGCTGCCATTGGCGATGGCGGCACGGGCGCGGGCCAGGCCATCGCCGATGTCGCTGGCCACACCGGCCACGTACAGGGCGGCACCGGCATTCAGCGCGACGATGTCCAGCGCCGGGCCCGGCTCGTTGTCGAGCACGGCGCGCAGCATCTGGATGGACTGTTCCGGGCCGTCCACGCGCAGGTTGCGGCTGGCCGACATGGCGATGCCGAAGTCCTCCGGGTGGATCTCGTACTCGCGCACCTTGCCGTCGCGCAGTTCGCCGACCAGGGTGCCGGCGCCCAGCGAGATCTCGTCCATGTTGTCACGGCCCCAGACCACCATCGCGCGCTCGGTGCCCAACTCGCGCAGCACGCGTGCCTGGATACCCACTAAATCGGGGTGGAACACGCCCATCAGCACCGACGGCGCGCTGGCCGGGTTGGTCAGCGGGCCAAGGATGTTGAAGATGGTGCGTACGCCCATCTCGCGGCGGACCGGCGCGACCACCTTCATCGACGGATGGTGGATGGGCGCGAACATGAAGCCGATACCGGTTTGTTCGATCGCGGCGGCCACCTGGGCCGGCTGCAGCTCGATGGCCGCGCCCAGCGCTTCCACCGCATCGGCGCTGCCGGACTTGGACGACACGCTGCGGTTGCCGTGCTTGGCCACGCGCGCACCGGCCGCAGCGGCGACGAACATCGCACAGGTGGAGATGTTGAAGGTGTGCGAGCCATCGCCCCCGGTGCCGACGATGTCGACCAGGTGGGTGGTATCGGCCACCGGCACGGCCAGCGCGAATTCACGCATGACCGTGGCCGCAGCGGCGATCTCGTCGATGGTTTCCTTCTTCACACGCAGGCCGGTGAGGATGGCGGCGGTCATCATCGGCGACACGTCGCCACGCATGATCTGCCGCATCAGGTCGACCATTTCGTCGAAGAAGATTTCGCGATGTTCGATGGTGCGATGCAGGGCTTCCTGGGGGGAGAAGCTCATGGGAATGCTCCTTGGATCAGGCCGCCGGGCGCTGCAGGAAATTGCGCAGCAGGGCGTGGCCGTGTTCGGTGAGGATGGACTCGGGATGGAACTGCACGCCTTCCACCGGGAACTGGCGGTGGCGCAGGCCCATGATCTCTTCGATCGAGCCGTCGTCGTTCTCGGTCCAGGCAGTCACTTCCAGGCAGTCCGGCAGACTGTTCTTGTCCACCACCAGCGAGTGGTAGCGGGTGGCCTGGTAGCGGTCCGGCAGGCCAGCGAAAACGCCCTTGCCTTCATGGCGGATCGGCGAGGTCTTGCCGTGCATGATGTTGCCGGCACGGATGACCGTGCCGCCGTAGACCTGGCCGATGCCCTGGTGGCCCAGGCACACGCCGAGGATCGGCGTGGTCGGGCCCAGGCGCTCGATCAGTTCCAGCGACACGCCCGCTTCGTTGGGCGTGCACGGGCCGGGCGAGATGACGATGCGCTCGGGCTTCTGCGCGGCGATCTCGTCCACGCTCATTGCATCGTTGCGCACCACCTTCACCTCGGCGCCCAGCGTCTGCAGGTACTGCACGAGGTTGTAGGTGAAGCTGTCGTAGTTGTCGATCATCCACAACATGGTCAGGTTCCGTCGCTTATCAGGAAAATGGCGTACACGTTTTCGGTGTAGGTGATGGGGCCGGCTTCCACCGACTCGCGCAGGCGCGAGCCCGTGGTCTCGATGCTGTTCATCGGTGCCTCGGGCGCGGGCGGCGAGGGCGGCGTCACCAGATCCCCACTGCTGGGCCAGTTGCCCGCCTGCACGCCATAGGCGAAGTTCGGCGCCACATCGGAGATGCTGTACAGGCCACGCAGCTGGGTGCCGTAGGCCTTGGCCAGGCCCTGCGCAGACTGGCGGGTCTGGGCCGCCGCCTCGCCCTTGAGTTCGCGGCGCAGCGCCACTTCGCCCGAGTAGGTCGGGGCCACGCTGCTGACCTGCACGTTCTCGTTGGCCTTCAGCGCCCCCAGCACGTCCTGCATCTGCTGGACGCTGGCGAAGCTGGCGCGCAGTTGGCGTGACACGCGGGTGCCGATGAAAACCTGCCGATTCTGCTCATAGCGCGTCGCAGGACCAATCCGCAGGTTGTCCGCGCGCACGCTGCCTTCCACCGCCTTGTGCTGCTTGAACAGTGCCAGCACGCGGGCAACGTTGTCCTGCACGCGGCGGCGCGCGGCGTCGGCGTCCATGTCGGTCTCTTCGATGTTCAACTGCAGGCCGAACCGGTCCGGCATCACCACGCGACGCGCCTCGCCCTTCACCAGCAGGTGCGGCTGCGAGGGAATGGTATTGGCCTGCGCCCACGCAGACGGGGCCATCGTGGCCAGCAGTGACGACCACAGCAATGCGCTCAGCAGCTTCATGCGGTACTCCTTGTCTTCAACGGGAACAGCGGAACGACCACGGCGCGGCGCCGTGGCGAGGCAGGCTTACAGGCCCTTGGCAGCCTGGGCAACGGCGCGGAACAGCGCGCGGCCCTTGTTCATCGTCTCGTCCCATTCCTTGTCCGGGTCCGAGTCGTAGACGATGCCGGCGCCGGCCTGCACGTACAGGCGGCCGTCCTTGATCACCGCGGTGCGGATCGCGATCGCGGTATCGGCATCGCCGTGCCAGCCGATGTAGCCGATGCTGCCTGCGTAGACATTGCGCTTGATCGGTTCCAGCTCGCGGATCACTTCCAGCGCGCGGATCTTCGGCGCGCCGCTGACGGTGCCTGCCGGGAAGGTGGCACGCAGCACGTCGGCGTAGCTCAGGCCCGGCTGCAGCTGCCCGGTCACTTCGCTGACGATGTGCATGACGTGGCTGTAGCGCTCGATCACGAACTGCTCGCCCACTTCCACGGTGCCCGCCCTGGACACACGACCGGCATCGTTGCGGCCGAGGTCGATCAGCATCAGGTGCTCGGCGCGTTCCTTCGGGTCGGCCAGCAGCTCGGCTTCCAGCGCCAGGTCCTGCTCGGGCGTGGCGCCACGCGGGCGGGTACCGGCGATCGGGCGCACGGTGACTTCGCCATCCTGCAGGCGCACCAGGATTTCCGGCGAGGAGCCGACCACCTGCAGGTCGCCGACATCCAGGAAATACATGTACGGCGACGGATTCAGTGCACGCAGCGCGCGGTACACATCCACCGGCCGCGCCTTGAACGGCACGCTCAGGCGCTGGCTGAGCACCACCTGGAAGATGTCACCGGCGCGGATGTATTCCTTGCTGCGCTGGACCGCATCGACGAAGCCTTCGCGGGTGAAACCGGAGACGAAATCGGATTCATCCAGCACATCGCTGTTGAGCGGTGCCGGATAGCCGGCGCCCGGCGCGCGCAGCTTGGCAGTCAGTGCATCCAGGCGCGCCTGCGCCTGTTCGAAGGCGCCGTCGACACGCGGGTCGGCGTGCACGATCAGGTACAGGCGGCCCTTGAGGTTGTCGAACACGGCCAGCTCGTTGGAGTCCAGCAGCAGGATGTCCGGCGTGCCCAGCTCATCGCGGCCGGCCGGCGGGGCCAGGCGTGGTTCGATGTAGCCGATGCACTCGAAGCCGAACCAGCCGACCAGGCCACCGGTGAAGCCCGGCAGGCCTTCCAGCTTCGGCACCGAGTGGGCGCTGCGCAGCGCCTCGACCTCGGCGAACGGGTCGGCCACCTCGCGGGTGTCCACCACCTGGCCGTCTTCGCGCACGGTCAGCGTGTGGCCGTGGAAGGCGTACACGCGGCGCGCCGGCAGGCCGATGATCGAGTAACGACCAAAGCGCTCGCCGCCTTCGACAGATTCAAACAGGTAGGTATTGGGGCCGTCGGCGAGCTTCAGATAGACCGAAAGCGGCGTGTCCAGGTCGGACAGCACTTCGCGGACGACGGGAATATGGGTGTGGCCTTCAGCGGCCTGCTGCTGAAACTGAGCGTGCGAGTTCAAGACGACTTTCCTTCCGGGACACAGCGTTATGGGGGCGGACGACGGCAACGGGCCACCATCGCCACCAACGGCGTGCGGAAGAAAGGGTATGCGGGGTCGTCAGGCTGGACACCCCTTGACTGTATCGCAGCTTGGACGGCAGGGGAACCCTGGAAAACTGAACCACGGGACGGGCGGGGCCAGCCACGGGAACCGACGACGCGGACCGGTAGAGTCGACTGTTGGTCGACTTGCGCGCGTAGCGCGGGGTTTTACGCCGTCGGAACGAAGAGCAGTCGACTAACAGTCGACTCTACCTCCCTACCCACCCAGCAACGGGCAGCCAGGCGGAAGATGCATCCGCACCCTGCCCGGCACGCACTCGATGCGGAACTGGCGGGCCTGTACCGGCTCGCCATCCAGATTGAGGGTCAGTGGGCGCTCAGATGCGATCTCCAGCCACGGCAGCCGCGCGCGCGTGGCCAGCTGTTCGAGCGCGGCCTGGGTGCCCGACTTCAGCATCTGGCCGAGCGTGGCGGTGACCTCACCCTCCAGTTCCGGAAGCACGGTGACATCCAGCAGCCCATCATCGATCAATGCCTGCGGACACAGTTGCTGGCCGCCACCGGCCTGGCGACCATTGCCGATGCCGAGCGCAATGAAGTCGCCTTCCCACGCGAAGTCCGGACCGGACAACCGTGCGGTGATCGGCTCGATGCGGCCCAGCTTGGCGATGCCGGTGATCACATAGGCCAGCCCGCCCAGCATCTTCTTCAAGCCCGCATCAGTCTCCACCGTCACCTGCGTGCCGAAGCCACCGCTGGCGAGATTGGCGCACCACCATTGGGTGCCATCGGCGTCCACGCGCAACAGGTCAATGGCGTGCGGCGTCGCCTGCCCGATCAAGGCGAAGGCCTCCTTCGGTTCGGTCGGTATGCCGGCCGCAGTCGCGAAATCGTTGGCGGTCCCCATCGGGATCAGCGCCAGCGAGGGCAGCGCATCTGCCAGCTCCTCACGATGCGCCAGTGTCTCGGCCACTGCACTGAGCGTGCCATCGCCACCGGCGGCCACGATCACATCCACGCCATGGTCGATCGCCTCGGCGACATAGCGCTCGGCGTCACCGTCCTCCCAGGTCACCCGCACTTCCAGCTGCACGCCCTGTCCGCGCCAATGGCCGACGGCGTCGCGCAACTCATCATTGCCGGCGGATTTGCCGTTGAGGATCAGGCGCCAGCGCGGGGTGGTCATGCAGAGCTTCCAGGGATGCGGTGGCACAGGCTAGCAATGCGCTGTTTGCCTGCGGTGAATGTCACGCAGATGTCATTCAGCTACCGGAGAATGGGAGTCCATAGCAGGGACGACGGATGGAGGCAGGATCAGCCTCCCACGCATGCAGCGAGGCCACGCCAGTGATTGGCGTGGCTTTTTTTTTGGGGTGTGCAGGGAGTGCGAACCAAGGTTCGCACCCACCCGGTTGGTAGATCCACGCCATGCGTGGATGCACTTCGCTTCACCCGTTGGCGAAATCGTGCAGCGCCTGGCCCTGCAGCCGGTACACCGTCCACTCGTCCTGCGGCTTCGCACCGGCAGCGGTGTAGAACTCGATGGCCGGGGTGTTCCAGTCCAGCACCGACCATTCGAAGCGACCGCAGCCCTCGGCCACGGCCTGGCGTGCGATGTACTTCAGCAGTGCCTTGCCGGCGCCCACGCCGCGCTTTTCCTGGCTGACATACAGGTCTTCCAGGTAGATGCCCTTGCGGCCCAGCCAGGTGGAGTAGTTGTAGAAGTACACCGCATAGCCGATGGCCTCGCCGTCGGCTTCGCAGATCAACGCGCGCGCCGTGGCATCGGCGCCGAACAGGCTCTCGGCGATGCCGATCTCATCGGTCTGTACCGAATGCTCGGCCTTCTCGTAGATGGCCAGTTCGTGGATGAAATGCAGGATCAGGCCAGCATCGGCCACGGTGGCCGGACGGATGTTCAACAGTGCCATGCGCAGATAAAGGGGACGGAGGGAATTAAACGAGATTAATCCCCTCCGTCCCCTTTTTGTCAGCGGGCGGCGGCGACGTTGGCGCGCATCTGCGCGATCACGTCCTGGTAGCTGGTCTTGGCGTTGAAGATGGCCGAGCCGGCGACAAAGGTGTCGGCACCGGCAGCCGCGATCTCGCCGATGTTGTCGGCCTTCACGCCGCCGTCGATCTCCAGGCGGATGTCCTTGCCGCTGGCATCGATCATCTTGCGCACCACCTTCAGCTTGTCCAGCGCCGAGGGGATGAAGGCCTGGCCGCCGAAGCCCGGGTTGACCGACATCAGCAGCACCAGGTCCAGGTCATCCAGCACCCAGTCGAGGATGTCCACCGGCGTGGCCGGATTGAGCACGATGCCCGGCTTGCAGCCCAGCGAACGGATCAGCTGGATGGTGCGGTGCACGTGGCGGCTCGCCTCCGGGTGGAAGCTGATGTAGGTGGCACCGGCCTCGGCGAAGTCCGGGATGATGCGGTCCACCGGCTCGACCATCAGGTGCACGTCGATCGGCGCGGTCACGCCGTGCTTGCGCAGCGCCTGGCAGACCATCGGGCCGATGGTCAGGTTCGGCACATAGTGGTTGTCCATCACGTCGAAGTGGACCCAGTCCGCGCCAGCGGCGAGGACGTTGTCGACTTCCTCGCCGAGGCGGGCGAAGTTGGCGGACAGGATGGAGGGGGCGATGAGGCAGTGGGACATGGCCGGGCCTTGCAACGAGGGGAAAGGGGTCAGCGCTTGCGCAGGGTCTTGATGCGGTCGTAGGCGGCGTTGATGCGCCGCGACTTCTGCTCGGCCTGCTGCTGCAGCTCGGGGGCGGCGCCGCCAAGCTTGTCGGGGTGGTACTGCGAGATCAGCTTGCGGTAGGCGCGCTCGACCTCGGCATCGGTGGCCTCGGAGGTCAGCCCCAGCTCCCGGTACGGATTCTCCTTGTTCAGGCGGAACCAGTCCGAATCGAAGGCATGGCCGATCAGCAGGCCGACCACCGCCCCGAACAGCGGATTGGGCCGGAACAGCAGGGCGCCGGCGATGAATCCGAGCAGTTTTCCGTACCAGCGCATGGCGCTCCGGGGTCGACCGACGAAATGGACGCTCATTTTACGTCACAGCGGGCCCGGACGGCTTTACACTAGGCCGCCCGCTGGTCAGCGGGCCCGCCGGGTCCGTTGGGCAGCAGCCGTATCGACAACGCCCCAGGAGTGCCCGTGCCAACCACGCTGTTGCAATCCGATCTCCCCGGCCTGCCCTTGCGCCATCGCGGCAAGGTGCGTGATGTGTTCGATATCCCGCGCGAGCGGCTGCCAGCCGGAACCCCGCCGGGCGAGTACCTGCTGATGGTGGCCACCGATCGCCTGTCGGCGTTCGACGTGGTCCTGCCCGACCCGATTCCGGGCAAGGGCGAGATGCTCTGTCAGGTCTCCAACTTCTGGTTCGCCAAGACCGCGCACCTGATGCCCAACCACCTGACCGGCATCGACGTGGCCAGCGTGCTGCCCGAAGGCGTGGACCCGGCCCTGTATGCCAGGCGCGCGGTGGTCACCCGCAAGCTGAAGCCGGTGCCGGTGGAAGCGATCGCCCGCGGCTACCTGATCGGCAGCGGCTGGAAGGATTACCAGCGCACCGGCAAGGTCAGCGGCATCGACCTGCCCGACGGCCTGCGCCAGGCCGAGCAGCTGCCCGAGCCGATCTTCACCCCCTCGACCAAGGCCGCCGTGGGCGATCATGACGAGAACATCGATTTCGATGCGATGGTGAAGCAGGTCGGTGCGGAACTGGCCGAGCGCGTGCGCGACGCCACCCTGCGCATCTACAAGTTCGCGGCCGATTACGCCCGCGAGCGCGGCATCATCCTGGCCGATACCAAGTTCGAGTTCGGTACCGACGCCGATGGCCGCCTGTACATCATGGACGAGATGCTGACGCCGGATTCCTCGCGTTACTGGCCGGCCGACGAGTACGAAGTGGGCACCAGCCCGCCGAGCTACGACAAGCAGTTCGTGCGCGATTACCTGGAGACGCTGGACTGGGGCAAGACCGCCCCGGGCCCGACCATCCCGGCCGAGATCATCGAGCGCACCCGCGCCAAGTATGCCGAGGCACTGCAGCGCCTGGCCGGGATCAGCGTCGACTGATGCGCCTGCGCCCCCGGCCGGAAAGGCGGGGGGCGCTCTGAAGGGTAGTGCCGGCCGCTGGCCGGCAACCTCACGAACACCTGCAGCCAGGCATGGCCTGGCTCTGGTAGTGCCGGCCGCTGGCCGGCAACCTCACGAACTCGGCTATGCTTTGGAGTGCCGGCCAGCGGCCGGCACTACCGTTGTCCGAGGAAGCAACGCAGCATGCAGACATCCACCGAGCTTGCGCGGCCGATCGACCGCTATTTCGCCAGCTACTCCGACGACCACCGCAATGTGATCAACCAGCGCATCCACGTGGTGGCGGTCCCGGCGATCCTGTGGTCGGTGGTGGCTCTGCTCTGGTGCCTGCCGCCGCTGATCACCTGGTTCCAGTACGGCATCTGGTCGGCGTTCGCGATGTTCAGCGCCTGGTGCTTCTACAACAAACTGTCGCGCCCGCTGGGCATCGGCATGCTCATCCAGTTCTTCGTGTTCGGCTGCCTGTGCCGCCTGCTGGAGGCCGAAATCGGCCTGCACAACCTGTTCTGGCTGGCGGTGGGCGTGTTCGTGGTGGCCTGGATCGCGCAGTTCATCGGCCACAAGTTCGAGGGCCGCAAGCCCAGCTTCCTGACCGACCTGACCTACCTGCTGATCGGCCCGGCCTGGGTGATGGCCAAGTTCTACCGCAAGCTCGACTGGCGCTACTGACCTGCCCAGGGTCGACGGCGCCCCTCGTTTCCTGAACGGGCAGATTCCATCACCCGCACTCCACGACGGCCCTGCCAGCCTGCGCCGGTGATCCGCTCCCCACTTCCCGCCCGTCGACGGCAGCCCCTGTGCGACAGGGCCTGCGGTCTCCCTGCGTGGACGTAGGGCGTCACCCGAGGGCAACCGGGGAGGGACTGCAGGAACGCGATGTTGCGTCGCAGAAAATATGAATCAGCGGACGTTACATGCAATTGATCGCTGTTCGATGGGTTTCAGCGACATTTCGCAGCCTGTTATCCTCCCTGACCTGCTCGTGAATCATGGATTCCCTGCATGCTCCCCAGCCTGCCCCTGCTGCTGGCCCTGCCGTTCCTGATGGCAGCGGCTGTTGCGGCCTTCCCCCGTAGTTCGCGCTCGACTGCTGCCTGGCTGGCGGCGCTGGCGCCGTTGGGCGGACTGGCCATCCTCGGCTGGCTGACCCCGTCCGTACTCGACGGCCAGGTGGTGCGGACGATGGTCCCTTGGCTGCCGCAGATCGGCCTGGACTTCACCCTGCGCCTGGACGGGCTGGCGTGGATGTTCGCCGGGCTGGTGCTGGGCATCGGCGCGCTGGTGGTGCTGTACGCGCGCTACTACCTGAGCCAGCAGGACAACGCGCACCGCTTCTACTGCTACCTGCTGCTGTTCATGGGCGCCATGCTGGGCATGGTGCTGTCGGGCAACCTGCTGTTGCTGATGATCTTCTGGGAAATGACCAGCATCAGCTCGTTCCTGCTGATCGGTTTCTGGTCACATCGCCAGGACGCCCGCGAGGGCGCGCGGATGGCGCTGGTGATCACCGGCGGCGGCGGCCTTGCGCTGCTCGGTGGCGTACTGCTGATCGGGCGCATCGTCGGCAGCTTCGACCTGGACGTGGTGCTGGCCGCCGGCGAGCAGATCCGCGCCAGCGCGCTGTACCCGTACGCGCTGTTCCTGGTGCTGGCGGGCATCTTCACCAAGAGCGCGCAGTTCCCGTTCCATTTCTGGCTGCCGCACGCGATGGCCGCGCCCACTCCGGTCTCTGCCTACCTGCACTCGGCCACCATGGTGAAGGCCGGTGTGTTCCTGCTGGCGCGCCTGCATCCAGCGCTGGCCGGCAGCGACCTGTTCTTCTACACGGTCAGCGGCATCGGTGCGATCACCCTGTTGATCGGCGCCTGGAACGCGATCTTCCAGCACGATCTGAAAGGCCTGCTGGCTTATTCGACCATTTCCCATCTGGGCCTGATCACCCTGCTGTTCGGCCTGTCCACGCCGATGGCGGTGGTGGCCGGTGTGTTCCACATCCTCAACCACGCCACCTTCAAGGCCTCGCTGTTCATGGCCGCCGGCATCATCGACCATGAGACCGGCACCCGCGACATGCGCAAGCTGGGCGGCCTGCGCAGGCTGATGCCGTTCACCAGCGCGCTGGCGATCATCGCCTCGCTGGCGATGGCCGGCATCCCGCTGCTCAACGGCTTCCTGTCCAAGGAAATGCTGTTTGCCGAGGCGATCACGGCCGGAGGCCCGGGAATCATGCGCACGGCGGTGTCGATCGCCGCATTGCTGGCTGGCGTATTCGGGGTGGCCTACAGCCTGCGCTTCGTGCACGACACCTTCTTTGGCCCCGGCCCGCACGACCTGGATCGCGTGCCGCATGAGCCGCCGCGCTGGATGAAGGTACCGGTGGAACTGCTGGTGGTGATCTGCGTGGCAGTTGGCATCGCCCCGGCACTGACCGTGGCACCGGTGCTGCATGCCGCTGCGGCGTCGATCCTCGGCAGCGCCATGCCCGAGTACAGTCTGGCGGTATGGCACGGCTTCAACCTGCCGCTGGCGATGAGCGCGATCGGCGTGATCGGCGGCGTGGCGCTGTACTTCGGCCTGCGCAAGCTGATCAACCTGCATGCCGTGACCAACGTCAGCACTGGCCGCAATGTGTTCCATGCACAGCTGGATGCCGTGTCCGCACTGGCCATGCGCCTGACCAACGGCATCGCCAACGGCAGCCTGCAGCGCATGCTGCTGGGCCTGGTGCTGGTGGCGATCGCAGTTGCCGCCGCGCCATTCGTGGCAAATCCGGCGTCGCCAAACTGGACCGCGCCACAGCCGATGCCGCTGCTGGGCTGGGCGCTGTGGCTGGTGATGATGGCCTGCGCGGTGGCCACCCTGCGCATCTACAAGCAGCGCCTGCTGGCGGTGCTGCTGGTCGGCGGCGTCGGCCTGATGGTGGCGCTGACCTTCGTGTTCCTGTCCGCACCCGACCTGGCCCTGACCCAGCTGCTCGTGGAGATGGTGACCCTGGTGCTGATGCTGCTGGGCATGAACTACCTGCCCGCGCAGTCCGGGCCGGAACGTCCGCGCTGGCGCAAGCGCCGCGATGCGGTGATCGCGATCATCGCCGGCGCCGGGCTGGGTGCGCTGGCCTATTCGGCGATGACCCTGCCGCCGAACACCATGGCCGGCGAACTGCTCGCCCGTGCGTTGCCCGAGGCCTACGGCCAGAACGTGGTCAACGTGATCCTGGTCGACTTCCGCGGCTTCGATACCTTCGGCGAGATCACCGTGTTCGGCATCGCCGCGCTGGTGGTGCACGC
The DNA here is from genome assembly GCF_059368435.1 of Stenotrophomonas sp. YJH_SMC_54. Lineage (NCBI taxonomy): Bacteria > Pseudomonadati > Pseudomonadota > Gammaproteobacteria > Lysobacterales > Lysobacteraceae > Stenotrophomonas > Stenotrophomonas sp. YJH_SMC_54. Next base: position 18,902 of record NZ_JCAFRS010000004.1, on the reverse strand, counting down.
ACTGCTGCGGCGCACGCGGATGGCACCGGAACAGATCATGCCCGGCCCGCCGATCAAGCTGCCGGTACCGGCCGACCTGGCGCAGATCATGTTCCCGCTGACGCTGACCGTGTCGATCTTCCTGTTCCTGCGCGGCCACAACGCGCCCGGTGGTGGCTTCATCGCCGGCCTGGTGCTGGCGGTGCCGCTGCTGATCCAGTACGTGATCCAGGGCACCGCGTCGGTGGAATCGCGCTTCGGCTTCGACTACATCCGCTGCATCGGCATGGGCCTGCTGATCGCCCTGCTCAGCGGCAGCGCCTCGATGCTGTTCGGCGTGCCGTTCCTGACCAGTGGCCACCTCGACCTGCACCTGCCATTGATCGGCGACGTGCCGCTGGCCAGCGCGATCGGTTTTGACATCGGCGTGTATCTGGTGGTGTTCGGCGGCGCCATGCTGATGCTGTCGATGATGGGCACGATCAAGCCGTCGCGTACCCGCGCTGCCCGCAAGGGTGAGATCGACCTGCAACGCCGTTCGGCCCGCACCGGGGAGATGCACTGATGGAACTGGCCCTGGCTACCGCGATCGGCGTGCTGACCGCCATCGGCATCTACCTGCTGCTGCGTGCGCGCAGCTTCGACGTGATCCTCGGCATGACCTTCCTGTCCTACGCCACCAACCTGCTGATCTTCGCCGGTGGCCGCGTGGTGCTGGGCAAGGCGCCGGTGCTGCAGGAGGGCGTGGACAGCCACCTGGGCAACTACACCGACCCGCTGCCGCAGGCACTGGTGCTGACCGCGATCGTGATCGCCTTCGCGATGACCGCAGTGAGCATCGTGCTGGCCATGCGCAGCCGCAGCGACAACCACAGCGACCATGTGGACGCCCACGAGCCCGACGACGACCTGCAGGATGAGAGCGCATCGGCGCGCCAGGGCGAGGATCGCGCATGAACCATCTGGTGATCCTGCCGATCCTGATTCCGCTGCTCGGCGCCGCGCTGTCGCTGTTCGTCGAACACCGCCGCTACGGCCCCAGGGTGCAGCGCGCGGTCGCGTGGACCTCGCTGTCGGCGCTGGCGCTGGCGGTGGGCCTGCTGTTCGCGTCGACCGCGGGCGGTGACATCAACGTCTACCTGCTGGGCGACTGGCCGTCGCGGCTGGGCATCGCGCTGGTGGCCGACCGGCTGTCGGCATGGATGCTGCTGACCACCCTGCTGCTGGCCATTCCCTGCCTGCTGCACGCCTGCTCGGGTTGGGACCGCCGCGCACCGCACTTCCATGCACTGTTCCAGTTCCAGCTGGTCGGCCTCAACGGTGCGTTCCTGACCGGCGACATCTTCAACCTGTTCGTGTTCTTCGAGGTGATGCTGATCGCCTCCTACGGCCTGCTGCTCAGCGGTGGCCGCGGCCTGCGCATGCGCATCGGCCTGCACTACGTGGTGTTCAACGTCACCGCCTCGACCCTGTTCCTGATCGCGCTGGGCCTGCTGTACGCCACGCTGGGTTCGCTGAACATGGCCGAGCTGTCGCAGCGCATTGCCGCGGTGCCGCCGACGCAGCTGACCCTGGTGAAGGCCACGATGGGCCTGTTGCTGCTGGTGTTCTGCGCCAAGGCCGCGCTGATGCCGCTGTACCTGTGGCTGCCGGAAGCCTATTCGCGCGCACCGGCCGCAGTGGCGGCGCTGTTCGCGATCATGACCAAGGTCGGCCTGTATTCGGTGCTGCGCATCCAGATGCTGTGGTTCGGCGATGACGCGGGCGCGATGGCCGGCTATGGCCGCGACTGGCTGCTGTGGGCCGGCGTGGCGACGCTGGTGCTGGGCGGGCTCGGCGCCCTGGCCGCGACCCGCCTGCGCGTACTGATTTCCTACCTGGTCATCGTGTCGGCAGCCACACTGTTCATCGCCTTCTCGGTGGGCACGCCGCAGGTGCTGTCGGCCGGCCTGTACTACCTGCCGCACAGCAGCTTCGTGGCCGCTGCGCTGTTCCTGGTTGCCGACCTGATCCGCCGCCGCCGTGGTGGCGCCAGCGACCGCAAGGAGGTGGTGGCGCCGATGCCGGGCAAGGAAACGCCGGCGGTGCTGTTCCTGATCGGGGCAGTGTCGGTGGCCGGCCTGCCGCCTCTGTCCGGCTTCCTGGCCAAGGCCACACTGCTGGCCGGCATGCCGGCGCAGTACATCGGCCCGGTCTGGACCGCCGTGCTGGTCAGCAGCCTGCTGGTGATCATGGGCCTGACCCGCGGCGGCATCCGCCTGTTCTGGCGCGTGCCGCCGGTCGATCCGGAGGCACCGAAGCCGCGCAAGGCTCCCCTGCGCCGGGTAGAACTCTACGCCGCCTGCCTGCTGCTGGCCTACGGCATCGGCATGACCCTGGCTGCGGCACCGTTGATGCGCTACACCGACGCCACCGCCGCACAGCTGCTGCAACCCAGCGAGTACGTGCAGCAACTGCGTGCGACCACGCCGGAGATCCGCCAGCCATGACCGCCCAGCGCTCCCTGTTCCGTCGCCTGATTCCCTCGCCGATGCTCAGCATCATGGTGGTGGCGTTCTGGCTGCTGATGTCCGACAGCTTCACCCTCGGCCAGATCGTGCTGGGGCTGCTGCTGGGCGTGGTGGTGCCGCTGTTCGCCGCGCGCCTGGACCGCGAGTTCGCCCGTATCGGCACCCTGCGGCCACTGCCCAGGCTGGTGTGCGTGACCCTGTGGGACATCCTGATGTCCAACATCCGCGTCGCCCTGCAGGTGCTGGGCCCGGAAAAGAACATCCACCCGGGTTTCATCTGGCTGCCGCTGGACATCGCCAACATCCACGGCATCGCCGCGCTGACCAGCATGATCACCCTGACCCCGGGCACGGTCTCGGCCGCGCTCAGCGACGACCGCAAGTTCCTGCTGGTGCATGTGCTGCACCTGGAGGACCCACAGGACCTGATCGATACGATCAAGCGCCGTTACGAGGCGCCGTTGATGGAGATCTTCCCATGACCGGTTTTGAAGTCATCCAGACCACACTGGTGGTGTGCATGCACGTGGTCGGCCTGGCCATGCTGCTGGCCACCTGGCGCCTGCTGCGCGGGCCGACCGTGCCCGACCGCATCCTTGCGCTGGATACCCTGTCGGTGACCGCGATCGCCGAGCTGATGCTGTTCGGCATGTACCTCAATTCGCCGATCTACTTCGAGGCGGCGCTGATCATCGCCATGCTCGGCTTCGGCAGCACCGTGGTGCTGAGCAAGTTCGTGCTGCGCCGGGACATCGTCGAATGATCACCGCGATCCAGATCGGCCTGTCGATCCTGCTGCTGTTCGGCTGCTTCTTCATCCTGGTCGGCGCACTGGGCCTGGTGAAGCTGTCGACCTTCTTCAAGCGCCTGCACGCGCCGACCAAGGCCAGCACGCTGGGCGTGGGCTGCGTGCTGGTGTGCTCGGTCTGCTACCACATCTTCCTCGGCCAGGACCCGCAGCCGCGCGAGCTGCTGATCACCGTGTTCCTGTTCATCACCGCACCGATCAGCGCGCACATGATGGCCAAGGCCGCGCTGTCGCTGCTGATGGAGACCCGCCCCACCCTGCCAGGCAACGAACGTGCCGCCGAGGAGCAGCTGCCGCCGCCGGAGCCGGTGCGGGAAGAGGAAGCCACGCAGAACCGGTAGTGCCGGCCGCTGGCCGGCTGCCGCAAGGGCTCCGTCGAAGGCCATGGGGTTGCCGGCCAGCGGCCGGCACTACCTCATGCCGCGCCGACCAGCAGCAGCTCCAGCACGAACCAGCCGACAAACGCGACCAGCAGGATCACACCTTCGCCGCGGCTGATCTTCAGGTCGCCACGCAGCATCGGGTACAGCACCAGCGCGAACGCCAGCAACGCCGGCAGTTCCAGGCGCACGAACGAGGCCGGCAGCGCCAGCGGCTGCAGCACGGCCATCGCACCGATCACCAGCAGCAGGTTGACCACGCTGGAACCCAGCACGTGGCCCAGCACCATGTCGCCATGCCCGCGACGCGCGGCGGCGATGGCGGTGGCCACCTCCGGCAGTGCGGTACCGATCGCCACCGGCAGCAGGCCGACCAGCAGCGGCGTCCAACCCAGGGCGGCGCCAAAGTCGGCGGCGGCGCCCACCACCAGGCGCGCGCCCCAGTACAGCGCCAACGCGGCAATCAGCACGCGCAGCACGTTCAACGGCAGGCTGGTGCGGCTCAGTGCGGACTCGGCGATGGCCACCTGCACCTCGGCGCTCTCGCTACGGCCACGGCGCAGCAGCAGCACCTGCACCACGATGAAGCCGGCCAGCAGTATGCAGCCCTCCCAGCGTGCCAGGCCGCCATCAAGCCCGAACAGGATCAGCAGCACACCCGCCGCCAGCAGCGACCACCACAGCACCGTCTGCAGGCGCGCGCGCAGCAGCAGGGGCGCAGCCATGGCCGCCACGGCCAGGGTCAAGCCCAGGTTGACGATGCTGCTGCCCACCGCGTTGCCCAGTGCCAGCTCCGGTTGGCCCACCGCCAGGGCGCGCGCGTTGACTGCCAGTTCCGGCAACGAGGTGGTCACCCCGAGCAGCAACAGCCCGGCAGTGAATGGGCTGGCGCCGAAACGCTGGGCCAGGCCGGACACGGCCTTGACGATGGAGTCCCCGCCCAACGCCAGCAGCAGCAGGCCGAGCAGGAACCAGGCAATGGCAATGGCGATCATCGAGCACTCCCCCAGCGGTCGTGGCGCGATTCTACGCTTGGCCCGTACGCGCGGCTGGGCCGTGGATCAAGGATCAGCCACAGCCTTCCGCATAATCGACCTGCGGGGTCTGTCCGACGCGCCAGGCACCCACCCGGCCATCGGCACCAAGTGCGAAGTCGATCACCGCCCCGCCCTCCTGCGCCGGGCGCACGCGCAGGTGCTGGGCCTTCTCGTCATACTTGTCGGGGCCGACGTCCGCGCGCTCGGGATACAGCACCTGCAGCTCACCCAGGGTCATGCCGACCTTGCCACCGCCCGGTGCGGTGATGGCGGCGCTGCGCACGTCGTAGCGCACCAGCTTGCGGCCCTCGATCATCAGGCGCGGATCTTCGGCATCCTGCGGGCGCAGGAAGTAGCAGCCGTCGTTGCTGTCGTCAGCCGGCAGTGGCTTGCCGGCCGCATCGGTGCCCAGACCCTGCAGCGGCGTGCCGAAGCCGGCACGGACCTCGGCGATGCCGGCACCCAGCTTCGCCCCAGCGAAGCCATCCAGGCGCGCGGGACTGTCCTCGCGACGGTCATTGGCTCGACGGGTGGCCAGGTCGGGATCCGTCGACTGCGCGGGTCCGGTCGCCGCGGCGGTTTCCGCCGGGGTGTCGCTGCCGCTGCCGGCCGCCCCCTGCTTGTCGGGGCCAGCACTGCAGGCGGTGAGCGAAAGGAGCAACAGACCAGCAAGCGGAAGGTGCTTCATCGGTGCGGTTCCCTGGCACAAGGATGGCTGCACGCTAGCCCATCCGGTGTGCAGGCGCTGCATTGTCATCGCGGTTTCATCGCCTTCGTTCAGGCTCGGCGAGCACCGACCTGGCCGTCCCTTCCATGCAACCGCGCAAGACCGATCTCGCCCGAACCGCGCTGCAGGCCCACCGCGCGCCGCTGGACATGCGCCAGCGCCGGCTGCTGATCCTGTGCGACGGCCAGCGTACCGTCGCCGACCTGACCGGTCTGCTCGGCCAGGAAGCACCGGCGATGGTCATCCAGCTGGTACAGGCGGGGTACCTGAGCACCGGCACAGGCGCCACGACCCCAGCACCGTCGACCGCAGCCGCGGTGGCGCCGGTGCCCACGCCGCCGGCAGCCACACCTGCTGCACCCGCGGTCGAACGCCGGCGCTCACTGGTGGCAGCGCGCATCTACGTGCTGGGCATCCTGGAAATGCAGCGGCATCCACAGGCGGCGGTGCTGTTCCGCGACCTGCAGCAGGCGCGTGCGGAGGACGAGGTGCTGCAGCGACTGCAGTCGGCAATGCAGCTGCTGCCCACGCTCACTTCGGATGGCTATTGCCAGCGCGTGCGGCAGCGCCTGCTAGAGGCGTTGCCATTGGAGCATTGCGACGCGTTCGCCGAAGTCGCCTGAAGAAAAAGGGGACGGAGGGAATTAAGTCGTTTCAGGCACACGTGTGCTGATTGCGGCTTAATCCCCTCCGTCCCCTTTCTAGGGTCAGCGGAAGTTATTGCGCAGGCCGTTCCAGCACTGCTGGTAATCGCCCTGGCGGTGGCCGGCGGCCAGCGCCTGTGCGGTCGGGCGGATCACTGCGCGGGTCTCGAACATGAAGGCCATCGTGTCCTTGATCACATCGGCCTTGGACAGATCGGCATTGGACGCCTTGTCGAAGGTCGGCGCGTCCGGGCCGTGACCACTCATGCAGTTGTGCAGCGAGGCGCCACCCGGGACGAAGCCTTCGGCCTTGGCATCGTAGGCGCCATGCACCAGGCCCATGAACTCGCTGGCGATGTTGCGGTGGAACCACGGCGGACGGAACGTGTTCTGCGCCACCAGCCAGCGCGGCGGGAAGATCGCAAAGTCCATGTTGCTGGTGCCCGGGGTGTCGCTGGGCGAATGCAGCACCAGGAAGATCGACGGATCCGGGTGGTCGTAGCTGATCGAACCGATGGTGTTGAAGCGACGCAGGTCGTAACGGTACGGCGCGTAGTTGCCGTGCCAGGCCACCACGTCCAGCGGCGAATGGTCGATCGGCGCACGCCACAGGCGGCCCTCGAACTTGGCGATCAGTTCGAAATCGCCATCCACATCCTCGAACGCCGCATGCGGGGTCTCGAAGTCGCGCGGATTGGCCAGGCCGTTGGAACCGATCGGGCCGAGGTCGGGCAGCTTCAGCAGCGCACCGTAGTTCTCGCAGATGTAGCCACGGCTCGGGCCATCGGGCAGTTCAACGCGGAAGCGCACGCCGCGCGGGATCACCGCGATCTGCTGCGGCTCGATCTCGATCACGCCCAGCTCGGTCAGCAGGCGCAGCGCGCCCAGCTGCGGCACGATCAGCAGCTCGCCGTCGGCGTCGTAGAAGTAGCGGCCGACCATGTCGCGGTTGGCAGCGTATAGGTGGATGCCCACGCCGGCATGCGCATCGGGCGAGCCGTTGCCACCCATCGTGTACAGGCCTTCGACAAAATCGGTCGGCAGCTCCGGCAGCGGCAGCGGGCTCCAGCGCAGCTGGTTTGGCGAGGCCGGCTGAGCGCCGAAATCACACTGCAGCTGCGACTGCGCGAACGGGGTGAACTCGCCATGGGTCACCGCCGGGCGGATCCGGTACAGCCAGCTGCGGCGGTTGCTGCCACGCGGCGCGGTGAAGGCGGTGCCGGTCAACTGTTCGGCGTACAGGCCGTGGGCCACCTTCTGCGGTGAGTTCTGCCCGACCGGCAGCGCGCCGGCAACGGCCTCGGTGGCGAATTCGTTGCCGAAGCCGGACTGGTAGCCGCGGGCGGTGATGGCGGGGGACATGGGAACTCCAGAGATTGCCGGCCAGCGGCCGGCACGACCATTCGGACAGGCAATGCCGGCGGGACGCCGACATTGCCTGCAGACCTTACAGCACGCCGCGGCGGATCTGGTCGCGCTCGATGCTCTCGAACAGTGCGGTGAAGTTGCCTTCGCCGAAGCCTTCGTTGCCCTTGCGCTGGATGATCTCGAAGAAGATCGGGCCGATGCAGTTCTGGGTGAAGATCTGCAGCAGCTTGCGCTGGTGGGTTTCCGGATCGGCATCGATCAGGATCTTGTTCTTCGCCAGGCGCGGCACGTCTTCACCGTGGTTCGGCACGCGCTGGTCGATCACGTCGAAGTAGGTCTCCGGCGTATCGAGGAAGTCCACGCCCTGCGCGCGCATCGCTTCGACGGTCTCGTAGATGTTCTCGGTGAAGCAGGCGATGTGCTGGATGCCCTCGCCCTTGTACGCGTCCAGGTACTCGTTGATCTGGCTCTTCGGATCGGACGATTCGTTCAGCGGGATGCGCACGATGCCATCCGGCGCGGTCATCGCCTTGGACACCAGGCCGGTCTTCAGGCCCTTGATGTCGAAGTAGCGGATCTCGCGGAAGTTGAACAGGCGCTCGTAGTAGTCCGACCACTGCTGCATGTTGCCGAAATACAGGTTGTGGGTCAGGTGGTCGATGAAGGTCAGGCCGAAGCCCACCGGGTGCAGGTCGGCACCGGCGATCGGCTCGTAGTCGCCGTCGTAGATGCTGCCGGCGCTGCCGTAGCGATCGACCAGGTACAGCATGCAGTCGCCGATGCCCTTGATGACCGGCGCGCTGACCGCCTTGCTGTCCGGCTTGAAGGCGATGGCTTCGGCGCCGTTGCCCAGCGCGGTCTGGTAGACCTCCTGGCCCGGCTTCTTGAAGCGGATGGCGAAGCCGCAGGCGCACGGACCGTGCTTCTCGGCGAAGTCGGCGGCGAACGAATCGGGGTCCTCATTGACCAGGAAGTTGACGTCGCCCTGGCGATAGACGGTAATCGGACGCTGCTTGTGCTTGAGCACCGCGCTGAAGCCCATCTTCCGGAAGTACTCGTGCAGCTCCTGGCCACGGCCGGCCGGGGCGGCGAATTCGACGAACTCGAAGCCGTCGATGCCCATCGGGTTCTCGAAGGTGGTGACCTGCATGCCGGGGTTGGGATGCGAGGCGGTCGGGACTGCGGTATTCATGGCGTGGCTCCGAATCGGTACCGCATCGGTACAAACCAGGTGCGGGCAGGTAGGGACCCGGCGAGAATGCAGGGTCTGGACCCACCCCTTATAGTTACACTTGAAACCACCAGCAAGGTGCACCGCAACATGAGCCCCGCCGATCCCGTTTCGACCCGCCTGCGTTCCTCGCACGTCCTGCTCGACCTGGAACAGTTCCTGCCGTACCGGCTGAGCGTGCTGTCCAACCGGGTCAGCGGCAACATCGCCAAGCTATACGGCGATCGTTACGGTCTGGCGATTCCCGAATGGCGGGTGATCACCATCCTGGCGCTGTACCCGGGCTCCTCGGCCAGCGAGGTCTCCGACCGCACGGCGATGGACAAGGTGGCGGTCAGCCGTGCCGTGGCCCGCCTGCTGGAGCGCGGCTTCATCAAGCGCGAGACCCACGGCGACGACCGCCGCCGCTCGGTGCTGGCGCTGTCGGCAGCTGGCTTCGAGGTGTACGAGACCATCGCGCCGATGGTGATCGAAATCACCCGCAAGCTGATGTCGGTGCTGAGCGAAGAGGAAGAGCAGGTGCTGGAGAAGCTGATCCTGCGCCTGGCCGGCGAAGGTCTGGAACGGATGGGCGAAGGGGTCTGAAAGAAAGGGGACGGAGGGGATTAAGTCGTTTTGGGCACATCTGTGCTGATTGCGGCTTAATCCCCTCCGTCCCCTTTTTTCAGCTCAGATGCTTGCGCCGTGCATGGATCCATGGCACCGCGAGCGCCGCGATGGCACCACCGGCGAAGCCGAGGGAAGCCGCAACCGTGGCTGCTTCGACTGCCCCCGGCAGCGCCAGCGCTGCCGCCACCAGCAGCAGCGACGGCAGGCCGACGAAGGTGCCCAGGAAGAAATGCCAACGCGGTGACCAGGTATTGAGCTGCAGCAGGCTGACCGGTTGCCAGGCTTCCGAGGCGGCGTCCTCGGCGATCTTCGCCACCGCCTTGGCCAGGTCCACTTCCGGCAGCGCGCGCCCCTGCCGTGCGGTCGCCAGCAGCTCGGCCACGGCCTCCACCGGCGGGAAACTGGACGGCCACGCGACCGGCGCCGGCACGCCATACGCGGTCAGCACCGGCACGCTCAGCCAAGGCGCCACCAGCGGGCGCATGCGACGGCGGCCATGCACGCACCAGATCTGTTGCTGCCCATGCGCGGTGACGCTGTACAGCGCCAGTTCGTTGGCCGGCGGGTAGCCGAGCATGGTCACCCGCGCGGCCAGGCTGTCCTGCCCCATCGCGCGCAGGAAGCCGGGGCGGCTGCGCCCTTCCTGCATCCACGCCAGTCCCAGCGCACCCACCAGATAGGCCTCGGCCACGTCCTTGCTGCCAGCGGTGGCGCGTTCGTCACTGGCCAGGTACCAGGCCAGCGATTTCGGTTCGGCGACATCCTCCAGGCCCCAGCGGCTGTCGTCTCCCAGCACATGGCGCACCGGCAGGCGCGCGGGCGCGGTTTCGCCACGTTCGCCGGGTTGCAGGAACGGCAGCACGCCCTGGATGAAGGTGGACAGCTCGATCGCACGCACGCCGTGCCCCTGCCACTCCGGTGGCAGCAGCCCGGCCAGCTGACCGTCGGCGGCCAGCGCATCAAGCCGGGACTTCTGCTCGACCAGCTTCTGCACCGCCCCCTTCAGCACCACGTTGTCGGGCAGCGCGATCTGCGGCAGGCGATGGCGCGGCGGCGCCAGGTCGACGGTGGCCTCGCCGGTTCCGGTGTCATCCAGCAGCGCCTCCTGCGGCGGCAGGGTTACGCCCTCGCCTGCTCCACCCTCGGCCAACTCACTGGCGGGTTCGGGCAGTCGTTCGGCGTGGTCGCTGTGCATGGGCGTTCCGGAAGGTTGCGTCGACGGGATGTCGACTGAGGTCCTTGCCGGTAACGGCGAGCGCGTTGCGATATTGAGATGCCGATTCCGGGAATGTGACCGCAACCACAGTAGATCCACGTGATGCGTGGATGCACTTCTGTGCCGACCAACGGTCGGCACCCACCGGGGATGGCGGTCAGCGGTCGGCGTCCACCGGGGTTGGCGGTCAGCGGTCGGCACCCACCCACCACCACCCCTGCCGGCCAGCGGCCGGCACTACCCCTATTCCGGTTTGTCAGGCGCCCATTGTTTTAGGAAGGCGCTCACCCGTGCCGGCTGGAAGGCTTCGCCCCTGCGCAGTTCGCCGGTGGCCTGCGACACCAGCAGTCCGCCATCGGCATCGAGCACCAGCAGGTGCGGGTAGTCGCGCTCCATCACCGGGAACTGAGCGAAGAAGGCGGTGTTGGGCTGCTCGTCGCTGGCGTTGACCTTCACCCACACGTAGTGGGCATCGCGGAAGCGACGCAGGTCGCCGTTGCCTTCCACGACATCGTCCAGCGCGCGGCAGCGCTCACAGGCGGCGTTGCCGACCTCCAGCAGGATGCGCTTCTTGCCCCGCTGGGCTTCCACCTTGGCGGTGGCCAGATCATCGGCGGGGTTGCGGGCCGGGTCGAACTGCGCACCGAGCCCGGCGATGGCGGCAATGTCTGCCGCCACCGGGGTGTTGCCCGAGGCCACCGGTTCGCTGGGGTCAGCGACCGGTGGCTCGGTGGGTCGGGTATCCAGAGGCTGCGTGGGCTCGGCGGTGGCAGGCGGTTGCGGTTGGGAACAGGCGCCGATCAGCGCCGCACAGACCACCACTACCGCAGTACCGAGCTTGCTACGCATGCCTTCTACCCTCCCATCATTACTTGACGCCGTGCATCAGCTTGTTGATCAGCGGGGCGATCAGGAACAACACCACGCCGGAGCCGATCAGGGCCCAGAACCCGAAGGTATACCCCTTCAGGGCCGACTCGACCGTCATGCCGCCTTCACCACTGACCACGCCAGCGAAGATGCCCGACAGGTTGTTGCCGATGCCGGTGGACAGGAACCAGCCGCCCATGCCGAAGCCGACCAGGCGCACCGGGGCCAGCTTGGTCACCATCGACAGGCCGATCGGCGACAGGCACAGCTCACCCACCGACTGGATGACGTAGACCATGAACAGGGTCCAGAACGGGATCTTGCCGTCCACGACCATCTGCGACAGGGCGAACATCAGCAGCGCAAAGGCGGCGCCGTTGAACAGCAGGCCCAGGCCGAACTTGCGCGGGATGGACGGATTGGCGCGGCCCATGGCCACCCAGATCCAGGCGATCACCGGGGCCAGGGTGATGATCGCCACCGAGTTGACCGACTGGAACCACGCGGTCGGGAAGGTCCAGTCACCGAACTGGCGGTTGACGATGTTCTCGGCCAGGAAGGTGAACGAGCTGCCGGCCTGTTCGAAGAACATCCAGAACATCACGTTGAAGGCGAAGATGATCAGCATGGCGATCACGCGGTCGCGCTGCACCTTGCCTTCGCGGATGCCCTCGACCAGCAGCAGGACGGCCAGCGCGGTGAACATCGCACCCAGGATCCAGGCCAGCGCGGTGGCGCCGGTGGCCAGCAGGAAGTACGCGACCGGGATGGCGACCACGGCACCGGCCAGCACCATGATGATGCGGCCGAAACCTTCGGCGCCGGCCGGCGGTGCACCGATGCCCTTCAGGCCGGCACGACCGATGTAGAACCACACCAGCGAGATCAGCATGCCCACGCCCGAGGCGATGAACACGACCTTGTAGGACGGCATCGCATCGGTACCGAACACCTTGCGGGCCAGGTACTCGGTCAGCACCGGGGCGATCATCGCGCCGATGTTGATGCCCATGTAGAAGATGGTGAAGCCCGAATCGCGGCGCTCGTCCTTCAGCCCGTACAGCTTGCCGACCATGGTCGAGATGTTGGGCTTGAACAGGCCGTTGCCGACGATGATCGTGGCCAGGCCGAGCTTGAAGATGTGCTCCTGTGGCAGCGAGATCATGAACAGGCCGGCGGCCATGATGATCGCGCCGGTCAGGATCGAGCGCTGGTAGCCCAGTACCCGGTCGGCCACGTAGCCACCGAAGATCGCCGCGGCGTACACCAGGGCCAGGTAGGCGCCGTAGATGCGGCTGGCGTCGCCTTCACCGGCAGCGCTGCCGTTGTAGAACTGGGCGACGATGTACAGCACCAAGGCCCAGCGGATGCCGTAGAACGCAAAGCGTTCCCAGAACTCGGTCATGAACAGCATCCACAACGGGCGCGGGTGGCCCAGCGTGGTCTTGAAGTCCGGCAGCGCCGGCTCTGGGGTGTTCGCAGTGGCGTTTACGCTCATGCGGATTTCCTGGTTCGGTGGATGACGAGCACGTCCGGTGTGCAGTTGGAGCAACGCGCGAGGATCACCGACTTCTGGCGTTCACGTCAAATACACGCCGTTTGAGGCAGGTGCCAGCCTGCTCGCTGAACTTGCATCTGAAACGATCCAGCCGCCGGCCGGGATCCAAGCTGAATACGGATCAGGCCTGTTCGGCCGGGGGCGCGGCCTGCAGGCTGGTGCGCACCTGGAACAGCTCGGGGAAGAAGGTCAGCTCCAGTGCCTTGGCCAGGAAGCCCACGCCGGACGAGCCACCGGTGCCGCGCTTGAAGCCGATCACCCGCATCACCGTGCGCATGTGGCGGAAGCGCCACAGCTGGAAGGCGGTCTCCAGATCCACCAGGTCCTCGCACAGCGCGTACTCGCGCCAGTAGCGGTCGGTGTCCTGGTAGATGCGTTCGAAGACCGGCTGCAGGGCGTCGTCGGCTACGTGCGGCTGGGTCCAGTCGTGGGCCTCGTAGACCGCCGGCACGGCATGGCCGAAGCGGGCCAGGTACTTCAGGAATTCCTCGTACAGGCTGGGCGCCTCCAGCACGGTGCGCAGCTGCGCCTGCCCGGCCGGGTCGTGCTCGAACACCTGCAGCATCTGCGCGTTCTTGTTGCCCAGCAGGAACTCGATGTAGCGGTACTGCAGCGACTGGAAGCCCGACGACGGGCCCAGCACGTCGCGGAAGCCCATGTATTCGGACGGGGTCAGTGTTTCCAGCACCGACCACTGCTCGGTCAGCTGGCGCAGCACCTGCTTGCTGCGCGCCAGCACCTTGCGGCACTGCCAGACTTCATCGCGCTGCAGGAAGCCGATTGCGGCACGCAGCTCATGGCCCAGCAGCTTCAGCCACAGCTCCGAGGTCTGGTGCTGGATGATGAAGAGCATCTCGTCATGGTGCGGCGGGCTGGACAGCGGCTGCTGCGCGCTGAGCAGCTGGTCCAGCCGCAGGTAGCCGCCGTAGGTGAGGCGTCCCTGCAGGTCGGTGTGGATGCCGGCTTCGAGATCGCGTTGGTTGTTGTCGACGGACATGGGCGGGACCAGATCGGGGGCGGCAAGGGTAGCGCGTTGCCGCCGCGCTGGCAGCCGCCGGGTCCATACCCGGGCGTGCGGTTGGCCGTGGAGCATCGGCCGATCCCGGGCCTGCGCGTGGAACCGTCCAGGCCGTTGTACTGGCGGTCAGCCAGAGGCGTATTCTGATGCTTTGCAGCAACGACTGAATACGTTGTTGTTATTGGCCCCCCACCCGCCGGCAGGGGTAAAACGGGGAATTCCCGTGTTGCGGCGCAGGAAGGCTATTCCGTACGCGTTCCTTAACATGGCGATTCATATCATTTGTAACTTCTCTGTCGAAGGTGCAGTACGCAATGACGGTTGCCGCTGAATTCAAGATCGAATACCTGCAGTACCTGGATACGGACGGCAAACTCGTCCGCGATGACCTGCCTGCGTCGCTGCGCGACCCCAAGGTCCTGGTACCGCTGTTCAAGCAGATGCTGTTCGTACGTACGTTCGACAGCAAATCCATCGCACTGCAGCGCACCGGCAAGCTCGGCACCTATGCCGCCTGCCTGGGCCACGAAGCCGCACACGTGGGTATCGGCGCGGCGATGCAGAAGGACGACGTGTTCGCGCCTTCGTACCGCGAGTATGGCGCGATGTTCATGCGTGGCGTGCGCCCGCACGACGTGCTGATGTACTGGGGCGGCGACGAACGCGGCAACGATTACGGCGGCAACGCGGCCAAGGACTTCCCGTTCTGCGTGCCAATTTCCACCCAGTGCCTGCATGCCGCAGGGGCGGCGCTGAAGTTCAAGCTCAACAAGGAACCGCAGATCGCGGTGGCCGTGTGCGGCGACGGCGGCAGCTCCAAGACCGACTTCTACGCAGCACTGAATTCGGCCGGCGCCTACAAGCTCCCGCTGATCCTGTGCATCGTCAACAACGGTTGGGCCATCTCGGTTCCGCGTTCGGCCCAGACCGGTGCCGAAACGCTGGCGCAGAAGGGCCTGGCGGGCGGCCTGCACTGCCTGCAGGTGGATGGCAACGACCTGATCGCGGTGCTGGCGGCCATGGAGCAGGCGCGCGAACGTGCGCTGGCCGGCGACGGCGGCACCGTGCTGGAACTGATGACCTATCGCCTGTCCGACCACACCACTGCCGATGACGCGCGCCGCTACCGTGACGACGCCGAAGTGAAGGATGCCTGGCAGCGCGAGCCGATGCTGCGCCTGCGCAAGTACCTGATCAACGCCGGTGTGTGGAGCGAGGACGAAGAGACTGCCTGGGTCGCCGAGTGCGGCACGCGCGTGGACGAGGAAGTGAACCTGTACCTCAACACGCCGGTGCAGCCGGTCGAGGCGATGTTCGACTTCCTGTATGCCGATCCGC
Organism: Stenotrophomonas sp. YJH_SMC_54; assembly: GCF_059368435.1. NCBI lineage: Bacteria > Pseudomonadati > Pseudomonadota > Gammaproteobacteria > Lysobacterales > Lysobacteraceae > Stenotrophomonas > Stenotrophomonas sp. YJH_SMC_54. The sequence continues at coordinate 3,609 of NZ_JCAFRS010000004.1, read as the reverse complement.
CGCCGGACCTGCTGGCCCAGCGTGCCCAGGCGATCGCCCTGGAGAAGCGCCATGGATGAGATCAAGAACGGCGCGCCCGGCGCGCACACCAACGCCGCCGACAGCGCTGCGGTCGCGCGCGGAGAAGAGAGCATGACCACCACCCCGATCACCCTCATCGAAGCCATCACCCAGGCGCTGGCCTGGGAGCTGGAACACGACCCGTCGGTGCTGGTGCTGGGCGAAGACGTGGGCGTCAACGGCGGCGTGTTCCGCGCCACTGCCGGTCTGCAGCAGCGCTTCGGCTCGGACCGCATCCTCGACACCCCGCTGGATGAAACCACCATCGCCGGCCTGACGATTGGTCTTGCCGCGCAGGGCATGAAGCCGGTGGCCGAAGCCCAGTTCGATGGCTTCATGTACCCGATGGTCGACCATATCGTCTGCCACGCCGCACGCCTGCGTTACCGCACGCGTGGCCGCCTGCACTGCCCGATGGTGCTGCGCGTGCCGTGGGGCGGTGGCATCCGCGCGCCGGAACACCACAGCGAAGCCAACGAGGCGATCTTCACCAACGTGCCGGGTCTGCGCGTGGTGCTGCCGTCGTCGCCGCAGCGCGCCTACGGCCTGCTGCTGGCCGCGATCCGCGAACCGGATCCGGTGATCTACATGGAGCCCAAGCGCATCTACCGCCAGTACAAGGAAGTGGTCGTCAACGACGGCGAAGCCTTGCCGCTGGACGTCTGCTTCGTGCTGCGCGACGGCACCGACGTGACCCTGGTGACCTGGGGCGCGCAGGTGAAGGAAGCGCTGGAAGCGGCCGACAAGCTGGCCGGCGAAGGCATCAGTGCCGAAGTCATCGACGTGGCCACGCTGCGTCCGCTGGACTTCGCCACCATCGCCGAATCGGTGGCCAAGACCGGCCGCTGCGTGATCGTGCAGGAGGCCCCGAAGACCGCGGGCTTCGGCGCCGAGATCGCCGCGCGCCTGGCCGAGGAATCGATCTACGACCTGCTGGCCCCGGTCGAGCGCGTCACTGGCTACGACACCCACATCCCGCTGTTCCGCCTGGAAATGAAGTACCTGCCGAGCGTTGAGCGGATCGTGGCTGCGGCCAAGCGCGCGGTGGCGGCCGGCTGACATGCGGGCCCGCCTTCTGGGGGCTTACCGCAGCCAGTATCCCAACCCGCTCCGGTTCCACACCGGCCAGATCGTCGAAGTAGGTGTACGTGACGAGGAATGGCCGGCGTTTGCCTGGGTACGCACCAACGATGGGCGCGCTGGATGGGCGCCCATCGCCTGGTTGCAGCTGCTGGACGAGGGTCGCGCCGAAGCGCTGTGCGACTACGACGCCCGCGAGCTGGATGTGGAAAGCGGCGAGATGGTGAAGCTTCATCACGAACACGGCGGGTGGTGGTGGTCCGAGCGCGCCAATGGCGCGACGGGTTGGCTGCCGGCCCGCGAACTGGAACTGCTGGAAGAGAACTGCAAATGAGCCAGACCAAGAACTTCAACCTGCCCGACCTGGGCGAAGGCCTGCCGGACGCGACCATCGTCGAGTGGTTCGTCAAGGAAGGCGATGTGATCAAGCTGGACGAGCCGCTGGTGTCGATGGAGACCGCCAAGGCCGTGGTGGAAGTGCCCTCGCCGTTCTCCGGCAAGGTGCTGAAGCTGTCCGGCGGTGCCGGCGACATCATCCCGACCGGTTCGGTGCTGGCCAGCTTCGAACTGGACCCGAACCTGCCGCAGCGTGCCGATGGCCAGGACACCGGCCACAGCCATGGTCATGCCGCACCGGCCGCGCCGGCTGCCGCACCGACCCCGCCGCCGCTTCCCACTGCTGCCGCACCGGTGGCCGCAGAAGAAGCCAAGCCCGCCGCTGCCGAGCGCGATGATGCCGGCACCGTGGTCGGCGCCATGCAGAGCTCCAACGCCGTGCACGCCGAGCAGGCGCTGGCCGTCGGTGGCGTCAAGGCCGTGCCGGCCGTGCGTGCGATGGCGCGCAAGCTGGGCGTGGACCTGAGCCGCGTGGCCGCTACCGGCACCGATGGCGCGGTCACCATGGCCGACGTCAAGCAGGCCGCCGCCAACGGCACCGCCAAGCTCGGCGCTGCTCCGGCACCGGTTGCCGCTGCTGCCTATGCCGCGCCGGCCCCGGCGCAGGTGTCTGCCCCGGTGCAGAGCGAAGCCCGCACCCCGCTGTCCGCCGCCGGCAAGCCGATGCGTACCCAGCCGCCGGGCGTGGTCGCCAAGGGCCAGCCGGAACCGCTGAAGGGCGTGCGCCGCAACATGGCCCGCGTGATGGCCGATGCGCACAGCAAGGTCGTGCCGACTACGCTGAACGACGACGCCGACATCCACGCCTGGGTGCCGGGCAACGACGTCACCGCGCGCCTGGTGCGTTCGATCGTGGTCGCCGCGCAGAAGGTGCCGGCGATGAACGCCTGGTTCGACGGTGAAGCGCTGACCCGCACCCTGCACGCACAGGTGGACATCGGCATCGCCGTGGACACCGACGACGGCCTGTTCGTGCCGGCCCTGCGCAATGCCGACATGCTGGATGCACGTGGCATCCGCGAAGGCGTCAACCGCCTGCGCGAGCAGGTGGAATCGCGTTCGATCGCCGCCTCGGAACTGAGCGGCTACACCATCTCGCTGTCCAACTTCGGCATGTTCGCCGGCCGCTACGCGACCCCGGTCGTGGTGCCGCCGTGCGTGGCCATCGTCGGTGCCGGCCGTGCCCGCCACCAGATGACCCCGGTGATGGGCGGCGTGGAAGCGCACAAGGTGATCCCGCTGTCGGTCACCTTCGACCACCGCGCGGCCACCGGCGGCGAAGCGGCGCGCTTCCTGCGCGCAATGATGGACGACCTGGCGCTGGCCAGCTGATCGGCCACCTGATCGGTGGGTGCCAACCGTTGGTTGGCACATGACTTGGAGAAAACGCCGGGCATTGCCCGGCGTTTTTTTGTGCCTGCTCCGTCGCGCTCCATCCACGCATGGCGTGGATCTACACAATGCGGGCGATCAATCGCGCGCGACCAGGCCCTCGGCGCGGCTGTACACACGCAGGCGGTGGCCATCAGGATCTGCCCCGACAAAAGTATGGCCGAACTCCAGCGTCACCGGCGCCTGCAGGATCTCCACACCAAGAGCGCGCCACGCATCGTGCATCTGCTGCACAGCCTCCGGGTTGGCCACCACCATCGCCAGCTCCGCGGCACCGGCCTGCGCGGACACCGGCGGCTGCACGTCATCGCGCTGCCACAGGCCCAGTGCGGCGCCATCGCCGAGCAGGAACAGGGCAAAGCCGGGCGACTGCTCGACCGGCGGCTTGCCGAGGATGCCGCTGTAGAAGGTGGCGCTGGCGGCGACGTCGCGCACGTACTGCAGCAGGGTGCTGGGCGTGAACATGGGGAAGCTCCGTTGTTGGGAGCGCTCATGGTGGTACGGCCCTGCTGACAGATTCTGTCAGTAGAGTCGATTGTTGGTAGAGTCGACTGTTAGTTGTGTAAACCCACCACGTTGTTCAGCAGGACTCTGGAAATAGGTGGCTGGCCACCGATCCCCATGTGAGGGCGGTGCCAGTTGTAGTGGTGCAGCCATTGGGTCAGCACGGAATTGCGCTGG